>CAYXJU010000340.1:0-1504 GCA_964464765.1 uncultured Candidatus Bathyarchaeia archaeon | reverse complement strand
CATTAGACTCGGGTATGCTCCGACAACACTGTTGGAACCGGCTGCGCTGCCACGGAGGCCCAAGAATGATTCCTCTTCGTACATCTTTCTTGAAGGCAGCTTTCCATCCGCAATCTTGCATAGAACACAATCATCTACTCTAGTCATAACATCGCCCTCGAACTCATACCTCAGTCAAGTGGGACGATAGGCAGGTGTTCCTGTTTTGTTGAAGGTTGGAATGTCTGCGACGATTTGGAAGCTTTAACTATGATTAGCCCACCTTTCTTCTTCGATGGGACTATATGGAGCAATCCCTGGAGCATTACTGCTGAGGCATTCTTTATCTCGATTTTATCTCCAACAGAAACCATGTCTACCTGATTGCTCCAAAGCGGTAACCTGATAGATCCAGACGTATCGGTTACTGTGGCGACACAGAAGCGTACGGGATTACCGCTTCGAGAATGCCCTTGCATCATCTGCGTCTTCTCACTTATCTTTCCCTTCAGATCCACGTTCCTCATTCCTGCATGAACCTGTATTATCGATAAGGCGAGGCTTTGTGGCTTCTTGATGGATTGAGAATGCTCAAGTAGGATAGAGTATAACCCCTTGATTTTTGCTGGGGTTTCCCACATTATATTTCTCATTCTAATCTGAGCGATAACTTTCGAATCTTTCTCCAAGAGAAAGATGGTATGATCCTCGGTTCTTTTGCGGAGACTGATCGTCAGTGGACCACATGTAACAGTCAGTTTCTCTCTCGTTTCATAGAGGCTGTTCAAGAGTTCGTAGGGGTCGACTCCATGTTTGTTGGCGGTGTAGATGAGGTATCCAAGGTTTGAAGCACTCCAACATGAATGCCAATGTCGCTTGTGAAGCGACTGTTTCCATAATGTCGTCAGGCTCATCTTTCATGCTTCCGCCTCGATAACGTAGAGCGAGCATAGTGACGACTACCGTTAGCAACAAGACATATATTCGTTTTGATCTGTTGCCTCAACATTCCAGCCATCTCTATGTGAGCCTTGATGCCCTCGGATACATTAGACCAATTGATGATAAGAAATGTTGTTCAATGAATTAAGACAGCGAGGAAAGCCTCGATTGCCTCTGGCATCCGCAATGATAATTGCAGAGACCGGCTCAGAAAGTTAGTTTTGGAGGAATTGAATAAGGTGGAAACTGTCAAGGAAGCGCATCAGCTCTATAAGCGTCCCCATTCGAAGGTCAGCCGTACGAGCTGTATCGGTCATGGAACCCCTAACTGGAGGCAGAACTAACAAAAAGAAAGCTAGTGCGCTTCGAGTAGACAGGAACCACTATGGTTCTTGCTCGTAGCGGATGAGTTCTTTCTCTTCGAGAGTTTCCTGAAGTTTGGCTGCGGCACGATAGACCTCCTCTTCCTTTTTTGCTCCTGTAATTACAAGCTTTCCACTTCTGAAGAGAAGAAACACAACTTTCGGTTCTTCCATGCGGTAGATCAAGCCTGGAAACTGTTCAGGCTCATACATGGTCCTCT
>CAYXJU010000339.1:0-1516 GCA_964464765.1 uncultured Candidatus Bathyarchaeia archaeon | reverse complement strand
TCCTGGTTTGAGTTGTCCTTATGATTCAAGGCTGGACCTCATCATGATGAACTAGCTGATCTTTCCTCGGAATCACTCTCGTCCGCTAGGTCGATGTTGCCTCAACTTTTTCTTGGACATCTGTGGATTGGGTCTCGTGACGTCCTCCCACGACTAAAGTCGTGGGCTTCCCGCTTCAACACCTCGGCTTGCCAACACTCTAAGTGTTGGTAGAGGCTTCGGCTCTACGGGCGTTTTCACCCACCGTCCGTGGGCATAGTCGGACCTCAAACCCGACAGACCAATCCTCTTGATTAGTTTAGCTGAGTTCTCATCCCTCGGTAGCACCTCGCCGCAATTCGGGCATGCATGCTCCCTTTCACCCAGGTCTTTCGGAACCCATGTTAAACATTTATGGCAGAATTGGGTTGTACCCCAAGGGTCTACTGGGAGAAACCATTTACCGAGTAGATTGGCTTTGAACTGTGCCTTGCGGAGAAATTTTCCATGCGAGGCATCTTGGAGGCTCTTGGCTAGGCAGTGGTTCTTCACCATATTGGTTACCGAAAGTTTCTCCAAGAATAGAATATCCGAGGTTTTGTATAGTGTTGCTAGTGTCTTGTTTTGGTGGTCGTCTCTCTGACAGGCCACGTGACGGTGCTGTTTTGCCAGTCTCAAAGCCAGCTTCTTCCTATTCTTTGAATCCTTTTTTGCTCTTGACATTACCCGCTGTAGCCTCTTGATCTTCTCCTCAGACCTTCTCAGAAATTTTGGAGACCCCACTGTGTCTCCATCTGAGAGCGTCAGGAACTTCATTAATCCCACATCTCCGCCTTTGATCCCTTCATCTGAAATCTGCCCGATAAGAGTCTTCTTCCGGTCTGAAATTTTGCACACAAATATCGCATACCACTGTCTAGCATTGTACTTGACAGTTAAGGTTTCGACTTCACCCTCCATTGGTCTGTGTGTGAAGACTCGGACATGCCCAACCCCCGAAAGGTACAACGTATTGTTGCATAGTTTGAAGCCTGATTGCGGGTAGGTGAAGGAGAGGTATTTCTTCGGATGTTTCCGCTTAGGGAATCTTGCTCTGCCCTCAAAGCAGTTCTTGAACGATCTCGCAAGCCTTGTGGCGACACTCTGGACAACCTGGCTATGTATTTCCCGAAGTCTCTCGTTCTCTCGTCTAAGTCCCAGCGCCTTCAGTCTCAAGTCGGTTCTGCTCAGGCTGATATGCTTCTGCTTCCAAAGACCGATCTTCAGATCCCTAAGTGTGTTGTATAGTTCACACAACGCAGACAGGTGGCTTTTCATCAGCCTCTCCTGCCATGCCTTAGGGTAGATACGGTACTTGTAGGCTAGAAGCAATCTTGACCATCAAGAAATATATGTTTTATAGAAAATTTAAGCATCTGGCATCTCACTCTGGAACGCAATTCATCCCATGGTTGAAACCATGGGTCTTCTTGCGAAAATTAGATAAAGTTGTTTGCAGCTCAAGCTCTACTTGTGATCCTCAGTCCAATCGTTCCAG
>CAYXJU010000338.1:0-1632 GCA_964464765.1 uncultured Candidatus Bathyarchaeia archaeon | reverse complement strand
ATGAAAAGTAATGCACTTGAGATGAGACAGAGGTACGCTATCATTCTCTTCTTTGAATATGTGTCCGAGAAGTATCCTCCCGCGTATTGACCAAATATTCCGGCGCCAAACAAGAGTGAGAACAAGAATCCCACGTACGAGGAAGAGTACCCTATTGAACTAAGCCTAACCGGAAAGAACACTATCATACCTCTCGCCGCCATTGATATGAAACCAAGAGAAAGAGCAATAATTAGAAGACGTGAGTTCAGTATCGACCTTAATCGCAGTTTTTCAACCTTCACTTTTGACTCTCTCAGAACAGCAAAAAACAGAACTGACACTACAAGTCCAAGGACTGGAAATGCTGCGAAGACAATTCTCCATCCAACAAAGTCAGCCAGTATGCCAGCAGCCAACGGAAAAACGCATTGGCCAATGTTTCCTCCAGCTCCATGTATCCCCAGAGCTCTACCTTTCCTGTCATTCTTGAACATTTGTGATATTGTCGAGATTCCAACAGGATGATAGACACTGGCTCCAACGCCCGCGACCAAATTTGATAGTATCAGTTGTTCGTACGAAATGGATCTTGAAATTCCAAACATGCCCAGAGAAAGCAAAACAAGTCCCAGAGAGACAAATACTATCCTTCTTCCCGTAAGATCTGAGAGGTATCCCATGAGCATTTGACCAAATCCAATAGCAATAATCATAGAGCCTCCAAGAACTCCAATCTGCAAATATGACAGGCTGAAGTCGCGAGCCATGAGTGGAAGAAGAGTGGGGAGAACCAGTTCTGCTCCATCGTTTACCATATGGGCGAAGAAGCTGAGAGGCACAATCTGTTTTGAAATCGCCATTTCTAATGACCTATGATCGCCATTTTCATGTTTTGTTGCTAGCTCAGAGCTGCAATGTATTCATAATCTCATCGGTCGATGGGTAAATGGGATGGAGACACTGAAAGAAACAGGATGTGGTCGAGATCCTAGCAAAGACTTGAGGTTGGTACGCACAAGATTCGATCACTGGTTACTAGTGATCTTGAACGTAGCCTCGTTCTCTATGAAAAAGATCAGTCACGTAGACAACGTTGTCCTCGACCGCATATATCGCTCGGTAGTCACCGACTCTCAATCGAAACAGATCCTGCCTCCCTTTGGTTCCACGCAGTCTGGCAATATCCGCACCGGAGCGGGACTGAAAGGGATCTTTCTGGAGGTTGCGCATGGCTCTGATGATTCTTAAACGAAGTTCCGGCCTCAATCTAGAGAGAGTCTTGACGACCTCACGATGAAGTCTCACTTGGTAAGGCATCAGATCTCGTCCAAAGAGACGAAGGCGCCTTTGTCCTTCAAACGTTCGTACTGTCGTGTCATGAAATCCTCATGCTCAGCTATTGAGATCAGCCGCCTCAAGACCTGATCGTAGGTTTCACCCTTTCTTCCAAAAGATCGCAGACGCTCTCTGGTTTCCTTCTCTAAGGGGATTGTCGTAATCACTGAAACTCACCCAGTTGAATATGGTATCTCATAGTACCTTATAACTCTTCATAACACAATAGAGTCCCCGAGTATAGTCATCTATAGTCAGTGTGGAAGAAGATCACTAGGTCTTGTGGATGCGCTTAATGTGCGTCAAATTGTGGGG
>CAYXJU010000337.1:0-1633 GCA_964464765.1 uncultured Candidatus Bathyarchaeia archaeon | reverse complement strand
GCAAGTCCGGGAGATACGCAGGCAGAAATTTCAGAAAACCTTGAAAGTCCCACTTTGATTCCACTAACCTCATTCTGAGCCACGTTTGATTGTTGCCCCAGCACTATGCCTAGGAAGAAAAGAATCAATCCAGCAATCAGTGATATCAGTACTTGATCCCTGCGAACTGTCACTTGATGAAACGCCTTGAACAAAGGCTATCTGATCGTGTTGCACAGATTGGCTAAGGATGTCGTCTTTGTTGGCTGAAACCAAACAGATGATCTCACTTGTGGCTGTCACACTACTGATTGCAGCGACAAGCGTGGTAGTTGTTGCGGGTACGGGGGAGTTCTTCTCACACTCGACTGATGAGATAACAATAACGGATTATCAAGCAACATTCTACTTGAATGGAACACTATTTGAGAGATACACGTACCAGGTTAACGCACCCGACACGTACCGGATGTTATATAGAACCTGGGAGGCTCCTCTGTCTTTCAACGAGATTGATTCCTCAAGCGTTCAGATATTGGAAATAGACCCACCGAATTCTGGTACCTATGCTTATGTGAAGGACTACTCCGGTGCCGTACATGTGTTTCCAGATGATATCTACGTGCGATACGATGTGCAACAGCTTGCATATGAGAACGAAGTGGGAGTGTTCAATCCAGATTATTTCGCACCAGGAACGTATAATGTCGGTTACAGGTTCATTCTTCATCCACCCATCGAGTATGACGATTCTTTCAGCCATCTCAACTTGAAGTTCGCATCAACCCACATTGCATACGGAAACGTCACAATAACGGTTGAAGATGCAAATTCAGTATTGGCAGCGTATCCGCATCCCCCAGACCTCGTCGTGGAACATCACAACAACGAGATCGTTGTTCGAGGGAAATCTGGACACGATCAACTGCTTGAGGTAGAACTGCTACTTGAGAAAGATGCTCTCTCGAACATGAAAGGCTTCAAGAATCGAGTTGAGAGTGTAAGATCCAAGACAGAGACTGCAAACTTTCTGTACGTTTTGCCTTACTACTTGGCTACGTACGTTGCGTATGTCTCGTACGCATTAGTCTTTGCGTTGCCGATTGCCTTTCTATTCATGTATTCGAAATATGGGAAAGAGAGACTATATGATGTTCCGAAATACCTGAGTTTCATACCTTCCAAGAGAAAACCGTGGCTTGTTAACCTGATATTTGGTAGCGATGTCAACCGCTTTAATGAAAATGGATTGTATGCGACTCTACTCGATCTTCAGATGAGAGGGAAGGTTCGGTTCAAACTGAAGAATCCTCTGGAATCAGAAAATAGTGGGCTACTGATAGAAACCCATGATCCCTCAGGAGGGGAGGATGACTACGAGAAGAAGGTTTTTGGATTCCTGAATGCGAACCTAGTGAATGGCGTATTTGACACTGATCATGTCAAGGAACTGCTAGAGGAGACCAAGAAGCTGGCGCATGCTCCGATTGAGTTGACTCGAATAAAGAGCGGACTAGATTCCCTGGTTTCATACCGTAGCAAGGCCGTAGTTTCGAACTTTGCTGTTGGTGGAAGAAGTAGAGTTGCAGTGCTCTTGCTTGCTCCAGTGGCTGTCTTCATTGTCAGCCTTCTTTTGCTAATATCTGTCCCGTAT
>CAYXJU010000336.1:0-1640 GCA_964464765.1 uncultured Candidatus Bathyarchaeia archaeon | reverse complement strand
ATTGAGACTGGAGGTATAGTCCTCATAAAAGATGATTTGAGAGACGTGGTGGCTGCGATCCAGCTGAGCAGGAGTACTGTTCGGAAGATAAAAGAGAACCTCTTTTGGGCTTTCGCCTACAATGTGGCCTTGATTCCTATAGCCGCTGGAATCCTAGCTCCATTAGGGATCGTCATGAATCCCATTTATGCAGCTGCGGCTATGGCATTAAGCTCGGTTTCAGTTGTCACAAACTCTCTACTGTTGAGAAGATTCACTTCGATCCTCGATTGATTGCTCGAAGAGGCTGGAGTGTTGATGGGCGATCTGTCTAATAAGACTAATCGCGTACTCTTGCCTATTGTTGAGATGGACTGTCCAACGTGCACATCAATCATAGAGAAGGAGCTAAAGAAACTCATTGGCGTAAGAGATGTCCGTGTAAACTTCTTGATGAAGAAAGTTGTTGTGACCTATGACCCGAAGAGAATTGGTGTACCTGAACTTGAAAGAAGAATCGAGGATCTAGGGTTCAGGCTTTCGTACAAAAAGTATGAAGGGTTACTTGGAAAGTTCTCTAAGGTTCTTCTACGCAAAGAAGAGGAGACAATGTTCAGACATATAGCCGACCGCGAGTTTGAAGATCTGGTCGTAAAATCAAACAAGCCCGTGGTTTTAGTGTTTACGTCGCCAACATGTCCGTCATGCAAGACGTTGAAACCCAGATTAAAGGCAGCCTTGGAGAAGTTTTCAGGACAGGTGTACCTCTACGAGATGGACATTATCACGACGAAGAAGTGGGAGGATTACGATGTCATGAGTGTGCCCACCATACTGCTCTTGAAGGAAGACAAAGTGATCGGTCGGCAAGAAAACTTTCCAAAAAAAGAAGAAATAGAAGATATGCTGCTGAAAGGACTAACAATAGCCTGAAAGGAGCCGTCGCCAATTCAGGCGCAACAGGTTGCATTTGCTTCGGTTTTCATTTCTGCTTTATCCTAGATTTCTAGGCAGTTGCTGAAGCTTGGTCTTCGACTGGTGCTTGGCTAAAGAAAGATTTAATGCCCTTATGAGATAGCGCATTATTGGGAGAAGTAGTTTGATTTTCATTAGTCTGGGCAGATTTAGGAGGAAACCTACCAAAGAACTCTCATCTCAAGTCTCTAAATCCTAGGGTTCTATTGGACTCTCGGCCGATACGATACCGTACCAATATTCGAAGCTCCTGATGAGAAGGAAGCCATGGGATTCTCCATCGGTGCAGGAGGTGCAGTAGCTACAGAGACATTGGCAGCCGTCCTGAGGGAAGAGGCGCTAAAGCTCCTGTAGAGCCTGCCAATGAAGCAGAACCTTCTTTCCCTCATTTTTTCTCTTGCCTTCTGCGTTAATAGTTGCTCTTTCTTTGAGTTACCGCCCTTTACTTGGCTGTGATATTCGTAACCTTCCTATTCCGTGAGGTATCTTGACCTCTGTTCTTTTTTTTCGAAAGACTCTGAGCACAAGTGGGAGTGCTGTTGCAAGATATGCTAGGTGAACGATTAGTCTCCCCCATTCTGCTTCCACCGTATAACCGAACATCACGGCAAAGACAGAGCCTACGGCTCCTTTGTGGTGGAAGACACTGTTGCTAGGTATGTTCAAATTGTATGCAATTTCAGCAA
>CAYXJU010000335.1:0-1658 GCA_964464765.1 uncultured Candidatus Bathyarchaeia archaeon | reverse complement strand
ATGTAAAAGTGGCTGCAATCGGCCCTGCCGGAGAGAGACTACTCAGATACGCTGCTGTAATGAATGACTGGGCAAGGGCGGCCGGCTGGGGTGGAATGGGTGCAACGATGGGGTCAAAGAATCTCAAGGCTGTAGCTGCGAGAGGAACCAAAGGAGTCCAAGTGGCTCAGCCAGAGAAGTTTGAAGAAATCTGTGACAAGAGCCGAATGATGGTGAGAACCTCACCGAAGATGAAGACCGTTGGCATATACGGCAAACCTTGGTTGAATTGGCTTAGAAACGAGGTTCAGAAGTCCAATCCAACAATGAATTATAAGTTGCCCAGGGTTCCATCTGAAGAGTTTCCGAAAGTTGGACTTGAAGCTTTCAAGAACATGATTGTGAAATGGAAAGGATGCTTCACCTGCCCACTCCACTGTGGACATGTCCTGATTGCAAAGTCAGGTGAATATGCTGGTTTGGTTGGAGAAGGTTTCGAATACGACCAACAGATCGACGGTCAAATGATGGGAATTTACGATCTGAACTTCGTGTTGAAATGGACTATTGAAACAAACAGGCTTGGAGTTGACTGTGACGGCCCCGCCTACGCCATCGCGTGGGCAATGGAATTGTATGGAAAAGGGACTCATAACAAAGAAAGACACTGACGGAATAGAACTTACATGGGGAAACAAAGAAGCCGCGCTTCAAATGCTCGACAAGATAATCAAACGTGAAGGAATAGGCGATCTCTTGGCAGAAGGAGTCAAACACGCCTCCAAGAAGTTTGGCAAGGGCTCTGAGAAATTCGCGTATCACGTCAAAGGTGGAAGACTCGAGATCGACCCCCGAACAGGTTGGGCTACAGCACTAGCTCATGCAACATCAACCAGAGGAGCTGATCACCTCAAGGGGATGCCGCTGAGCAACGCATTCGGAGTATGGAAAGGAATCCCGTACGAATTTACGGACGACAGCAGCCCCGAATACAAAGCCGAGGCAGTTGCATTCTTCGAACACTTGAATACTGTGATTGATTGCATCGGACTATGCAAGAATGATACATGGTCTCAATCCGCTGAATGCCCAGGCTTGAGAGAGTTTGCTGATATGCTAACAACGGCGACTGGTGAGAACTTCACAGCGGAGAGATTGGTAGAGATTGGCGAAAGAGTCTACAACGTCGAGAGAGCCTATAATGCCAGAGAAGGCCTGACAAGAGCAGACGACACGCATCAAGACAAATTCTTCACGGACCCCATAGACACAAAAATAAAAGTCCTAGATAGAAGGATCTTCGAGAAACTGAAAGATGAATACTACACGATAAGAAAATGGGATGTCAAAACTGGTCATCCAACCCGGGCCAAACTCGAGGAACTGGGACTTAAGTACATTGCTGATGATCTAAGAGATAGAAAAGTAATCAGCGACTAGCAATTTCCGCCAAACCAAGGCTCTCCAATTTGGTTTGAGATACAAACAGTGACCTCACAATATTAGCTGAACATCACTAAACTAACGACGCAGGATTCCCTTTCTGGTCACGTAAATCAAATTCTCCTTCACATGAACTTTCAGGGCATACACTGCCCTCTCTTTCTGCTCGATCTTTGGGGACCTCAATCTCAACGCACGTGCAAGGTTCGCGGCATCCTTGGCTGATCGACAACGAA
>CAYXJU010000334.1:0-1688 GCA_964464765.1 uncultured Candidatus Bathyarchaeia archaeon | reverse complement strand
CTAATTATACTGTCCCAGTACTCCGCTGCAAAGAAAGTGATTGAACATCTTATGCAGAACAGGAATGTGCTGGATATTTCAGACTTGCCATTTCAACATGAGGCAGCTATCATTTTCACTAGGCTGTATTCCATGACAAATCCATCTGTTAGGTATGATGATGTAAACGAGGTGCTTGAAGTAAGACATGCCTAGATGCGTCAATGGTCATGAATGCGCTTTGAACATCACGTGTGAGACCTGTGGAGGGGAGGTGCTTTACAAAGATGCTTGCACCGAACTCGTTAAGGTCCCAGAAGTAGGGGTGAGTTTCGAAGAGGTATCGGTGCTCTATGTGGGTTTCCCTCCTTCGTCACTTCGTGGGGTCTATGGGGCTCAACTTCTCATGGGTGGCAAGGAGACCGAAGGGGTTGAGAGTTACATTGTGGGGAAGGTTGAGGGAGGAACTTGGCTTGACTTTCACGTAATGTACTCGAAGAAGTTCAAGAAATGGCTGAAGCTGATTGGTTTCAGTGAATCCCGCTACAAGGTCATGATGGTAGATACGTTGAACCCTCTATCTGTTCTAGCTCTACTTGCTCTACCAGTTGAGACAAATACACTGGTCTTCGCCATAACCGCCGATACAGGTTCCACCCCCCTTGAACAACATACAAGCTATGTGGCGCTGACAGCAGCCTTTCAAAGAGGATTCCCCCTGATACTGGCGACGAGCAGCTATCGCGAAGAGGCATCTTGTTTCTCGGAGCAGGAGGGTCTCGCACTGGGAAATCGAGCACTAGCCCTGATTCTGTCTTTCCTCTTGACTCCTATTGGTGATTTAATGGATTTTGTCCAAAGGGATGCTCGCCTTGGAGTCAAGATTCATGCCTTCTCCGCTCTTATGGCGGCATCAAGTAATGTATATAGAACAGTTCATGATGCCTTCTTTGTTCAGAGTCATCAAGCCTCCTTAGATCTGCAATTAGGAGACATACGGACCGCGTACCTCATGGCCGCGGCACAGAAAGATTTGGAGAAGCCAATAATTCAAGGATTCAGACAATATTGTTCCAATAACTTAGTCGATTCAATTAGCACAGAATACCAGTTTTACGAGAAACATAGTAAGTTTGGACTGTACGATATAGTTATGTTCTACGGGTTAAAAGAAACTCAAACATATGCTAAACTCAAGAAAGGCTATGATGCCATAGCCGGCAATTCTCAAGATCTTAAGGTGGAAAAGATATTATGAGTCTCGAGTTCAAGCTTAAGTCCATAAAATATTCAAATAAAGAATACAGAGAAGGCCTAATTAGAATAAACGAAGGAAATAAGGAAGTAGAAGTTCTCTATCGTAAGACAAGGTTATTTCGGAGTAGCTGGGAAGCAATAACAAGATTCACCTATGATGCTCAGACTGTAATTTCGGTTTCAGGCACCTTGGCAACGATAGATGATCTATACATGGAGGCCGAGAGCGCACAAGATTCAGAAACAATATCTGATCTAATAAGTAAACCTAGACATGAGCAGGAAGCTCTCTTACGAGCGAATCAAAAACGCGTCGAGGGAGTTCTTCAACAAGTTGAGGGGCCTACGCGAGGATTTCTTACTCTTAGGACAAAAACTCTAGGTTTTATTTCTGACCTGAAAACCACACCTAGACAGGCGCTACTACAATCGTCCTCCATGTTGCCAGAGGT
>CAYXJU010000333.1:0-1691 GCA_964464765.1 uncultured Candidatus Bathyarchaeia archaeon | reverse complement strand
GCTTTCAAATTCCATTGATACGAGTTAGTAGGATGTACTAATGATGATGTGAGTGGAGAGGCTGTACTCGAAGGTTGCGGTGTCAAATCTCGCCCGGTACACCACAAAAGAACGCTAGGCTGTTGGAGAAATACGCCGACCGTTGGCTTTATGTATCATCTGATACAAAAATATATCACATGATACAAAACTATACCGCATATCAAATACTGCGACTCTTCTTCGACTATCCTACAAGGCATTTTCAATTGAGAGAGATCTGCAGGATGCTGAGGATGGGTATGCCGTCTGTCAGGAATCACGTGAAGTTATTGGAGAAGGAGGGGCTCATCAAGAAGGAAAAAAGGGGCGTCTACCAGAGCTACGTCTCGACAGGGAGCGAGTTATTCAAGGTCCATAAGAGAAACGACATGCTACTGCGGCTCCACGAATCGGGGATTATTGATTATCTAGTAGATGAATTCGTTCCAGATGCGGTTGTTGTTTTCGGTTCAGCGTCCAGGGGTGAGGATGTGGAAGAAAGCGACGTGGATCTGCTCGTCATGGCAAAAGGGAAGGACGTTGATTTGAGCAGATTCGAAGCCAAGCTCAGGCGAAAGGTTTCTCTGCATTTTGAGAAGAACGTCTCGGACATACCCAAAGAGCTCCTAAACAACATAGTCAACGGCATAGTGGTCTATGGCTACCTGGAGGTGTTTTGATTGAAGCTGTGGAAGTATTCGCAGGAAGAAGTGCGGAAGGTGAGGCCGGACAAGAAGATGGCCAAGTCGATACTGAGGATGATAGAGATCAGGATGAAGGCGTTGGAGCTGAAGGATAGGAAGGAGTTCACATCGCTTGTTGTTGAGGACTACTATGAAATAATCAAGGAAGCGATTACTGCTCTGATGGCTGTGGATGGTTACAAGACGCTTAGCCACGAGGTTCTAGTCGGATATTTGAAAGAGTTCTTCAAGCAATTCTCTGATTCAGAAATACGGTTCATAGACAGCATGAGGGTGCTGAGGAATCAGATCGCATACAAGGGCTTTTTCATCACGCCCGACTATCTCGAAAGGAACGAATCGAGGATGAAGGAGATTGCGGCGAAAATCAAGAGAATTCTGGAGCGAAAACTGGCCAAGTGAAGAATCTAAATTCTCGGGCACATGCCCACCACTGTTTTGCATAACGTGAACAAACAGTGTTCTTAAGAAGGAGTGGTTTTGTGCTCGTCTGCCATAGCAAATCCAAAATTTATGATGGATGGTAAGGTTTAGGTTGTTTTTGAACACGCGCGCTGTCGAGAAGAATAGTCTTCTTCTCGCGGAGCATCTGCAGCCACGCGATCTTGCGCAGCTTCTTGGTAACTGTCTTTCCCAGCCTCGGCTCAGCCCAGTCAATATTCATTAGCTGGGGATTGTCGATCAATTTCTTCTCAAGGAGAATGCGGTATCCAAGCAGCTGCTGAAATAGGACCGCCCTGCACTCTATGAGAAAGCTTGCTGAAGCTTCATGTGTACCGTCAAGTAGGCTTGGAAAGAGTTCAGACTCTCTTCGCCACTTGAACCGGATCGTATCGTAGGGGTGTGTTGGATCAGGGTATGACTTGTGCTTCTTGCGCCAGGCTTCTCTCTCTGAGATCATCCTGTGAAAGAGTATGGCAAGCAACGTGCTGCTCTTTCCAACACCTTGAAGGCCGACTAAGCCGA
>CAYXJU010000332.1:0-1706 GCA_964464765.1 uncultured Candidatus Bathyarchaeia archaeon | reverse complement strand
TTGAAACGTCTGCCAGACGTTGATCTTGCAAGTTTTCCGTAGAATGAATGAAGTGAACCTGACCTTGATCTCAGCGAGGTGAATTGCTTGGGCAAGCCTAAGATGGTTAAGAAGCCTAAAAAAAGAAGGAAAAAACGCCAGGAGGAGAACCACAATCCAAAGCCTCCCAGTAACAATTCAACTATTGTATGTAGGCAAGGTGCCATAGCTACCGTCGGATCGTGGCGAGTAACCACGTTTGTTCCCATCATCAACCTTTGAAGTATACAAAGACAGCTTATGAGATAATGGGGTTCTGGCGAAATATCCGACCTCGAAGCCATAAAAGCTTGGCAAAGACGTTCATAAACATAGAGAACGTCGTCGCCACAGCTAATCTTAAACAACAGATAGACCTTAACTCCATCCTTCGAGTGTTTCCAGGCGTCGAATATCGGCCGGAACTGTTTCCCGGGCTCGTTTACAGGTTGAAGAAGCCCAAGACTGCGACGCTCCTCTTCAGTTCTGGAAAAATGGTGTGTACAGGAGCCAAGTCTGAACGACAAGCGAAGAAAACTGTGATGAAAGTTGTGGAGCACCTAAAAAGGAATGGGATCGTCATTGTCGGGAAACCCGACTTTCAGGTACAGAACATAGTCGCCTCAGCAGGATTGGGTGGAACTATAGATCTAGAAAAAGTAGCATACTCGCTAAAGAGGAGCATGTATGAGCCTGAACAGTTTCCAGGCTTGATCTACCGCATGGAAGAACCGAAAATTGTAATATTGATCTTCACAAGTGGAAAACTTGTAATTACAGGAGCAAAAAAGGAAGAAGAGATCTATCGTGCCGCAACCAAACTTCAGGAAACTCTCGAAGAGAAAGAACTCATCCACTACGAGCAAAGAACCACATAGAGATAGATCGAATGTTGAGGCAACAGATCAAAACGAATATATGTCTTGTTGCCAACGGTAGCCATCACTGTGCTCGCTCTACGTTATCGAGGCGGAAGCATGAAAGATGAGCCTGACGACATTATGGAAACAGTCGCTTCACAAGCGACATTGGCATTCATGTTGGAGTGCTTCAAACCTTGGATACCTCATCTACACCGCCAACAAACATGGAGTCGACCCCTACGAACTCTTGAACAGCCTCTATGAAACGAGAGAGAAACTGACTGTTACATGTGGTCCACTGACGATCAGTCTCCGCAAAAGAACCGAGGATCATACCATCTTTCTCTTGGAGAAAGATTCGAAAGTTATCGCTCAGATTAGAATGAGAAATATAATGTGGGAAACCCCAGCAAAAATCAAGGGGTTATACTCTATCCTACTTGAGCATTCTCAATCCATCAAGAAGCCACAAAGCCTCGCCTTATCGATAATACAGGTTCATGCAGGAATGAGGAACGTGGATCTGAAGGGAAAGATAAGTGAGAAGACGCAGATGATGCAAGGGCATTCTCGAAGCGGTAATCCCGTACGCTTCTGTGTCGCCACAGTAACCGATACGTCTGGATCTATCAGGTTACCGCTTTGGAGCAATCAGATAGACATGGTTTCTGTTGGAGATAAGATCGAGATAAAGAATGCCTCAGCAATAATGCTTCACGGATTGCTCCATATAGTCCCATCGAAGAAGAAAGGTGGACTAATTATAGTTGAAGCTTCCAAATCGTCGCAGACATTCCAACCTTCAACAAAACAGGAACACCCGCC
>CAYXJU010000331.1:0-1732 GCA_964464765.1 uncultured Candidatus Bathyarchaeia archaeon | reverse complement strand
ACGATACGAACCCATGAAAAAAATATCAGTAGCGGCGACGCACTCAAGCGGGCTCAAGACATACTACAGCGCCTAGGAATACTCCCTGAGAGAATCAACGATTTTCCACATCAGTTCAGCGGCGGAATGAGACAGAGAGTCATGATTGGACTTGCCCTTGCCCTCAATCCAAGCCTTCTAATCGCTGACGAACCGACAACGTCTCTCGACGTTATTGTCGAAGCTCAAATTGTTGAACTTCTGAAACAACTCAAAGAAACCCTCAAGCTCACGTTGATTCTGATCACACACAACATTGGAATAGTGGCTGAAACCGCAGACCGAGTGGCTGTAATGTACGCAGGACGTATTGCCGAGGTCGCTGAGACAGAAGCATTATTCGAGAGACCCCTTCATCCCTATACCCAAGCGCTTCTGAATTCCGTTCCCAACATCACTAAGAAGCAACAGACTTTGTCTTGGATCCCAGGTGCGCCTCCTGACCTTGCGACCCCCCCTCCAGGTTGCCTTTACCATCCCCGCTGTCCATTCGCTTTCGATCGCTGCAAGAAAGACGAACCAGCGCTTCTGAAACAAGAGAACGCAGAGGTTGCTTGCCACCTCTACGACAAAGGGTGAGAAGAATTGGGCAACATGCTCACGGTTACGAATTTGAAAAAGTACTTTCCCGTCGAGAAGGGTTTCTTAGACAAACTGCTCACCTCACAGAAGAGTTTCGTACATGCTGTTGATGACATCTCATTCTCAGTGAGCCGGGGAGACATTCTTGGCCTTGTTGGCGAAAGTGGGTCTGGAAAGAGCACGACGGGAAGACTGTGCCTCAAACTAATTGAACCTACATCCGGCAAGATCGTCTTCGAAGGAGTTGACCTCGCCACTCTAGGCGGAGAAGAACTTCGCAGATTTAGAAAGAACATGCAATTGATCTTCCAAGACCCTGCTTCTTCCCTTTGTCCTAGGATTAGAGTTGGTGAAGCGATTAGGCATGCACTGTCATTCCAAGGAATTGGCACGCGAAGTGAACAAATCGAAAGGACACAGGTGATTCTGGAACGAGTTGGTCTAAGACCGTGGGAGAACTTCTATGACCGTTATCCTCATCAGCTAAGTGGAGGGCAGAGACAACGGGTAGTCATTGCCAGAGCATTAGTATTGAACCCCAAGCTCGCGGTAGCCGATGAACCGATTGCCATGGTCGATGTTTCGGTCAGAGCGCAGATTCTGGAGTTAATGATTGAACTAAAAAAGGAGTTTGATCTAACCTATGTTTTCGTTACTCACGATCTTGCAATGGCCAACTACATATGCAGCCACATTGCGATAATGTACTTGGGCAAGATTGTGGAAATGGGCCCGAAAGAAGATGTTTTCAGCAGCCCGCTGCACCCATACACTTTGGCGTTGATGTCATCAATCCCGGTCCCAGACCCAAAAGCTAAGTTGTCGCGGATGATTCCCAAAGGAGAGATACCTAGTCCAATCAATCCTCCCAAAGGATGCAGATTCCACCCACGATGCCCGTCCGCTCAGTCTATTTGTTCAGAGAAACAACCCGAATTGATCGATGCGGGCGGAACGCATATGGTCGCATGCTTCACTCCTAGGTTTGGATAAGCCTAACCAACTTGTGCGACTGCCACTACTGGAACCCAGCATGAAGAGCATTTCAATACTTGAAGTTAAGACCCTCTAGACTTGAGGCATTGTCAGTTGAAAGGCTCATCCTAGCAAG
>CAYXJU010000330.1:0-1737 GCA_964464765.1 uncultured Candidatus Bathyarchaeia archaeon | reverse complement strand
TCATGTCTAGGTCTAGGGCTTTGCAGAGTGCAAAGGCTGCTGACAGAGATCCCGCCGCACTTGTTCCATATCCACAACCTATTGGCGGTTTTATTGAGTGATGAACCGAAACCGTTGCATTGACGCCAGCTTTTCTCAAGACCATGCGGACAGCAGTGTCAGTCGTTTTGGCCTCGTCCAACTGTCCGTTTATGTGCACTGTGACATGATTCTTTGCGCTCTTTTCGACTCTGACTTCAGTCTCAACTCCCTTGGTTATCACAAATCCTCCTCCTCTCGCGCCAGTTTCCAAAGGGTTTGAGATCGGCGTTCCACCTGTTTCTCTGTCTACTATCTCGAAAACGCTTGAGATCCCAGCTGGCGAGTAGACCTTTGCTCGCCTCAAGACGCCATCATTCCGCCTGAGAAAGCTTGGTTAGCGAGGGAAAAGCCTTGTAACACGCGTTGAGGATAGGAGGTCCGAAAATCAATAGAAAAGGCATCTGGTTTGAAAAGGTCCAAACAAAAAATATCACCGCAGCTGATAGAGGCAGTTGATATCCCATATTCGATGGAAGCACCAAGAATTGGCTGAACGCCCAGATACCCACTCCTACAATAGCGCTACCACAGGCGTTTCCAACGATCGCCCCGATCGCATAACTCCTCCATCTTGGCCAGAATCGATTGACGACTGCAAGAAGTAACAGGCTCACGCCACAGAAGACTACGAAGATCAATGCAGTGAGAACATCAATCTCTCCGCCCAAGTACCATCTTGCGGCGAAGACGAGAACAAGGAAGATTGATCCAAACCCAAGAACTACATTGAACAGCTTTGAGGGCACTTCTCTCGCCGAAACCCATCCGATCAGGTGGAACATAACGTAATTAGCTGGGACACCAACCAAAAGACTAAGCAAAGCGTTGCCATGCACCACCATGTCACTTATGAATATCCCAATAGATGCTCCCACACCACCAACAAAGGCGCCGAACAGCGCGGCGAAGACTGCTGGAACCACGACCGCCAGACCCCAGAATCTGACGACGCCAACGATAGGAGCGAATACCCCTAAATACGTTAGAAGTCCAACTCCCGCATAGAGCGCCGCGTTCAATGCCGCCATTGTTAGACGAATCGTCTTAGCCTGTTTTGGAGCCATGGCACAAGATCACGCAGTGAACTGCACTTAAAGATTCTCAAGTTGGAGAAGAGATATTCAACAATACGAAGACAAGGGATGCATTTACGAATGTATCGTGTTCCGGTGTCGTCTAAGCCAACTTACTTGAGCAACTTATGCTTGGGCCGGGGGATTATTGTTCTTGGCTTTTTCAACATTATACAAATAGTTCTTGATGGCGGCGTGAAGTGCGTCGGCCGCTAGGTTCGAGCAATGCATCTTGATTGGCGGCAGACCTCCGAGGCTGTCTGCTACATCTCCACGAGTAATCTTCAACGCGTCTTGGAGATTCTTGCCTCTCGCAAGTTCCGTGGTCATGCTGCTTGTAGCTATAGCAGCGGCGCATCCAAAAGTTTTGAACTTCACATCTGTGATAACATTGTCTTTGACCTTGATGTAGACTGTCATGAGGTCTCCACAAATCGGATTTCCAACGGTTCCTACACCGTCAGCGTCAGGTATTTCGCCCACATTTCTGGGATTTCTGAAGTGTTCCATCACTTTCTCAGTATACATGTTCGTGGCTCCAGTCTTGGACGTTCAGCGGGCTTCTGGTTGAACGGAAACTTTG
>CAYXJU010000329.1:0-1749 GCA_964464765.1 uncultured Candidatus Bathyarchaeia archaeon | reverse complement strand
GTTATGCCGAAGAAGATATGGTGCATAGCGGTATTTCCGACCGCGACCACGTCATAAACAAGTTCGTCTTGTATCTTTGCAGCTTTCAGAGCGTCGCTTAACAACTTGTTCAGTCCACCAATGACGGTCGATTGAAGTTCCGCAAGTTTCTTTCTATCTTTCATGACATAGGAGATCCGACTGATGACATCCTCGCCGTACGGAATCTGTGGATTCATCATTGAAGATGTGGCAATCACAGAACCATCATTGAGGTTGACCAAGTACCCTGCCAGTTTGGTGGTTCCAATATCAACCGCAAAACCATAGCACTTTTCAGATGTATCGCCAGATTCAACATCAATAATCTCTTCACCATTCCTTACCGAAACAGTTACCGTCCAATCCATGCGTCTCAAAGTCTCGGGAAGCTTCTTCAGGGTATCGTGGTTAACAGAAAGGTTGCCGAGGCCGTGTGTGAGATTCAAAGCTTCTAGCAATCGTTCCAGGTCTGCTGTGATATCTTCAAGGCTGGGTTGCGGCACCCGCACAGTATATTTCGAAATGGATGGTCTCGGACGGGTCTTCCTCTCGATTCCAAGTACAGACAAGCGCTGGCGTCGAACTTGGCTCTCCCTTGGAATTTCAACCACCAAGTCGCCGGGCCCCTTAACTGTGGTCTCGCACGCGAGTCTGTAACCATCTCGGATTTCTGTCTTGGAGAGGAACTTAACCTCTGAATCCGTTAAACCACTCAAGAGTTCCCCCCCTTCCCTAACGATGATCCTACACTTGCCGCAGAGCCCTTTTCCCCCACAGAATGCTTCACTTGCCACTCCTGCTGACCTCGCTACTGAATAGATGCTTTCTCCGACGGGAACGTTGACTCGTCTACCAAGAGGTTGGATAGTCAGGTGCACTTCTGACAATGCGGTCACTGGTTCCGCATCTTCTGTGGCACAAATAGTAAAGTCTTTTTCCGATGGCGGTTCATGGATGATTTTAGGAAAAAATATAAGGTATCTCGTCAGCTTGGTCCGGACAGGGGTCATGATAGTTGTCTTTGGTTGAAATTTCGTATTCTGAGTTTCAGAAACTGGACCTGCGTACAGGAACAATAGTCAGCGTGGAACGAGTTCCAAGGACTGAGAAACTATACAAGATTCTTGTCGATTTGGGGAGTGTTGGAACCAAACAGACCGTTGCGGGTCTGGCACCCTACTACACGGAGGAAGAATTGAAGGGGAAGAAAGTGGTGTTCTTGGCCAACCTCAAGCCCGCGAAGTTTTCAGGGGAATCTTCGCAAGGAATGCTATTGGCCGCCGAAGATGATGGCAAAGTCTCTCTCCTCTCACTGGACAGAGATGTAGCAAACGGCTCAAAAATCAGATAGCAAAAACAGCTCCCGAAGGTTGTTCTCAGAACAAAATTAATACCGAGGTATCCACATATCTCACACGTGATTTTGGTAGTCAAGGCGCGATTCAGCTGCTTGAATTGAAATCACTCACATCCGCGACTGATGTCTGATGCCAACAACCTAACGGTTTCCTTGTTTCTTTCAGTTGAATAGTATTACGTTATGAATACCTCATTCCTCCCGACATTAACGGTTGAAGTAGACTTCAGCAAACCAGATCTGGAGCCCCTTGAGAAATTGCTGTCAACCTCCACGACCAAAGCCTTGCGGTCGGAAAGGAATGGAAGAAGCACAGATTAGAGCGCTCTGCTTGGCTTTCAATTTGAAGAACGAACTTACTCAATAATCGG
>CAYXJU010000328.1:0-1777 GCA_964464765.1 uncultured Candidatus Bathyarchaeia archaeon | reverse complement strand
ATTCAGAAATTCAGGTTAACAGTGTTGCAGCACGTTACTATATGTTTAATTTCCTACGATATAGACGTAACCAAGGTAGGAGAATACGATACGAGTTCAGGGCTCTTCAAAGTGTATACGAAACCCGCCAAATAACTTCTTACAATAATTCTGGGAGTATCTATATGTGATCTTCTGCAAAAATAGGCATCATGACATTTCAACTGACGATTAACTCAGTTAACTGGATGCCTACAGGCGGACCCGCCTCATTGTCTAAACACTGGATTCATCCGCCAAAAAATATGGTGTGGATACCAGACATAGAAGCATGGTAGTCCGTGAGAAATTGTTGCATGCGCGTGAATTTACACCAAACCCATCTTTTCTAGCAGTCTGCTCCCTTTTCGTCGGGGATTCGTGTCTGGGACGGAGGATGGGGGTTTCAGTCATTTAGTGATGTCATTCTGTCTTACCAGTTGCCCCTAGATGCTGCCTATCTGATGACGGGCATTCTTCATTTGTGCCTGGATTTCTGAAATCTTGTTTGTTATGGTGGAGACAATGGCATCCTTCGTTTCAGGCTCTTTTATCATCAACGTCAAAGTCAGCTCGGTCGTTTTTGTCTCTCGATTCTTCACTGTCAAAATAGGTGGAAAGCGTTCGTCTAGGAGATGTTTGATCTTATGGCAGCTTCGGAGGATGTTGCTTTCAAACCCTGGTAGAGGAATCTCGTTGCTGATGATTATTGGAATCGATACTTCCTTCCACGCTTGGGAAGTGTTGTTGACAACTACTTCTCGTAGAAAAAGTGAATTTGGAACAGATATTAGGTTTTCACCTTCAGTGATCAATACCGTGCTTATCGGATTGACTTCAATGACTTTTCCTGAATATCCGCGTATGCTTATTGAATCTCCAACCTTGAAGGGAATGTAGAAATCAGCGAAGTACTTCGCCGATAGGTTCTCCAAAGTATCCTTATTGGCTATCGCGAGAGCAGCTCCGAACAGTCCGATGAGGAGAAGCAGTATCTCTATGCGGAGGCCTACTTGGGCCAACGCCAAGAGGATACCGATCAACCAGATGAAAGTAAGCGCTAAGCGGCGTACATGTGCCAATACGAGGGGCGGACCACGCCTCAGAAACCTTCCCAGGAAACTGCCCACAAAGTGTGCAACGAGCCAAGTAACAACCAGAACCGATAGAAAGAGGATTACTTCGCTAAGGATCGGAGGTATGGCAAAGGTTACCATGCTCAAATCAGACTAGCCTCTCGATGATTTGCCACTCGGCTCGAAGACCTTCATCTATCATGCATTTCCTAGATGTAAGATAACCGTTCTTTCCCAAGTCATCGGCCAATCTCTGATCTGTCAAAACCGCTGAAATCTTCTCAGCTATCGCGAACGAATCTGTAGAATCAATCAACAGTCCATTTATGCCGTCATTTATAAGCTCTGCAATTCCAGCTTTAGTTGAGACTAGCGCTGGCTTCTTGTACAACCAGCTTTCTACGACCACCAGCCCAAAACCTTCTTGTCGTGACGGGAGAATAGTCATATCGCAGCTTTCGTATGCTGCGTTAAGTAAGCGCTGAGGCAGGTATCCCGCGAAGATTACATTTTCCTCAACGTGGAGAGAGTCGACAAGTTTTCTGAGTTTGACATGCCACTTTTCCGATTTAGATAACCCCAATCCACTCTTCGATCCTGAGAAACTTCCATTGCCTACGATCACTACCTTGGCTCCTCGAACATCACGCAGAACTTGCGGAATTGCTTCGATAACTGCGTCC
>CAYXJU010000327.1:0-1815 GCA_964464765.1 uncultured Candidatus Bathyarchaeia archaeon | reverse complement strand
CTATGAGAGCGTACTTCAATTCTCTAAACCACGGAAAATATGATGGATGTGAGGGTGATTTGAGGTTTTCTAGCCGAAATTCCATCGAAGAGTCTAACAAAAGTGGCTTTGTTTTCTTCGCATTCGCTGAATAAAGTATGCCAAGATGATAAGGCATGCCGCTATGGCTGAGACGCTTGAGACAGCGATTATTGCAGGGTTTTCGGTTTCCGAGATAAACGAGATTGAAACTGCCAGTAGAAAAGCGCCGAAATAGAGGCTTGCTTGGCTGCGTAAGAGCTGTGCGAATTCTGTGCTGATGGGTTCCGCATATTTGACTAGAAGGACCAGGATAGACACGAAAGCTAAGAATGCTATTATGAATGTGTAGGTGATTTCGGTCCAGTAGTTTCCTAGGGTAAGTAAAAGTCCAACTTCGTCCCCTATGATGCCGCCTCCGGCACCAAACAGGACTGCTGCCACTCGGTTAAGCCGCTCGTTTTCGATGCTGATGCCAAGCCAACCGCCAATAGCAAGCATGGCTAAGCCATACCAAAAGTGATGTATGTGAAGCCCGCGAATCTCCCAAATGGTTGTTGGATAGAGCGCTGTAAATGTCCTTGCAACAATGAAAGCGGAGATGAAAGAGATCAGCGCTAATAGCGAAAGATGAGGTCTAGTCCTGATTCTTTCACCCATGGATATTGACTGCACACTCCACTTGCTTCTAGAAGTGCTGAAAAACGCTTCGTTGAATATCGGTTTATTTTCTCTCGATGATCTCCAGCCAGATGTTGTTAGGATCCTTAATGAAGGCTATCTTTGTCGATGACCCTTTCAATGAGTATGGTTCTTCAGCTATCTCGACTTTCTGCTTCCTGAACCTCTTCATAGCCTCGTCCATGTCCGATACAGCAAAAGCGATATGATCGAGCTCATCGCCTTCATTCCAGTCCTTCTTCTCCTTCCAATAGGTAAGTTCTATCTGTGCGTCGCTCTCCATATCTGCGAGGAAAGCGATCTCCGCTTTGTTCTCTGGGATCTCTCTCCTACCTTGGAGTTCAAGCCCCATGACATCGCGATAGAATCTTATGGACTCCTCCATGTTCTTCACGGTTATCGACGTATGCAGTATTCTCATGGCGCATTCCTCTTCAATTCATCGTCTCTTTAAAGAAAGACTTTGTGATAAGTCTTGTTGCATGGAAACCCTTACAGTTCCTGTCTGCAAGGCGAAGTTGAGTCAGAGGCTTGTGTGTTTGCATGTGGGTGGGGGGGCTATATATAGGGGTCGATGGTGCGGTTGAAAACGCCCTACGTGAGATTTAAGGCGGTACTGCGAGGTTCCATTCTTGTGCTTGTCCTACATGAGGGGGTCTAGACGGATTCATTTTGGCCATGTACCCTATAGATAGTTAGCTTTCAAGGAAAAAGGAAAAATGGGTGATCGCAGCCTAGATTAACTTCGTTGAGAGATTGAAATGGTCTTGAAGATCTATAATAGTCTGAGTCGGAAAGTCGAGGTCTTCGAACCCTTAGTGAAGAACAGGGTTCGCGTATACGTCTGCGGCCCAACGGTGTGGGATTACTCCCATATAGGCCACGCCAGAACCTACATTGCCTTTGACACGTTTCTCCGCTACTTGAGATACAGGGGATATGAAGCGAAGTATGTCGTCAACATCACGAATGTCGATGACAAGATCATAAATAGGGCGAAGGAGGTGAAAGAGGACCCGCTTGAGCTAGCTGAAAGGTTTGAGAAGGTCTTCTTTGAGGACATGGAGGCGTTAGGCGTCGATAGAGCTGATGCGTATCCGCGGGTGACGGAGCACA
>CAYXJU010000326.1:0-1860 GCA_964464765.1 uncultured Candidatus Bathyarchaeia archaeon | reverse complement strand
GGGAAGAGGCTACGTTGAAGATACACAAGCGACTGTGATGTCACTTCAACTGGGAAAAACACTGGTGATCTCAGCTGATCTTCCACTAATAACGAGCAAATTCATCAATGAAGTTATTCAGAGATACGAATCCTCGGGAAAACCGGCGTTAACAGTCACGGTTTCAAAATCACTCAAAGATAGAAGTCAATCTGAGAACAATGAAGGGTTTCAGCACAATAATATGGAATGTGTCCATGTCGGCGTTAATGTTCTTGATGGAAATAGAATCAGCGAAGCAGAACTGGATGAGGAAGTCATGGTTGTGGAAAAATCAGAGGTTACCATGAACGTGAACACGTCAGAAGATCTTGAACAGATCAGATCTATGATGAAAGAGACTCGATGTAATCCGAGGGTTTGAATTGAATGGAATAATACTGTTCCATGAACAGAAGAAAGCCCAAAGCTTTCTGGATCGAATAGAAGGAAAGCATCCTTTATTCGTTTGTGTCATAGCGACAACAGAAACCGCGAAAATACCCGGCCTATCTGCAGCAGGCGCTAATCCAGCTATAACAGATTACACGCCACCAGCTGATGTAGAACTCTTACTTCTTGGAAAGTGCAAATGTATTCCGGGTGTTCCCGTAACTCCTGATGGCATTCCTACACCTGCATTGATTAGCATGTCGGCACTACGGGCTGCAAACACGCCGATACTTGTGGCAAATGCAGGTTCTAGAATTAGACCAATGGTTCCTTTCGTGGACTTGGGTGGGGCTCCTGGAAAGGACATCAGAACCGGAAGTGCAGTTGAGAAGGTTGAGGAGCTGTTCGAGAACGCGTTGATTCTTGGAAGAGAATTAGCGGAGGCAAGCGACTACTTGGTCATCGGAGAAAGCATTCCAGGTGGAACAACAACAGCTCTTGGAGTCCTTCTGGCTATGGGGTTCAACGCGAGAGAAAAAGTGAGCAGTAGCATGCCGAACAACCCTCATTCACTGAAAATTGAAACAGTTGAAACCGGATTCAAGAATGCACAGATCAAGCCTGGTGACTTCAAGCTGCATCCGTTGAAAGCCATCGAACATGTAGGAGATCCTATGATTGCAGCCGCTGCAGGCATGACTATTGGAGCAGCAAAGAAAAAACCGGTGCTTATGGCTGGAGGAACACAGATGACACCTGTGTTGGCTAGTGTAGCTGCCATGGATCACGGGATACTTGGGAATATGGCGATTGGTACAACCAAATGGATATCCCAAGATACGACCTCAGACATCAAGGGAATCGTATCGCAGATCGCTGATGTGCCAATTCTTGTGGCTGATGTTGACTTTGGCTCTTCGAAACATGGTGGCCTTAGAGCCTACGAAACAGGTATTGTCAGAGAAGGAGTAGGTGCAGGTGGTTCCGTTATCGCAGCGATAGCCAAGAGCCGTGGAAAGTTGACGGTGAAGCAACTTGACATGGAGATAGAGAGGAACTATGAAAGACTGGTCGAGGAGCGATAACCGAGCGTTTCATCTCAGTGATAGAACTCTATCCAATACTTGAGTTGCACCTTAACCAAGCCGGAACTGGGACTGAAGTACATTGCTGACGATCTGAGAGATAGAAAAGTAATCAGCGACTAGCAATTTCCGCCAAACCCAAAGGCTCTCCGATTTGGTTTGAGATACAAACAGTGACCTCACAATATTAGCTGAACATCACCAAACTAACGACGCAGGATTCCCTTTCTGGTGACGTAGATCATATTCTCCTTCACATGAACTTTCAGGGCATACCTTGCCCTCTCTTTCTGCTCGATCTTTGGGGATCTCAATCTCAACGCACGTGCAAGGTTCGCGGCATCCTTGGCTGATCGACAACGAA
>CAYXJU010000325.1:0-1862 GCA_964464765.1 uncultured Candidatus Bathyarchaeia archaeon | reverse complement strand
TCCAAATGACCGTTGCATAGTCTATTTGAAGGTTTGATGCAATCGAAGGCAAAGCGATACTTACGATGCTGCTGTCAAGTGGAGTCATGAAGGAGCCTACCGTGGTTATCAGCAGAGCAATCCATCTGTATCGACTCACTGACCTCTGATATTGCACTAGGCTCAGCCTTCACGGAATGTGTACCTGACGTGTCACGCCCTGTAAAATCTTCATCTCAAGTATTACGTATCTTCAGAGACAAAAAGTGTAGAGACTCATCAAACTGTTTTCGAAGTGAATCTGCTAAGCCGATTCCTCTGCTTTCACGTATACTGTTCCTTGAGATGACGCGATCATCGTTCCATCTTCAGACTTGACTGTCATATGGTAGAGTGCTGTTCTTCTGCCGGGGCTTTCTTCAGAAGCTTCTGCTATCAGCTTCATTCCCTCTTTTGCCGGTAAACGATAGTTTATGGTCATGCAAAGGGCCAACGCTGTTTGCCCCCCTGAGTTGCTGGCAGCCGCAAAAGCGGCATCTACAAGAGCAAATATCGCTCCACCGTGAGCGATGCTGTGAAAATTAACCATGTCCTCTGTGACAGTCATCGCTACCTTACTGTAGCCCTTTCTCAACTCCAGCAGTTGAATACCCATGAATTTCGTAAACCTATCACTTTCAACTCTCTCACGAATCTTCTCAAGGACCAATTTTCATCTAAACCACGATCAACTGGGGCCTTCTCTGCATATCAAATTTCTGATCTGAAGAACAACACCATTGCTTTCTAGAATCGCGAACAATTCTTGTGTCGAGTCAGTGAAGTCAAGAACTAAGGTATCTATTGTCAACTGAATGGATCTGGAGAATTCGTCTGCTAGAGGTCTTTCTGGTTCAGTATCTGGATGCCGTTCTCGGCCAGTATTCTCTCAGCCTTCCCAAGTGGAACCCTTAATGGTCTTGATTGAAACAAATGCACTACTCTCTGATTTGCTAAAATAGAGTAAGGTTTTACTGGACGGTCTAATATGTGCCCCACGTTAGTTGAATCAAGCGTGAGCGAGAGTTGAGATCACGACACATACGTTCAGATGCTGCGACTAAATCGAGAGCTTCGGTTGAAGAGTACGAAAAGCATCTGATACCTGTTGAAGAAGAATACATAGATTGGAACAATAGCTTGGAGATTATGGAGAAGGCATACCGAGCAAACGTCTTTGTCGTCATAGTGGGGTCAAAAGGTACAGGAAAAACGGCGTTGGTACGACATTTTGTTAGTAGACTGAAGAAGCCACTTCACGAGGTCAGCTTCTCATTAAGGACACGGGAAAGCCATCTCATAGGTACAAGAACGCTTCATGATGGCACAACGGGATTTGCTGAAGGTATATTGGTTAGGTCAATGCGCACGGGTGGCGTCATGTATGTGGATGAAATCAATTGCGCAGACGCGGATATGCTCGTGCGATTCGATGAAGCGTTTGATGACCGGAGACAAATCGTGTTGAAAGAAAATGGAGGCGAAGTTGTTAAGGCTAAGGATGACTGGTTTGTTGTAGCAACAATCAACCCCCTGACTCATGCTGGAACCAAAGAGCTGCCTCCGCAGCTGGTATCAAGATTTCCAGTGCGAATACATTTGGGGTATCCTCCCGCAGAAGTTGAAAAGAATATTGTCGCACTAAAGACGAAGGTGGATGGCGATGATGTTGACAAGGCAATTCGACTGGCTTCCAGACTCCGAGAATTGGCCTCGCATGATGAACTCTACTATTCGCCGTCAATAAGGGAAACGATTGCATATGCGAAATTAGTGCATCAAGGTCTAACTGGGAAGGATGCGGCAAGAATCGTTTTCGCCAATGTCTACTATCAGTACGGGAC
>CAYXJU010000324.1:0-1863 GCA_964464765.1 uncultured Candidatus Bathyarchaeia archaeon | reverse complement strand
AGCCTAAGAGACAAGCAATTGACGACACAGATCATGCTGAGAAGTGGATCAACAATCAATGAGTTGAATTGTGTTAGAAAACACCTTTCCTTTGTGAAGGGGGGATGGTTGGCTAGAGCTGCGTACCCAGCAACGGTATTGACATTGATACTTTCAGATGTTGTTGGTGATCCAATAGACACAATAGCTTCAGGCCCGACTTCACCTGATACAACCACATTCGCTTCAGCAATTTCAATTCTCAAGATTAGAAGAGTCTGGAGATTAATCCCAGAAAGCGTCAGAAGAACCCTTACTAAAGGAGTCGCTGGAAAGATAGACGAGACTCCCAAACAAGATGATAAGATATTCCGTAATGTCACAAATGTGATAATCGGAAACAATCGAACAGTCTGTAATGCAGCATGGGAGAATGCGAAACGTGCTAGCGCAAGAAGCATTATCCTGACGACACTTCTGGAGGGAGAGGCGAGAGAGGTAGGCATTGTCATATCCGCAATTGCACGAGAACTTGAAGCGAGTAGAGGTCGTTCAAAGAAACCATTCACTATCATAATGGGTGGAGAAACTACGGTAACTGTAAGAGGAAATGGAAAGGGAGGACGCAACCAAGAGATGATGCTTGGAGCCTCGATGAAACTGAATAAATGTCAAGGGATCGCGATTGCATCCATAGGGACTGATGGACTTGATGGAAACACTCCTGCAGCCGGCGCGATAGTAGACGGTCACACTGTTCAAAGAGCTGAAGATATGAATATGAAACCTCTAGTATTCCTTCAGAATAATGATTCGCACACATTATTCACCAGATTGCATGACGCGATAATGACCGGGGCAACCGGAACTAATCTTAACGATGTAACCATCGCGACCATCGTTTGAAGACATTCACTTTCTACAATCTCGGTGATCCTATGAAAACATCGCTTAATGAGCTATTTGCAAGAACCAAGATTCGCCCCTCTAGAGAAAGCTACGTTTTCGTTGGTTTAAGAAAGACTGGTCATTTCGACGAACTTCTCAGAAGACTGGACGCATTCTCATCTGTAACTATCGAGAAAGACGAGATTTCACTTGTATTGAAACGCAAGCTTTGGAATAGGTACTCGTCACATTATAGAGAAGCAAAGGTCTCTGGCCCATATAGACTAATTGCATTCGATATTGTAATGGATCTGGAGGTCTGCGGATATTTCGCAAGGATCTCAAAGCTATTGGAGGAAACTCAGATAAGCATCATGCCGGTCTCAACATATCTCAGGGATTATGTTCTTGTTCCTGAAGCAAGTTATCGTAAAGCGGTCGTAACGATCAACCGTTTCTTGATGAGACAGCGTCGCATCCAATCAAATCGCAGATGACTGTGTGAATGTGCGGCTCTACTTACCGGTTACATTGACGCTTTCCTTGATCTCAATAGGAATAGCTTTCTCAAGAGTCCGCGTGATGTGACAGTATTCCTTCGCTAACATAATACATCTTCTTACGCCGTCTTGGTTTTCGTTCTTTGCCTTGGCGGATATTGTCACCTTCAGTCGAGATATTCTGTAACCCTGTGGGCCTGCGCCTATTGTCCCATTAACTGAAATCTGAAGCCCTTCAACGGCAACTTTCAACTTTTTCTTGAAATGAAGAAATGTCGTAAGCAGGCAGCCCGCTATGCCCGAAAGAAACAGTTCATCGGGGCAAGGATATCTTCCCATTCCACCGAACTCGATCGGCATATCTAACTTAATTTTCCGAGACCTTCCGATGCGCACATTCCCGCCAGTCTTTCCATCCCAAATCACATCTGCTCTGAATCTATGATCCTCGATAGACATTCAAAACCATCTCCAATAAACGCACACACTCTTTAAT
>CAYXJU010000323.1:0-1874 GCA_964464765.1 uncultured Candidatus Bathyarchaeia archaeon | reverse complement strand
CCCAAACGATTATACTCACCGAATCTCCGAGAGCCATGACAATGACCATAACTATCATGAACCATCCCCTACAGATTGGGATTAAAACGGCGGCTGCTATATAGAGAAACGCCTGAATCAGAATCGTATTCTTTACAATGGGCGTTCGACGAAGAGTGAAGGGAAGCAAGAGGACTGCGACACCATTGTACATAGCAAGTATCATACCTATCTGCCAGTATCCAAAGCCTTCCGAAAGCAGGAAGATTGGCAAAACAAAACTGAGTACCAGCGTAGAGGCAATTGTATAAAAGTCCATAACAAGCGATATCCACCAAATTCTTCGATCAACTGCCCGTGGGTCAAGTCTTTCCAAGAACTCGTTCAGAGTCAACTTCTTCTTTTGCCCGATGTCGAGCACATGTGCAGGCACGAAAATCAGAACTGAAATACCCGCCAAAACCACAAACATCCATTCAAAACCGACCCAGGTTATTAGCAATCCTGAAACAACGGCTCCAACAGCGATTGCGACACCTCGAACAGCTTGGAGCATGAACATAGCCATCTGTGGGTTTTCGTTGCTTGTGATCTCATACGCAGCGTTTCTAATTACAGCCCAAAGGGAGCCTTCCTCAACTCCCTGTGCAGCCTTAGCAACAGCGTATGACCAAGGAGACCATGAGATCGCGTATAGAATCACGGAAGCAAAAGTGCCAATACCATTGATATTGAAAAATTTCTTAAGACCGACGTTGTCCGCGGCAGATGCAAAGAACATTCTGCAAACCAAATACACAATCGGGTAGGCAGAGAATACGATGCCTATCGTGGTGACGTCTATGTTACGTTTGATAAGTAACAACGGAATCGTCAGCATGAAAGCTCCGGTAATGAATGCCTGAAGAACGTTGAGTGCTACTAGGCTACGCAATCAGAACACCATGCAATTCTTTGCGAGACCAAGTTAGATGAATTTCCAAGGAATTAAGTCCCACTCTAGAGGTCATGATCTACTTGGAATCGATTGGAATCTCGATGCGCGTCGATGCAGATAAATGGACTATATGATGAATGGTCCTGCATGCATTACCTCTGGCACTTGCGGAGTGAAGTCAGAAATGGTCTTTGGAGTTGTAGATTAGTGGTACTTCTTTCTTCTTCACACCAGTGTCCCGCAAGCAGTTTATGCAAATAAATGGCGTGATGATGGCTGTTGCCAGCACACCTGTGCAGAGACCTTGGCCAAGTTAAGCTACGAAACCTAGTACTTCCCTCGATCAGTTTTCCTCTTGACCTTTTCAGTTTTGATTACGACGACAGTTAGGTCTGAAAAAGGTTGTTTCATGGAGCTAATTCCCTTAACGAGCATGTAAGCAGAGCTTCATCATCTTACATAACTCTTTGAAGAATTGCAATATCTCCGGAATGTGGTAAGTATAGCAACAGAACGCAATGGTTCAGATGTCGAAGACCCTGTAGACTATCCGATTAATCGGCGCGGTTATTCTCGCATCTTTATCACAACGAATCCTAAGAGCATAAGTGCAAGAATAAACAAGAGTATCAGTAGGCCGCCATTTCTCTCCCAGATCACAAAGTTTGCGTTGAGTCGAGTGAACGGATCACGTGAAGTAAGCATTCGAAAGAGAATCGTCGCTTCTTCTCTCTTGAATACGCCGTTGTCCACACGGATCTCACCAGTGACAGTTTTCTCAAACCTATGTCTTCCAACCCAGAAAGGGTTTGCATACTTACTCGTAAGCCAGAGATCAAACTCTTCATCAGCGACTCTCAACAGTTTCGCCTACTCCATTATTGAAACATCAAGCCACATTTGTTATGCGACGTCGTAGTATACTCTGAAACCAAGTTCTGATGGTTTCAAGCTTTTC
>CAYXJU010000322.1:0-1891 GCA_964464765.1 uncultured Candidatus Bathyarchaeia archaeon | reverse complement strand
AGCGGCGCAATATAGGGCAGCTTCTGTTGGATTATGTCTTAGGCTAGTAAGTGCAAAGTACAGAAGAGGAAGCGTTATTGCTGCGTTTAGATATGAAAGCGTGAATGGTAGAGTAAGCCTACTTCTGAGCAGATCCTTCATCTTGAAAGCGGTTCGGTCAATTTTCTCGGTGCCTGTTATGATCGTGTCAAAGACTACCGTCAGACACCAGGGAAGAAAAGAGATAGCGATGAGGTAGAGAATACTGGTTGCAGAAACATATGTCGGGTTCAGTATTTCTAGTAGTGGTGCAGCCAAGACTATCGTTCCTGTCGTCATGGGAATTGCAAACATGAACATAAGCTTCAGAGAAGTTTCAACATCCTGTCGTCCACCACCGGACAAAAGCCTCGGATACAGACTAGTTGTGAAACTTGCTACGTATGAAATTGAGAGTGCCACGGTATACGCCGCGCCAAAATACGCTCGGGCTGTGGCTCCACTATATATGGTGAGGAGCACCAGGCTCGTCGCGCTCACCCTTTCTCCCACCATTCCATAAAGATTGATTGCAGAAGCCTTGACCCAATCCTTCAGGTAACTCCAATTGAATTCGAGGGTAAGGAGGGTGCGGAGCATTATGACATAGAAAAGAATGTCTACAAAGTTCGAAAATATTACAGCCATCAAAGCCCCTATGAGTCCATACTTCAGTAGCATTACCATGACAACGCCGAACAACACCATTGTCGATTCGTGAACTAAGACGGCAAAACCCATCAGATGAGGCATCTTGCCTTGTGCGATGGCCTCCAGTGCTTGCTTCAAATACGGTTCTAGTATCATCAGCCCTCCGAGCGTGTAGTAAATACTGGGGGCGTTGACAATCTTGGCGAATTCAGGTGCTAGAAATGTCCACACTATTATCGAGGGAGCAGAAAGCACTAGATTAGCAAGGAGGCCCGTGGTGGCCGCATTCTCTTGGTCTCTAGCAACGTATCTTGTAACCCAACTCGGAATTATGCTTGAAAGTACAACAAAGTATGCAACCATATCGCCAATATTCTGCCAGACTCCGAAGTCATAACTCGAAATGATACGGGTTACTGCAATCACGAATAGGAAACCTGTTACGATTGATAGCCCTTTGGAAGCAAAGAGTGTCAGACCTGAGAAACGAAGTCGAATATTTGTGCCCAACTCATACAGCCTTTTCAGTAATTCTCTCAATCAGACATAGATTCAACTATTAAACTTCATGAGTCAATACAATGGCAAATGTCAGACCTTCTCTTGTACCCACGCAGACTCGACATAAGAATGATTCCTCTAAACGTCCGTTTCAAATAACAGAGATTTCTGAATTGTCTTATAATATAGGTCGACAATATCCAGGGATCGATCAAAGCATTGAGAGAAATTGAGACATCAATTGTGATAGTGAACTACAACGGCAAAGAGTACCTGCGGGGCTGCCTCAGATCACTTCAAGAGAGCAGTCTCTCGGCAGCCCAGATAATTGTTGTAGACAATGCTTCCACTGACAATAGTGCAACCATGGTCACTCAAGAGTTCCCAGTGGTGAAGTTGATTCGAAGCAAGAAGAATCTTGGTTTCGCCGGCGGAAACAATTTGGGGATCATGCAATCACTTGGTCACTACATAGTCCTGCTCAACAGCGACACTATTGTTACGAGGAATTGGCTGAAGCCTCTGATCAATGAACTCAAAACCGATGCGACAGTCGGAATCGTAGGGCCCAAACTATTGTTCGCAGATGGGAAGATTAACAGCACGGGGTTGGTTTTCAATCACAGGTTGTGTAATGGATCAGATCGGGGGATCGGTGAAGTCGACCAAGGACAATATGATGATAGACGTGATATTCTTGGTGTATGCTTTGCCTGTGCGT
>CAYXJU010000321.1:0-1893 GCA_964464765.1 uncultured Candidatus Bathyarchaeia archaeon | reverse complement strand
TCTTCAACGCTTGACTGCGACAGCTGTTGAAACAACGACGCCAAAACGCTACCAGAGTGGATAATGTCAATGGTGCGGGGGGTGCGTCTCCAATCTCAGATTAGGTGCGCACCTGTCCCTTCGCCCTTAGATTCTGAGACGAAAAGAAAGTATGCTTCTAGACATATTAAGATTGTCGAGCCAAGAGGGTTGCTGCAAAAATGATTCATTTTCTGATTCTTTTGGGCTGTTCGTCATTCAAATCCGCTATCTGCTGGGCTTTTTCGTACGCAACTAATATCAATCGTCCCGAACGTTTTTCGCATTCCTGAATGTCTCCAGGCTCATGTCCGAGCGATTATCGGCTGGTCAGCAGGATTCTTTGCTAGTGAGTTTTCAATCAGTGCCACATTAGAGGTTATGTCTAATGTGAGAGTTCCATCTTATGCTCCTGCTCAGGCAGTCAGCTGATCGAAAACGTTTTCAAACATCGAATGTGCATCTCGTCTTGAATAGGTCTTGTGCTCAGATTCTCCTAATCTGATGAGCGGATATTTTTCTGTATGTGGGGGAGCACTTTCGCTTTGTATGAGAGCTTCTTGTTGACGCCCATTCCAGTAGTGGGAGAATTGCTTTTCTTAGTTCGACGCCGTCTCTTGTCAAAGAGTATTCTACCCTCGGAGGTATCTCGGCGAAGCTTTCTCTCCTAATCAACCTCTCTTTCTGAAGCTCTTTCAACATCTCAGTGAGCGTTGTTGGGCTGATCCCTTTCAGTTCATCCATCATCTGGTTGAACCTGAGTCTTCCACGGTTTCCAATAGCGTTAATCACGAGCAGAGGCCACTTCTTGCCTATCGTGTCTATGACGCCCTCTAAGGGGCAGAGACAGACGTGCTTTGCTTCATTACTCCGTTCGCACATAGTTGCTACACTACTACATACTTCATAGGTTAAATACTACATTTACTGTATTAATTCTTCTCTAATTAAGTTTGCGAGGTGAAAAACATGTGTCATGAATGTATGCCCACCCATTCTATGCGAAGAGTAGGCTACTGTGGTTGTAGGTTCAGGCAATTCCTTTCGCCCGATGAAGAGGTTGAGCTTCTGGAAGGTTACAAGGAGCAACTGAAAAGGGAGATCTCTGGAGTAGAGAATAGAGTAAAGGAATTGAAGGAAAAAGTGAAGACGTAAGAGAATGGAAAAACGTGATCGATGTTAAGGACTTGATGAAACGCTACGGTGAAGTGGCGGCTGTTGACGGCGTAAGCTTTGAAGTAGCGAGAGGTGAGTTCTTCGGATTACTCGGACCGAATGGCGCAGGCAAGACGACTACTATTCGCATGCTCACGAGCTTGACGAAGCCCACATCTGGGAGCGCGAAGATTGCTGGTAGAAACTGTGTCACGGAAAGCTTGGCAGTCAAACGGAAGATAGGGGTGGTATCTGAGGTAAGCAATCTGTACAATGAGATGTCTGCATGGGAGAACTTGATGTTTATCGGCGAACTCTATGGCGTGAACAAGTCTACAAAGGTTGAGCGGGCCAAGCAGTTACTTGAAGCCTTCCAGCTTTATGAGAGGAGAAATGACCGTGTAATCGGTTATTCAAAAGGCATGAAACGTAGAGTGCGTATCGCTGCTGCGCTCCTTCATCGTCCTGAAGTTCTCTTTCTCGATGAACCTACAAGTGGATTGGACGTCCAAAGCTCAAGGCTCATCCGCTCACTTGTCAAAGGACTGAACAAGGAAGGCATGACAATTTTTCTTACAACTCACTATATCGATGAGGCTGACCAACTCTGCGACCGGGTTGCCATAATAAGACAGGGGAAAATTGTTGTAGAAGACTCGCCTGAAAAATTGAAGTCGTCATTACAGGGCGAGCATATTGTTGAAATTGCCTTTGACAGAA
>CAYXJU010000320.1:0-1900 GCA_964464765.1 uncultured Candidatus Bathyarchaeia archaeon | reverse complement strand
CAGAAACTCGCAAAGCTGAACATACCCGTGATAGCGAGCGTCTTCGGCTTTTCTCCGGAGGAATACGCACGAGTTGCAGAGCGAGCTTGTTCTGCCGGAGCTTCAGCGGTCGAGTTAAACGTTTCATGCCCAAACATTGGCAAGGTTGGATGCGAGATAGGACAGGACGCAGATATGGTGGGACAGGTGACAAAGGAGGCAAAGAAAAAAGTGAACCGCCCAATCCTTGTAAAACTCTCTCCCAACGTTACAGATATTGTAGCCATAGCGAAGGCTGCTCAGGATTCAGGAGCGGACGGAGTTACCGCAATAAACACAGTGAGCGGGATGGCGATTGATGTGGATACTAGAATGCCAATATTGGGCGCCAGAAAAGGAGGGTTATCGGGGCCAATCATCAAGCCGATCGCTTTGAAGTGCGTCTACGACCTTTCCGAATCACTGAAGATTCCTATTGTTGGATGCGGCGGAATTGTATCTTGGAAAGATGCTGTAGAGTTTCTGTTAGCAGGAGCTGCATCGATCCAAATTGGGACAGGCATAATGTACAGGGATCTCAACATATTCCGAGAGGTCAATCAGGGAATCGTGTCATACATGAACGACAACGGCTTTGAGAAAGTGCATCAGCTCATAGGACTGGCACATTCGACCTAGAATCTACCTAAGACTCCTTGGACAAGACGATTCGGTACAGTTCCACGACGGCGGTTCGCGCGGTCTCCACAAGATTCCTTTCAAAAGACCGGCACACGACAACCCTTCTGATCTTCCCCAACGCAACATCATTATCCTTCGAGTAACCTGCCGCCAAACGACACACCTGCGCTACTGAAAAATCCCCTGCGTGCGTTTCAACTTCAACCACGACCGACCCACCTTGATCGTCCAACAGGAGCAAGTCGATTTTTCCCGTACTCGTCGAAACCTCAGTCCCAACTGTCCTAAGACCACCGCCAAGAAGACTAGGATCATCTGCAAGAATCTTACAGATGGGGTCCTCAAGTATCCCCCTTGATTCAAGCACCCTTGATGGTCCATATCTAACAATCTCTTCCAGTGAATCCTCGATACTACGGTAGAACGTTCCCAAGAGATGTGGATACACGGTCACGGGTCTTTCGTTCTCACGCAGGATCAGGATCGGGGTATTGAGCAGATTGAGATTCTTCTTTCCCGAGAGTGGAAGGACGTGACGTTTTGATGTTACGATTCTACCACGTGCTTGCGGCGATGTGTTCCGAATGTCATTCAGAAACCTAAACGCCTGGTCGGACGTGATTTGGGAAGCCTCTATGAATTCAGATTGAAATTGCCATTTCTGAGCAAGTTGCAAAAGCAATTCACGGATTCTTCTGATTCGTTCAGAATATCCGGCGCTCACATCGTAGAGGAGAACAGCCTGCCACATCGAAATCAACTCACGTCACTACGTTGTTCGTTGAGGTTTATGATACCTACGACACCGACCCAACGCAATCATAGCATCATGGTTTAAATTATGGTTGGACATTGGCAGAGCAGGGCAGTCAGTTGTCTTGAAAGCTATTGGCTTCGATCTTGTTGGAACGCTCTGTCATGCAGGAACGCGAGAGGACGAATGTATTCAAGAGCTGTGTTCAGAGCTTGCGAGAAGTGGAGTGAACGTACCACGTCAAGAGTTTGTTGAGGCATACGATCGCGTTGCACTCAAGTACCTTGAGGTTAGAAAAGCGACCTATAAGGAAGTGAATAACCGGATCTGGATAGCTGAAGCCCTTAGTACGTTCGGTTTAGACATAGATGAAAATGATTGGGTAGCGCGTCAGGCAGCTGACGCATATTTTCGACCGTACATCAAGAGTGTTCAAGTTCCGGAATACGTATCCCCAATACTCTCTGAAATCCGCAAATGGTTCAA
>CAYXJU010000319.1:0-1903 GCA_964464765.1 uncultured Candidatus Bathyarchaeia archaeon | reverse complement strand
AGGTACCCATACTCACCACCTTGTCTTCATTTCAAGCTCAAACTTCTTTATATATGACTCAACAGTTTCTTTCGAAACCACAAGTTCGTCTAATATGAATATCTCCCTTAAGTCTATTAGTCTTTTTAGGTTGCTCGGAACATTGCATGCCCACCTACTGATCTGCCGCAGTATGTCAGCAGGAAGGAAGACGACTAACACTTGTGTTTCTTTGAATATTCTCTTCCTTCTTTCTCGGATATCTCCCGAAAAGCCAGGTGCGACTATTACAAAGTACTTCAGTTCAGATCGATCGACCACCTCGACTTTTTGTTTCTTCTTGCGTATGTAATCAGTGTAGGTCAACTCGTGTTCCGCTGTCATTGTGTACGACTCAGCAGCAGATTTGCATTCGTAAATAAATGCAAATGAGGGTACATCTCCAGTTATGGCTACTCCTTCCGGCTCATGCTCAAACAGATAATCCTCCCCATATTTCTTCACGGTAAGGTTGAAGCAATAGTGCAGAACTGAGAACACTGCTTGCTCAAAAACTTGCCATGGCTTCAAGCCAAGTCCTTCGACATAGTTGTTCATCGTATTTGGAATCTTCTGTCGAGCTACTTCTGGTAACGCCTCGGCAAGAACCGGAGCGCCAACGATTTCATACAACTTGGAATACGCTTGGATCTCAGATTTGCCAACATTCTTTCTCTCAAGTTCCGCGGATATGGTGGCCTGATCGAAGAACTCGATGCCGAGCTTGCCGATAAGGGACTGCAACTCTGGGCTAAGCTCGGTCAGCGGCATCCGACAAATCAGTATCAAGCGTTCGGCCAACAAGTCTTTGGCAACTTTGTGAAATCCCTCGATTGAGGCGCACGTCGGAGTCGCCCTGATTATCTCCGCCATCGCTTTGACAGGAATCTTGAATGGCGGTGTAGGCTTCAGGTAGCCCGACACGTCAGAACAGTGGGGGTAGGGATAGTATCCCACAGGTGTGAATTCTAGAGTCCTCAGAAATGCTAGAGATGCCCTTTCAAATGTCGTAAATTCATTACTCAAGTTTTTCCTCCCCATTGTCGAAATCAACTAACGCCCACGTAGAACGAGATTTCCTTACTATCTCGATAGGATTTGATACTGGTTTGATTTCCTCTAACTGCCAGACATAGCTCTCCCAGTCACTTGAGTTCGCTGCCTCTTCTACGTCTTCTTTTGGTTCACCTATGGGCAAATCAAGGGTGGTTACTTCGTGTCCGTGAATCTTAAGTTTCACAGGTTCTGTCATCGCCTTCTTCAGGTCTGCTGCGGTAATGTAGAAACAATTCACAAGGTTTGCTGTGGCGAGAAGGACCCCACGAGGAAACACGTGGGAAATTCTGTTCAATGAAGGGCTCATAGTGCCAAGCACAGAACTTGGGGATGCAGCAATGCCAATCTTTCCCCGTTTCCTAGTTTCGTAGGATCTGAACTCCCAGCGTTTCCTACCAAATGCTATGAGAGAAGCATACGGTTGTTGAACCAGTAGACAGTTTAGCATGGTCATGAAATTAATTCTCCGCTGCTAACTGATGAAACGGTAAACCCAATTTCGACCGCATCAAAGTAAATGAATACGTCCTGCCACTTGTGGATGGATCTGCAAGAAGGATCAACTTCAGGCACGCTACCCCTCTTTAATAATTAGACAATAAGCTCATAAATTTTCCATCTTCCAGCTCCTTCAACCTTTACCAATCTTAACTCAACCATTTTTTTCATGTAATTTCGATAAGCTCTGTCAACAACCGGATTCTTAACCAACTTACAATATTCTTCATATAGTAGGCCAGAAGTTAGCCTCTTTTTCTTCTCAAGTATTTCGCAGATTATTTTCTGATGTTCATTCAGCTTTGAAGTAAAGTACGAGGTTTTGAGTCGC
>CAYXJU010000318.1:380-1904 GCA_964464765.1 uncultured Candidatus Bathyarchaeia archaeon | reverse complement strand
GAGTGTTCCATTGAAGCAGTCGAAAACGGTGAAGTGTGTTTTGTTTATTTCCTCGCATTTTCTTGTTCCACGTCCTATCATCTGAGCAAAGAGTATCCTTGATTTAACAGGCCTTAGAAATACCAGATTCTCGCATTTTGGAATATCTACACCGGTTGTAAGCATATCCACTGTAACGGTTATAGCCGGAAGCGGTCTATTGCGGAACTCTCGGATTCTTTTTAGAGGCCTGTCCACTGTTGGGCTGCCTGTAATCTTCTCAACGAATGCGTCGCCTTTCCCGAATTCGTCTCGAAGCATGTCCACAAGCTGATCGGCATGAGAGACATGAGGCAGATCATTTACTGCGAAAAAGATTGTCTTTGGAAAATGACCAAATTCCTTCTCCTGTGCAAGAGCATGTTTTGCGAATTCTTTCACGATCTTCAGGTTCCGATCTGGTGCAGTGACTCTATGCTCCAAATCACCCGTATCGTATGCTCGCTCATCCTCCAAGATGTCGATTGCCTGCTTGCCCGTTTCAGTGTCAACGATACCAACCTCTTCACCCTCGTTGAGAAAGAGGCCCTTCATCGTGATACCAGAGTCTATCGCAACAACGTCATAATCTACCAGGTACCCCTCTCTAACCGCACGCTCATACTCGTAGCGATAGATAATATCCTTGAAGTAAGAAGTTGTATGAGCCGCAGGCGTCGCAGTCAGTCCAACCTTAATAGCATCGAAATGGTCCAAGACCTGACGCCACTTTCCTTCTTCTGTCGAGGTGTAGCCTCTATGGCATTCATCCGCTATGATAAGGTCAAAAGCATGGATTGGAATATCGATCTTCTCTGCGTCTTCCTCCACCTCAGATTCGAATGGTGTTTCTGAAAACATATCTATTCTGCCGAAGAGGTTGATTCGCATTCTCTGAGTTGTGCATACATACACGAATGCATGTTGCGGTTTTGGATTGGCCAAGTATTCAGTTGGAAGAACATTCGGGTCGAACTTGAATTCCTCAGGTATGTCCTCGCGTCTGAATCGTTGACTGTAGACTTCGTATATTCGGTCGAACTTTAGACCCGGTTCAGGCTCGAAGCTTGAGAAAGCTCCTACTGCTTGTGCTGCCAGTGCCCGACGATCAACGAGAAACAGTATTCTTTTGGCAACTCCAGATTTCAACAGCCGATAAATAAGAGAGATGGCGACAAACGTCTTGCCGGTTCCTGTAGCCATTGCGAGAAGCATCTTTCGCTTGTTGATGCTTAGAGCTCTCTCAACAGCATCTATGCTTTCTCGTTGATACGCTCTCAAGAATTGATTATCATTAGGGTTGTCCTGAAGCCATTGGATTGATTGCATTCTGTCTGTCGAGATAAATTCTCTCAGTGCTGAAGCTGTGTGAAACTTTGCAGTCTGCCTTGAACGGCTTGAAGGATCTCTCAGGTCCTGAAACCAGAATATTTCTCCATTCGTTGAGTATGCAAAGGGAAGATGAAAGTCTCCGAATCTGAACTTACCATCCATGAACCCCCGTGA
>CAYXJU010000318.1:0-370 GCA_964464765.1 uncultured Candidatus Bathyarchaeia archaeon | reverse complement strand
TCTGTGGACCAAGCGTTACCTTCTTGGATTCCACCTCAGCAATTGCTTCGCCATTATGAAAAAGAACATAGTCGGCAGGGCCTTCAGCAGTCTCGTATTCTCTTACCGCGCAGGTGTCATATTTGGTTCCTTTGCTGAAGTCAATGATATTTGTCCAGCCGGCTTCCCTCAGCGCTTTCTCTACGCGTTTTCGCCTAGTTGTCCATTCGTCCTCTTTTCGCTGCGGCATTGCCTTGCACCATTCACCTGACAATGACAGACGAACCCGACAAAAATCACACTGGAACAATAAGCGTGGTAGTAGTTTAAAGCAGTAATCCAGACAACCCAGCATCTATTGATTGTGTTCGACTAGTGTACACTACGTTTC
>CAYXJU010000317.1:0-1946 GCA_964464765.1 uncultured Candidatus Bathyarchaeia archaeon | reverse complement strand
GCGGAGAGAATCTGTGGAATCTGCCACATCTCGCACACATCTGCTTACACGAATGCCGTTGAGCAAATTGCTGGAGTGGATCTCCCTGCAAGAGCCAGATATCTCAAGACTCTTCTGAATGAATTCGAACGAATTCACAGCCACCTCTTGTGGTTTGCCGTAGCCGCTGATTTGATCGGCTTCAAAACTGTCTTCATGTTGGCTCTGAAACTAAGGGAAGAAGTCATGGACATATTTGAAAAGACCTCAGGCCACAGAAGAACAACAAATTGCATACAAATTGGCGGAATTAGATTCGACATATCAGAAGAAGACCTGACACATATCGAAAGGAGACTCAGATACTTGGACAAGAAGACGAGGGAGATGCTTCAATGGGCTCAAGATCACCCTGTCGTAAGAAAAAGACTGGAAGACGTTGGAGTTCTACCGCTTGAAACGGTTATGCGGTTAGGAGGAGTAGGTCCCACCGCCCGGGGAAGCAACTACAAAGTTGATGTGAGATGGTCTGACCCCTTCGGAGCTTACGGAGAAGAATACACTACTTGGGAAGTAGTGCTGGACAGCGGAAAAGATTGCTGGGCCAGAACCATAGTACGACTCAAGGAACTGCTAGTCTCCTATGACATCTGCTATCAATGCATCGAATACCTCAAGAAAAACTCTGGCCCATACCTGCTCGAAATGAGTAACATTCCCGCTGGCGAAGGTCTTGGAAAGAACGAGGCGCCAAGAGGAGAACTCATGTATTACATTGTTTCTGACGGAACAAATGTGCCGTCGTCTGTGAGAGTTCGAACGCCAAGTTACAGAAACAACTCTCTGCTACCCGAAATGTTGAGAGGCTATTCTGTAGGCGACGCTCCAATTATCATAGGCAGCATTGATCCATGTATGTCATGCACGGATAGACTGGCAAGAATCGAGGACGTGAAGACTAGCAAGGTATCCGTACTATCATTAAAAGAGATAGCTGGGAGGCGAAATAGAAATGGCAAACTATTCTCCAATTAGTTGGGTGGTAGTCGCCTGCATTCTTGTTCCCTTGGTTGCTTTCATACTAAGCATCGTCTACTCCTACGAGCTGAGAAAAATTGCAGCACGACTTCAGGGAAGACGGGGGCCTTACTTCATTGTACCCAAGGAAGTGCAATCTATTCTAGGAATAAGCAGGATTTGGCAACCTCTATATGACATACTAAAGCTCCTCTACAAGGAAACGATAGTACCCGCGACCTCTAATAAGAAACTGTTCACAACCGCCCCCTACTTTGCTCTAGCCAGTCTGATTCTGACGCTGTACTTCGTACCGATTGCAGGATTCTCACTATTCGGTCAATTCGAGTTCAGTATAGTGGTAATCTCCTATCTTCTGTTAATGATTCCACTATCACTCACTGTAGGGGGGTCAGCAAGCTCATCACCTTGGGGAGCCATAGGTGCGCAAAGAGAAGCAGAATTAACCCTCGCATACGAAGTTCCTCAGATACTCGGTATATTCGCCCTAGCCATAACAGCCAACACGCTATCAATCACAAATCTAATCGAATTCCAAAACCAGAGGATTCCATTCATCATATTGAATCCCTTTGCAGCCTTGGCAGTATTCATTGCGTTGATGGGAAAGATCCAAGTGAAACCATTCGACATCTCTGAAGCCGAAGTTGAAATTATAGCTGGATCTGCCACAGAGTACAGTGGGCGACTATTAGGCATCCTAGAAATACTGAAGACTCTACTCGTATTCTTGATTCCAACACTTTTCATAGACTTATTCCTCGGTGGAGCAATAGTAGGGTCCGCAAATCTGTACAATGCCTTCACGGTTTCCCTGTTCATCGCAGAAAGCGCGGTGATAGTGCTGGTCGTCGCGATCATCCATGTCTTCAGTCCAAGGTTCAGAGTTGACCAAGCAGTCAAATGGTTCTCAAAGTTCCCACTCGTCA
>CAYXJU010000316.1:0-1948 GCA_964464765.1 uncultured Candidatus Bathyarchaeia archaeon | reverse complement strand
CGACTATGATTGCCATGCAAAAATCTTCTTGTTTCACAACATACATGTCTAGCCTGATCTCACGGTGCTCCTAGATTCCAATGGAGTTACCTTGAGTCTTTCAGTTTCGGCACGCTCTCTTGTCTAATAGCTTCTTCAACAGACTTCAGGTGCTGGTAGTGACTCATCTTGGAAGCTGTTTCTGACATTCCCATGGAAGTTGAAGATGAAACTCTGTTGGTTTGGCGCAGAAAGCAAGGGATCGTGTCTTAATGTCTTGGGCGTTATTTCCAAGGATTCCATTGACATGCAACCAATGTGGACAAACGTTCGAGGAATTATCAGACTTCATGGACCACGCATGCGATTCGGTCAATCAGCAGAGGACTGCCTAGACGGAGTGCAAACAAGTTTACTATTCTCTTCATCGACCGCCACATTACGTTTCAGGGGCCCCAGTTGAAAGTGGCCGAATGTCATCTAACCCACGAATTGATTGTACGCCTGCATTATTGATCCAATCTCAGCAACGTGAGTACTGTAACCTTGCTCTACCATGAACTGTTGCACGTTAATCTGAACCTCTTCGTATCGAACTATCGTGAATCCTGGGATGGGGCTCTCTTCTTTCGGAACCATCATGGTGAAGTTGATTTGCCCAGGTGGCACCAAGAATAGAGTTGCTCCTTTCTCAGCCGCGGCCAACGCCTTGTATGGAATTCCCCCAACCTTTCCGATCGTTCCATCTGAGTTCACGGTACCAGTGATGAAGATTGATGGGTTGGTTGTTCTATTTTGGAGGGCTGCGATCATGCATACGGTGATGGCGGCTCCTGCACTTGGTCCATCAACCGTTCCAACTTCCGACTCTGCTTTGACCGTTAGAACCACATCTAGATTTTGGAATGACACTCCCGTCAGTTTCTGTACAACTATCTCAGCCGTTTCTCCACTTGCTTGGAGATCGATGCCAATCTTTGGATGTGTGTTTATTAGAAGCCTGCCTTCACCGCGTCTGATCTCAACTTCAGCCGTCATGACAATGCCTTTGTACGATGTTTCAAACGGGCCTGTCTGAACCTCTCCAACCGCTACGATGTTTATTGATGATCTCCCGATTAGACTGGATGCGGATGGGGTGTAACCGCTAGCGTTCCAATACCTTTCGGCCCACGACCTATAGTACTGCAACTGATACTGAGCCAATTCATAGCTTTGTTGCAGTGAATACAGTTCCTTGTTCAGTTCTCCGGTTCTCTTGTCGAGTTCCGAGAGTCTGTTCGCGAAGACTGAGTTTTGATACACGAGATAGATGGCGGATGATGCGAGGACAATGTTCACTATTAGGCTTATGACCAGTATGATATTTCTTTTTTTCACTCTATCGTCGCTAGTCATATCTGTTCCAACGATCCCAGCGATTTTACTTATGCGGCATCATTCTTCTGGCCAAGAAGTTTCTGTTCAACGCCCTCGAGCAATTCAAATCGTCTACCCCATTTTCTGAAGAACCCGTTCTGTCGATAGAGAGCGTAGACAGAGTAAATTAGGGACAAAGTTGCCAAAACCAACAAGGTTCCATCGATCGTCACGCCTATGCGTGCACGTGGAAAGACCATACTAAACTCAATCAATCGAAGCGCGAAACGAATCAATGAAAGTAGGATAAGAACGCACGCTACGACACCTATCAATGATGCGATTCGAAGTCTTTCTAACTCGTTCTGCACGTCAAGAAGGAAACTATGAATAGATCTTATTGGGTAGCCAGCTTCAGATTTGTTCTCAGTCGTATCTCTATCCCTGCTCATCAAAACTCTCCATTCGGTTTCGTATAAAAAGTCAATGCATCACAGGTGAATCCCTTGAGCATTCATAGGATGGTCTGAAGCGCATCTCTCAATTTAACATAGGCATCTCTGCCTGCTTGCGTGAGTTTGCATTGACCGTTCTCTTCCTCAATCAATCC
>CAYXJU010000315.1:0-1960 GCA_964464765.1 uncultured Candidatus Bathyarchaeia archaeon | reverse complement strand
TTGAGAGCGGTGACACATCGTCAAGCGGCTCAGCTCCGGCTATGCCACGCCTAGTAGCGAACATCCAGAATAGTATGAAGATACCGAAGAACCAATATCCTGTCGCGAAAAGAACCAGTATCCCGATGGCTGAAGCGATTCTGTGACCTCTGGCTCCAAACACTGCACGTGAAATATGGCCGCCGTCAAGTTCCCAGACAGGCAGAATGTTAAGGAAGGTGAGCAGAGCTCCAACCCATGCTGCCAGTTCGATTTGAGTCAGAATCAGGGAGTATCCTTCAAGCATTGGACGTACGATCGGTTGGATTATGTCAAAGAGCAATGGGTACATGGGCCAGAATGCTTGTTGAATGAGCTTTTGCTGCTCCCACGCCATCGCCTGTTGCAGGCTGACTTGGATGGCAAGTTGGAAGCTGAGTATCGATATGATTACTGTAGCAATGAATCCGGCCAAGGGACCTGAAAGTCCCAAGTCGAAGAGCTCATTTCTGTTTGTGGGTGCACTTCGGAGAGAGACCACGGCCCCAAATGTTCCGAATGGTGGTGGTCCTGGAATGAAGTATGGTAGGGTGAAATCGAGGTTGTATCTCCTGCATGTCAAGAGATGACCTGTTTCGTGTGTGCCGATTATACCGAAAAGGCACACAGCGAACAGTCCTGCTTGTAGGTATGGATTCGCATCTTTCAGTAGGACGTCACGAAGGATCTGGGTATTCATGAAACCCATGTATCCCGAAAAGAAGATAGTTCCCAGTGTGGCGACTAGGAGTACGAGGTTCATACCTGGTCGAGCGGGCTTCGGATGAGGCTTCGGAAAAACTTTGATAAGCAAACGACCGCTATCCCGCCTAAGAAACGCTACCAGATTCATTCTGGAGAAATCTGCAATCACTGACTTGAATTTGAATTCGGTGTCGTCTGGCGCTATGACGAACGAAGGAATCCCGTTCGGATCTATGAAAGCGTCAAGAACAGTGAACCTAGCTTGAATCACATTTCTGAGATCAACGAAGGCCGGACCATACGTGGGTTGAGGATACGGTCCTCTCGACGGGATTTCACTCATTAGTGGTGTCCTTCTGAACGAAACATAATCCACCCTTTGAGTGTGCTAAAAACTTTCCTAGACTAATTCAGGCATTTTGTGTCGGTCTCATTTGCCATGAGGCAACATATTATAACGCGTGTTGTGAAAGATTCAACCTTGGTTAGAACATGGTTACGATTGGAGAGTTTGAGATCAGGAGATTTACGCCCGAGGACCTTCAGGCAGTCATGGAGATAAACAGAACTTGCCTTCCTGAGAACTACAATTCATACTTTTTCATGGAGGTCTATCAGAACTGTCCTGAAGCCTTTCTCTTGGCTAAGGTGGGCGACCGAGTTGTTGGTTATATGATGTGTCGCATCGAGCACGGGTTCTCGGAAATGAGTCGCCTGAAAATGGTGAAGAAGGCACATTTGGTGTCTTTGGCGGTGGAACCTGAGTATCGTAGAATGGGTATCGCACGTACTCTTGTGTCAGAGGCGACAGATGCAGTCGCGAAACGAGGAGCAAAAGAGTTCTATCTCGAGGTTAGGGTTACAAACGACTCTGGGATAGAACTTTACAAACAACTCGGATTTGGCATCTACAGACGAATCCAATATTATTATCATGATGGGGCAGACGCCTACGTTATGTGCAAGAAGCTGGCGGACTAGTCCTCTTCGTCGTACAACTTGCTGATGTTAGCATAACTCATCGCAGAGAAAAGGCCGTAGGCCGCCAACATGCCATTTGCACTACATGATGAACAATCTTACATCACGAATCGTACGAGAGATGCCCTGTGTGCAATATTGAGACAGCAAAGATTGGGGCATGTTACCCTAAGGACCGCCTACCTTTTGTCAAGAGGTAGATGGAGATCGCGATTAGAACGATTGTTGGAACATAAACTAGGGCCACCTCGAATTC
>CAYXJU010000314.1:0-1962 GCA_964464765.1 uncultured Candidatus Bathyarchaeia archaeon | reverse complement strand
TAAGGCAGTAATGATGTTCGCTTGTGCCACGCCGTTCACTGAAACAGGAATGCATTTCACTGGACCATAGCTCCGCTTGCCGTTGCTAAATCCATCCATCAAAACGGATGGCATCGTATCCAAGAGGGATCGTTCACACAGGAATCTCTTGTCGAGTCTAATGTTCAACGTTCCTGGAAATGGATCATAACCAAGTTTCTTGATGAACTGCTTTCTATAACCCGATTGATGAATGTAGTATGCGCCTTCGCCCAACCCCGAAAGGAGTTCACCCTCTAGAACCAATTCTTTGGGTCGAGGCTCCAAAATAGTTCTGAGAGTCATATAGACGGTGTTTAGTTAATTCTTTCCGTCTTGAGTCAGTTGAACGCCTTCTCCTCCTGGGATTCTCAATCTCCTTATCAATCCCGTCTTCTCAAGTTCCATCAATCGTCTTGATGCTGTCTGCTGGGAGGTCCCAATAGTCTTGGCCACACGGCTGGTCGTGACTGGGATATCTCCTCTATGCGCCTTCATTTCAACGAGCTTCAACAACGTGTACAGCAAGTCTGCCCTCAAATCATCATCTTCCTCGCCATTACAGTCGCTTTTTGATGGGCTATTTTCAGAGGCTCTGGCGCATTTGATACAATACAATGCTCGGCTATCTGAACAGCCGTCTCAAGCGAGATCTTATGACCGATGCTTACGTATAGCGTCTTCTTCCCTGCATTGATTACTCCACCTAACTCATTGCCATTCTCTTCGAGTATTCTGTCTCCATGAACCTTGCCATAGAAGAGATTCTTCGCTATTCCTATGGTCGGAAGATCCAGCAAGACACCAACATGACAGGCTAGGCCGAATCGTCTTGGATGAGCAAGTCCGTGACCGTCCACCAAGATTACTTCAGGTTTTGTCTTGAGCATCTGGATGGCTTCAATCATTGAGGGGGCTTCTCTGAACCCAAGAAAACCTGCTCGATAAGGAACCCTGATCAGACTCTTGATGCACTTAACCTCAGCTAGCTTGAGAGTATCGTATTCCAGCAGCGCTGCTGCTGTGAAAGAATACTTTCCAACGTATGCAACATCAACGCCAGCTACACGTAGGATTGTCTTGGGTAGTGCAGATTGTTTCTGCACCAATCGTGAAAACTGCTCTTGAGCGAATATGGCTTTCTCGAACGAAAAATGTTCACTCACTTCAACGGAATCTTCAGGGGCCGGAACTCTTGAGAGAGGTTGGGTCAACCTTGAGCCCCCTCGTCCTTGTAAGAGTGTTCTTTAGGTCTTTGACAGTGTTTTCCAGTGATAACCTTCTTGTTTCGGTCACTACATCGCCTCTAGTTACCTCAATCAGTTTCCTAGCGGTATCCATCTTATGTCTGAACGTTGGTATGATGGCTGTATGATCTAGAGAGTACAGATCTTCATACACATTTTCCATCAAAGCCAATGTCTTCTCCGCTTTGGAAGCTTCACTCTTTCTCAGATAATTCAAGGCCATCCTTCTGAGTTCTCCAATAAAGTCTAGCAAGCCTAAGAGGTATGGAAGGATCTCTACACCAACCTGTTTCTGCGAGAGGAGTCTTCCTTTTGTGATGATGCCTTGAAGCAGTCTCGCCTCTGCGTACTCTTGAAAAGCGACAATAACGTTGGAGGCAGAACCAAACTCTGAATGTGATTCCAGCAATTTGTTCAGACTTGCCAGATTCGCCTTGGCTTTTCTCAAGGTTTCTTCTGCCGCTTTCATCTCTTGCCTGTGGATCTGGACGATAGCCCAACCCGAGAATCTTGTAGCGGATCGTGAAGCTTCAAACATTTTCTCGCGTGTAAGATCATAGTCCTCAAGATTCGCCTGTATTTTCTCCATATCTTTCTTGTTTAGCAAACATTCACACTCAAACACGGTGTGTATAACAGTCGGCATTCGGATAAACCATTTGGGGTCAGCTAAGCAATCTTTTTCGGCTTCTCAAGT
>CAYXJU010000313.1:0-1965 GCA_964464765.1 uncultured Candidatus Bathyarchaeia archaeon | reverse complement strand
TCATTAGGCTTTGCGAACAGTGACCAATGCATCAAGTGTTCCGAGTCGTCAGGAAATCTCTCTTCTCTCTTTTTTCCATGTCTCTTTTCAAATTCTTTCACGAATTGAGGTCTGAGTTTTCGAAGGTCTGCTATGTTCATTGGATGATCTTGCGAAGCAGCATCGACTGCAAGCCATTTGAACTGCATTTCTGCGCACCAGTTTCTAAATTCCCAGTTAGGTCCTGGATGCTTGTAGAAATACGCGACCTCGTCTGGATCTCTGTCTCCGATATAGTATTTGTGAAATCCAGTGTTGATTATCAGAATATCTCCTTTCCTAACGTCGACCTTAGAGGTTACATCCTTGGGAGTGTAGATTCCATATTCTCCAGTTTGGCTGACATCAACTATTACGCCTTCACCGAATAGTTTGTCCATTGTTAGACTTGCCAAGTCCTTGCCTTTGGGATCGAAATGTAAAGGTCCATCCAAATGAGTTCCCGTATGAGTTGTGAATGTGTATTCTTGTTGGCCATAGCCATCGCCAGATATTCGGTTCGTGTACCTAATAGTCATCGCTTTGCCGCCTGGAAAGGGTGGAGTCCTTATCCCCATTGGTTGAGTAAGGTCAACAGCTTTCATTCTCATGTTTCTTCATCGCCAACGTGAAATCATGCATGGTCTATTTAAGTCATAGCGATTATATACTTCAGTTTTCAATATGCGGGTCAAAGTGAAATCACGAATGGAAGATGTTGAATCAGTTCTGAAGGTCGACTGGGACATTCCATACAAACAATATCCTGCAAAGGTAATCACACTGCCATCTGGAGAAAAGATGGTCATCAGAGAAGCAAAACGAGAAGAGGCCCCACTATTGCTTAAAGCCATTACGCCTTACATTGCGGTAGAAAAAGACTACTATGACATAGTTGCTGCAAGACAGTACGCAGAACTATTGGGATGGTATAGATACAGAGTCAGAAACGAATTCGCCTTGATAGGGGTCGTAAACGGTGAACTAGCCGGCATTGTTAACAATCGAGCATACGACCAAAAACTACACATTAGTTATCACACTCTAGCGTTGAAGAGAGGAGCGCGAGTAGGTGCCCACCTCTTCGCAGCCAAACAAGAACATTCGATCGAAAACCTTGGAGCCGAAGAGATACTCGTAACCGCTGAAAGCCCAATTGGATTCAGAAGGTGGATGGTGGAATGGGGACTTGAACCCAGATCGAAACTACAACACGAACTGGGCGGGGCCACCCCCTACGCCATAACCAGAGAGAACTACTTCAAAGTGAAACCTACGAAAGTGTTTGGCGAAAGACCAGTACCCGACAACCTGATAAAAGAAGCAGTCAACCCCAAGATAATAGAGTTCGAAGTCTGAAAGAAAACAATAATCCTTTGGGGAAATTGCTCAATGAGAGACGTAGCCGTTATAGGCTGCGGTATGACAAAATTCGGCAGGCATGATAACAAGACTCTCATGGATCTATTGGTAGAAGCCTCTCTGAAAGCTCTGGAAGACTCTGCGATCCATGACAGCATAGACTCAGTTTACGTGTCCAGCATGTTAGCCGGAGAACTCACCCATCAGACTGCAATAGCGACAGCACTAACAGACCAGCTTGGGCTACTCCCAGCAGCCGCGGAACGAATTGAGAACGGCCCCGCCTCGGGAGGGTCTGCTTTGAAGAATGGTTTTCTTGCGGTAGCCTCGGGCATCTATGACATTGTATTGGTGACTGGAGGAGAGAAGATGCGTCATGTGTCAGGCGACAGGATAACCGACCTCGTGGCAACAATGACCCACCCTCAAGGTGAGTATGTACAAGGAGTAACATTGCCATCACTAGCGGCAATGTTCACGAGACTCTACATGTCGAAATATGGCGTAACCTCAGAAGACATGGCGAGGGTCGCCGTCAAGAACCACTCAAACGCACTGATGAACCCTTACGCGCACATACACAGC
>CAYXJU010000312.1:0-1972 GCA_964464765.1 uncultured Candidatus Bathyarchaeia archaeon | reverse complement strand
AACCTGATCAGAAAGATCTTGATCATGTTACCATTAGAGAAGCGCGAACGTATCTAGAACAAGGACATTTTGCTTCAGGAAGCATGAGACCAAAAGTGGAAGCGATAATCGAATATCTTCAGAGAGATGGAAAAGAAGCCATAATCACATCGCCATCAAGCCTTGTCAGATCTCTCGCAGGAGAAGCAGGAACTAGATTCACCGTGGAATGAAGAAAGAATCTGATTATTATGATTCAGTGCCCATATAGAGCCTGTGGCGGTTCTGGTTGGCGCGAAGTCAAAACGAACTGATCGACAAGATCGAGGCTAGGAAAAAGGCAAAAAGAAGGCAAAGAGGCTCATATCGCAAATCCAGCCCTCTCAAGTTCGCATCCAAAACCTGAGTGTGTCAACAGACCATTCCAAAGGAACTCAGATCTTTGGTTGATGTTTGACCTTGAGTCAATTCAGAATAGAAATCCTGAGGAATCATCTTAAGCCTACTGTTCATGAGAGAGAAGCTAGTTCTGATTTGGGCCATCGGGCCGCGGTCGTGCTGCTGCTCAATTCATTTGAAAAGGAGATTTCACTGCTTCTCGTCAGAAGAGCAGTTAGGCTAACAGATCCTTGGTCGGGTCAGATGGCGTTCCCTGGAGGTTACATGACTTCCCAAGATACCTGTGTTCTCGATACTGCAATTCGTGAGACAAGAGAAGAGGTGGGAATCAATCTAATCGAACATGAATTACTCGGAACGATAAACGATGTGTCTTCAACCACACGTGTCTTGATTGTCACTCCATTCGTGGCTTTGTTGAGAAACAGAGTGGGCGTAATATTGCAGAAGGATGAGATAGCAGAGGCTGCTTGGATTCCCATAAATGATCTCTTGATGCTCCCTCTCAGTAAGCAACACATCAGAACAACCGAGGGTGAGCTGGAGGTTGATGGCATATTGTGTCATGATCAGATTATTTGGGGTTTGACTCTCAGAATGATAGAGGATCTATTGTCAAGAACACGCTAGAAAACAGAGACCCTAGAGGCACTAAGAACAACTCATGGAGAGCGTGGATCCACTTCAAAATCGTGCTAGGTCTCTGATGTAACATCCAACCAGAATCATCTTGATCCACGCGTAAGATGCCGGATCGATCGTACTATAACTCAATGTCTCTTATCCTGAATGCTGCAAGTGTTCTGCTCTTTTCTTGCGCATTTTCTGGGCAAAGAGTCCGATCGCGACAATCGCCCCAACCAGTATCATAAGTCCTCGAAGTGAAGTTCCAACACCTAGTGATGTTGCCACACCGATGAACCCCGTCGCATCATATGCTCCATGAATCAAGGCTACCGCGAAGAGATTTCCGCCAGAGAGATAGCACGTTACCGCCATGGCCATTCCAAAAGTCATTAGGTCAACAAATTGAACCAGTGAGGCGACTTCATACACAAACGCGTAATAGAGATGTGCGGTAGCGAACAGTACTGACGAAACTAATCCCAACCCAATCCAGTGGCGCCCCTTGAAAAGATCAAGCAACCCACCATAGATGAATCCTCTAGAAAGATACTCCTCAACCGGTCCAATAATCAGAAAGGAAGCCGCTACCATTATCCAAGCAAACTCCGGAGAAATCTGAAGAATGGGATTAGGTTTGTGCAAGAGATTCACGGCAGCAGGATCAAGGGTTTCAAGAACGTAGAAGATCAACACACCTGTAAGCGTACCCAAGACCGTAAATGCACCAAACAGACCGACACCAACCTTCAACGCAGAGTAGGTACGACCGAAGGCCTTCTTGACAATTGCCGACCCCCAAATGTAACCCGTTACCAACAGCGGTATTCCATACACGAGAAGCATTCCTGTCACCGGACCGGAACCTCGAAACAGATACTGAGAGTAAGCTGATGCAAATATGACCATCACGCCAGCAAGATACATATTCTTAGTAATCCGGTGTCTTTCGTTTGACACTCTCATCACA
>CAYXJU010000311.1:0-1973 GCA_964464765.1 uncultured Candidatus Bathyarchaeia archaeon | reverse complement strand
TGTCAATACGAAGGTGAATCTGACTATAGAAAAGGCGAGGGTAAACTCAGTTGGAAGGTTGAATTCGCAGCTAGATGGGCTGCGCTGAAAATCAACTTTGAAGCTTATGGAAAAGATATCGCCGACTCCGTTCGCGTCAACGACAAAATCATCGAAGAGATTTTGCACGTCCCAGCACCATTCCATGTTCGATACGAACTGTTCCTAGACAAGGGAGGTAGAAAGATTTCGAAATCCACTGGAAACGTCTTCACACCCCAAGTCTGGTTAAGATACGGTTCCCCTCAGTCGCTTCTCCTCCTCATGTTCAAACGAATAGTTGGAACACGAGAGATTTCGGTAATCGACATCCCAAGATACATGGACGAACTGATCGAACTGGAAAAACTCTACAATGGAGAAGGCAAGATCGCCGACGCTAAAGAAATGGCCAAGCTGAAAGGGCTTTACGAATATTGTTGGCTTCTCAAACCTTCCAAGAAACGTTCAACCCGAGTTCCCTACAATCTACTTGTATACTTGGCAACCATTGCCCCAAAGGGCTCCGAGGCATCTTACATTAGAGAGAGACTGAAGGGTTATGGACATTCCAAGGACCTTGACGCTGAAGACTTGGAAAAACGCATCGAATACGCAATGAACTGGGCGGCGGATTACCGCGAGATAGGCGAGGTTAAGATCGAACTTGCAAACGAGGATAGGATGGCGTTAAGTGATCTCGTGAAACTCCTTGAGAAGACTGTGGATGAGAATACTGTTCAAAACTCAATCTTCAACATTGCCAAGGAAAGAGGTATAGAACCAAGGAAAATGTTTGGGCTAATCTACAGAGTCCTGATTGGAGAACCTAGAGGCCCAAGACTTGGACCCTACATAGTTGCCATGGGCAAGCAAAATGTCTCTGAAGCTCTGAAACGAGTCATCGAAACCAAATAAGCCATAGACTCGTATTTCATTCAAAGGTTACATCCAACGCACCTTAGGCGTGGATTCCAAGGTTGATCCTCGCTGAAGCCGCGCATACATTGAGTGAAATGACATGTTTGCACTGACTCCAGGTCGGAGTCCCATCTTCGCATAGAACCTTCTCACAATGCTTTCTTCCAAAGACTTCGACGCCGCTCCGAACAGGCGTGATAGTGTAGTTAAGAGTGCACCTGGCCTAGCGGGAATCTGATCTTTAGTAATTTGAAAACTTCTCTGCATGTAGCCATACACCAACGGACTAATCTGCTTTCCCAATATCTCAAGAGATTCATCAACAGCTTCAATGAAACAGGTTGAAGCGTTCAACTGTGAATGAAATGTTGTGGTACCTAACGATCGACTATCGATATGCAATTCCATCACTAGCCTCACAACAGAACGGCAAAAGAAAGTATAAACCGATATTCTGTTTTTGACATCAATGCTTTCAATGTCTAAAGCGTGAAACCTAAACCATCAGTAAGCTCGCTTCTTTCCACATGATTGTTCACATACCCCGACGCCAATCAACATCCTCGCCCATGGTCGAAACCACTTTTCGCCGAGAAGAATCTCACAAGTCTTAAATGACCAGTCTGGTACTTACGCGGCTGGAGAAATCACCGTAGCCCAAATAATACCCGAAATCTACGCTTACCACGAGACATACACGCTACGGTGATAGATTGGTGTTGGGCCCGTAGTCTAGTCCGGATCAAGACGCTGAAAAACGTCTCTGAGACGTGTTTGCGTAAGCCTGCGGATACCACCTAGTGGAGAGCCGGAGATCCGGGGTTCGAATCCCCGCGGGCCCGCCAACAACTAAGTGCGGATACCTTATATTCCAGACCAGATCATACTCTCCTGAAGCGTTTTGACCCAAACAGAGGGAAAATACGCCTACTTCTCCAAAGACGAAGACGTACAGCGATGGCTTAGAAATCTTGCAAGAGGAAGCCCATTAACAGCCGAAGTCGCAGAGAGACGACTTGGAAAAATGTGCGAAC
>CAYXJU010000310.1:0-1978 GCA_964464765.1 uncultured Candidatus Bathyarchaeia archaeon | reverse complement strand
GGTCCAGGTTCCTACACTTTCATAGTGTATCTGCCTGGGTTCATGCAAAGTGAGATATTCGTGACTGCGGAGCTTCCTGCGGATGGTGTTTCCAGTGTAGTCTTGCACCTCAACCGTTTGGCACACTTTTCCGGACGCGTCTATAGCTTCAATATGTTTGATGAATTGGTTCCGCTGAACTGGGCAACGATCGATGCAATAGGAGAGAGGATGCACGATTTCACATATACCCTCGATGGATCATTCGACATGTGGCTAGAGGAGGGCAACTATCTAGTGATATGTTCATTGGATGGTTACGCGCCCACTGCGCTACAGGTAAGTCTGCCGAAGGGTTCTGATATTTCAATTGAACTCTACTTGGAGCCTTTCCAGTCTTAGCATCTTGGAATGTTGTAACAACTATGATACGTCGTGAGAAGTCGAAATCCGTCAAAAAGTCTGCTGTAGAGATTAGATTTGACATTCTCGAATTCTTGTACTATCATGCTGGCACTCACTCAAGGACTGCGCTTTGGCGACACGCTACTAGACTCTCATATGACGATTTTCAACCACACTTAGCATCCTTGACAGACAAGGGGTTTGTTGAAGAATTCGAAGGAGGAATTCGCCTGACTCTTGCAGGCAAGGTGGTCTATTTGAAGCTTCGCGAGGCGCTTCCCTCAATTCTCTGAGCCCAATTCACCAGTGGTGAGTTAAGATTTAATTATGCTCATGCTACGCTCCACAAATGACCCAGTTGGTAGGAAATGACTGAAAACAACCATCAACATCCTGTTGCTACACTTCATAGATTTCTTGAAGAAGCTTCAGATGAGTTCAGACGATTTCGTTTCCAGGCCACAGTGAACCTCATCGGATCAATCGTCTTGCTAGTCCTTGTGATACGATCGGCGGTCTATTTCTCTGTCTTATATCTACCAAATATGAGAATGCAGAGACTGATCATTGTGAATGTCATGGATCTGATATTGATGTTTGCGTCTTTGGCGGCTGTCTTGTGGTCACTTCATGTTTGGCGGCATCAGCGAAGATTTATTTCAAGATGGGGCGAACGGTTCGAGAAGCTTCAGACATTGGAAAGCAAATTGCTCTCGGAGTCGTCATGACCTGTTTTATCCACAACAACTCCAATGAAGGTCCGTTAAAGTAAAGATTTCAATGTCTTTACCAAGGTCTCTTCAGCATCAACTGCTTCCATTGCAAGATCAACAGCTGCAATAGCAACGCCATATGCAACTAGTTTCATAGCATTAACAATTTTCATCTTTTCAACATCCCCCGTGGGATTCTTCAAGTGCACTAAAGGAATTATTCAAAAGATCGATACACTGGCTGCCGACTTATTCTTGGTGTGCACCAGAAGTGAGTCGGTCTTAAATGGCCCCGAGCCAACGGTCAGCTTTGAAAGGATGAATGGAGAGAAATAGTCTGTCGAAAGTTGGAACAGATCATTCTGACGTGCGGCATTCTAGTGCTGAATGGAATAGTCCTGCGTGCAATCTCTACCGTCTCTTGTTTAGCTATTGCACCCATCACGTGAAGATCCGAGTCGGAGTGGGACGGTGACAACCCATTGAACATCACAAAGAATGATGGCGTAAAGACAAGGAATGCTATACTCGCTGCTAGCTTGCTGCTTAACATACTCCTCGCCTCATCTGCTATTTACTTCGTGTATCATGACTCAATTCTGACAAGTGGAATTTCGCAACTTGACAGACAAGTAGGCGATTTGAACAAAGAACTGAGTCTTCTACAAGAAAAGTACCAATCATCTCAGAATCAATTGCAGTACTATAGTTCCTGGGCAAAGTATTGGAATTCAACTGGTTATTCGCAAGGCACGTCCGGCCTGATTGGAAGATCCTCCATAAACATTGTGGCTGTTAGACAGGTCGAAGCTAGCGGAGTCGAAGGCTCGTATGAAGGAGTGGTCATGACAGCCGATGTCGAAATACGAACAGGAGAGGGC
>CAYXJU010000309.1:0-1983 GCA_964464765.1 uncultured Candidatus Bathyarchaeia archaeon | reverse complement strand
AACTATACAAGACAGAGAGATCTCTAAGAAATGTTCTCGAAGAGAAAGACTTCACTGTGTATAGAACAGGAGTTTATAGCAACGAGAAGAACCTCAACGTGATAGTTTTTGAATTGGAGAGAGACAAGATAGCTAAGACAAGAAGACATCTAGGACCACAAGTCGAGAGACGGAAAGAATCTGAGAGATTCTTAAGTAAACATCTCAATGCTTGCGATACAGTGACGGGACCATGGATCGAACGGGAAAGGTGGAAAGTGCATAAAGCAAGAGACTACATAGATGCAGTATCCTTTCTTAAAGAGAATCTCCGAGGCGGAGGAAAACAAATTGGGGTCGGAAGCAGAATCACCCAAACATTGAGAAAGAGTTACAGACTACTTCGAGAGACCGACATACGTAGACTCGCAGAACGAGATGCAGCGTTTGCAACATTCTTATCCGAATTCCTAGTCGGAACTCCAACCTGGTTAGGGTGGACTCAAAACGCTAAAACTGGAAGGACCTCTTGAAGAAAAATACGCTCATGTTCTCTGTTATCCTCGGATTGAGAGATACGAAATTGACAAGAGAATTGAAGAACTACGCAGTATTGGAATCACAGAACTACACTTTGTTGGCAAACAAAAAATAGGTAACGTAAGTATTCTCGGAAAAGGATGCGTTGGCATTGTTGTAGCCGCACGCATCGATTCACAAACGATCGCTTTGAAGATACGTAGGATCGACGCCAACAGAGCAACGATGAAACGAGAAGCAGACATGCTAAAAATTGCCAACTCTGTGAATGTGGGACCTAGAATTCTTGGAACAAGTGAGAATTTCCTTCTAATGGAACTACTCAATGGCGAACTCATTCAAGAATGGATTAATCATATTGATCCAAATCACAACATAGACATCGTAAAAGAGGTTCTGCTTGATGTTCTCGAACAATGTTTTAGGCTTGATAGCATTGGACTCGATCATGGAGAGCTGAACCAAGCTCGAAGACACATTTTGATAGATGGAAAACGGCCTAGAATTCTTGATTTCGAGACTGCTAGTACCATTAGGAAACCAAGTAACCTGTCCAGCTTATGTCAATACATATTCATCTCAAGACCCGTTGCCCAGAGAATACAAGAGATCTTTGGTAGGATTGAGTTGGATGAACTTAGGATAGCTCTTGCAGCTTACAAAAGAGAGAGAGATCTGGAGTCGTACAGGCGAGTGTTGCATGCTTGCCACTTTTTTTGAAGTTGCTTTTGCATAACACTTCTTGCAAAACTTGAATTCGTTCTCTACTGACTACGCATTATGATTTTTTAGATGGAAAGTAAGGTGTCGATAGACCAATAGGCGATAGGCTTCCTACCAGCCATTACGCGGAAGCTCTTCTCACCTGAGTGGATTGAAGATTTGTTTTCAGATGCTAGGGAAATAAGCGTGCTCAGCATCCAAGCAATAACTCATCAATAGTGTGGAACCTGACTCTTCGAATTGGAACGTATCCAAACGCATCAATAATCTTGCATCTTAGGTAGCTTCTGAGATCTGACATGGAGTAACCACATCAACTACCATTACATTCACCCGATCGTACTTGTCTTTCCTAGAGACGTAATTTTTCCCATGATTCACCGATGAAGACTATCGAAGCGACAAATGGTAACGCGGCCAACAATGCAATTACATTCATTAACCGTCTGATCATTTTTCTTGGATCCCATGGTCTGTCTATACGGTAAGTGGAACGACCACATTTCTCCTTCACATGATCGAACTGAAAACTTGCTGTGTGATACATTTGAACAATACAACTCCAAGACAACATTCGAAATGAAAGTGAAAGCCTCGTCAGTCAACCTAAGATTATCATATAGCTACGGTGTGACTGATTTTGGCGTGCCGCACATTGGCCGCAGCATGTAAACTGATTTCCTCGCGTTTGATGGTGGGGCAGACGGGATTGTCATGGTTGTTTGGAACCATTTTGAACCC
>CAYXJU010000308.1:0-1989 GCA_964464765.1 uncultured Candidatus Bathyarchaeia archaeon | reverse complement strand
CAGATGTTCTGCCATACATACATCCAGTCGAAGTAGAATGGACACAAGTCGACCTGCCACTAGAATATAGAGAAATCAGCCAGACAATTCGTATCATGTTGAACGAACGATTGGAGCTGCTCAGTCGCAGAGGCATACTCCACACAAGACCTGAAAACGCGAATCGCCGTGATCTCCTTGAAGCCGGTGAACGCCTCAGACACCAACTACTAAGCACTATAGAAGAATGGAAAGGTCCCATATTCAACGCGATAATTCTACAGTCTGCGTCACTAACACTATTTCACGCGCTAGAACTATTAGAGACCCAAGGACTGGTCACCCTCCTATCTTTCTTGGAGAAAGTAGATCAACATGGAGAGACGAAGAAAAGTTACAAGTCGATAATCAACGATCCGCATTATCTTGAACTCAAGAGACTTCTCGATCGAAACAAGAGTCTCGATCATCCTAAGATTCCAGTCATGAAAACTCTGGTTCAGAACCAGTTTCAGCAAACTCCCAATTCGAAGGTACTAGTCTTCACACAGTACAGAGACACGGCATCTCATCTCGTTGAAAGACTCAGAGAGATCGAAGGATTGACAGTCGAGAGGTTTGTTGGTCAAGCTTCGAAGGAAGAAGATTCAGGCCTAAGCCAAGAGGAACAGGCCAAGATCATAAGGAGCTTCAGGGATGGAGACACAAATGTCCTTGTCGCGACTTCGATAGCCGAAGAAGGCTTGGATATCCCGAGTGTGGACCTAGTGATCTTCTACGAGCCCATACCGAGCGAAATCAGGTACATTCAAAGAAAAGGCAGAACTGGCAGAAGAACAGCTGGCAAAGCAATGATTCTGGTTGCAAACGACACCTATGACATAGCTTACTTCCATGCAAGTCGACGAAGAGTAGAGAGAATGAGAAAGATGATAGCCTCACTCAACCTTGAACTGAAACCGTTGACTAGAAACAGGCCGAAACCAGAACCTAATCCAATCCCAACGGAGGAGCTACTTGACATTGAGAGACATGCTGAGATTGGTCATCTCGAACCGAAGTCAGCAAATTCAGAAGTCAAAGCGAACCGGTTTCTGAAGGAAGTAGACAAAGCATCAAGGTACATTTGGAAGAAGGTTTTGAAGACTGATGTTGAGGGGTTATCCATCAGCTACCTGATCGATGAGGCTGAGAAAGAAGGAATAGCTCCTGCAGTGGCAAAAGCTGCACTAGAAAATCTGCAAGATGCGGGACAACTCGCGAAGATTGGAGCTGATAGAGTAGCAACTATTGCAAGCATGCCGACACCGTCAAGTCTCCCCAAAACCGACGAGGATACATACGACCTTCTAGTGGAAGAGATTCATCAGGGCAGGGCGGTTGTGCTTGTGGATGGAAGATGGAGAGCCAGACTAGTTCGTGAGGATTTTGAGGGCCCAGTCAACGTGTTTAAGAAGAAATCTAGACTCAAGGTTAGAGGCGCATTCTACCATACTGAGAACGTGCTGCATTTCAGGGTTCGCGAAGTCGTCCAGCAACTCTCGTAAGAATCGTTCAGATCATTACCGCTGCCGATACGGCCGTTGTCCAGAGTCCGTCTTTGTTTCCTTCAGCTGATTGACAAATGTGCCTGGTCCGAACGTTCTTTCCAGATATTCTCCAGATCTCTCTTCTGGTGTCCCATGCGTCGTCAACGTCGAACCTTGAGCCCAAAGTTGATGCAAGCATGGAAGCAGCAAGATCTTCTGCGTATTCGCCAGCCTTCTTATGGGTTTCACCATACGATTTGTGCTCAGAAAGATAACCGTACGTGGTAGTGTCCAAGGGTTTAGCCATACCTATGGCAGCGGCTATCAATCGATTAGGTTCGTTCGTATCAATGCGACTCATAACACAGAAAATTATCTGCCCCGGCCTTAGTTCCTTCAAGCCCTTCTCTCTTGATAGAAGAATGCAGTTGGGAGGAATTATGCTTGATACATAGACGAGGTTACATGACGCGATGCCCGC
>CAYXJU010000307.1:0-2000 GCA_964464765.1 uncultured Candidatus Bathyarchaeia archaeon | reverse complement strand
CTATGACTTCAAGAGTAAGACACTCCCAGATGAAATCACCGTTGACAGCGAGTTCCTGAGGCTAGTCGGCTATTACTTGTCAGAAGGTTATGCGCGAACTCAACCTTGCAGAGGAACACTGGGCTTTGTATTTAGTTCAAAAGAAGACAGCTACATCAGAGACACCATGCTTTGCATCAATCGTATTTTTGGTCTAGAACCTGCGCTGATCAGGAAGAAACATAATGCGGCAACAATTGAGTTCTACAGCGCCAGGCTGGCAAGATTCTTTACAAAACATTTTGGGAAAGGACCTGCTAACAAACATGCCCCAAGTTGGATGCTGCTGCTTCCTCCAAAGAAACAAGAGGCCCTCCTGTGTGGACTTTGGAGAGGAGACGGATACATCAAGAGTCAAGTGGCCAAGTTCGTCACAATATCAGGGCAATTGGCATTTCAAGTGAGGACTCTGCTTCTTAGGCAAGAAATAATCATGAGCTTTCGCGAGGGGCCCGCGAATGGCATACACAAGAAGCATTACTTGATCTACGTGAAAGACGATAGATCTATTGAAAAGCTGGCGAGAATCGTTGGGCTGGGACTCAGAATTCCGAAGAAACTGAGAAACCACCACAAAGCTTGGTTTGAGAACGGTTACTTTCACGTTCCTATCTGGCGAGTTGAACCACTAGCCTATGATGGCCCGGTCTGCAATCTGGAGGTCGAAGGGAGTCATTCATACGTCTCAAACTCGATGGCAGTTCACAACTGTGGCGACTTGATGACCATCTACATCAAAGTCAGGGATGATAAGATTACTGATCTGAAGTTCAAGACCTTCGGCTGCGGTGCCGCAATTGCTACAAGCAGTATGATCACAGAGCTTGCGAGAGGCAAGACGTTGGATGAGGCGCTCAAGATCACCAGGGCGGATGTTGCTGATAGTCTTGGTGGTCTTCCTCCAATAAAGATGCATTGCTCGAACCTTGCGGCTGACGCACTGCATGCGGCGATTGATGATTACAGGAAGAAGGGGGAGCAGAAGTCAGGGACTCCCATCTGAAGACGGGAGCTCGTGATGGTGGTATCAATGCAAACCTTGACTAGCCTAAGTCCCTTGCGGACTACGTGTATGGAGCTAGAAGCACGTACATGCTCAAGCTGTAAAAGAAAGTTACCGATAAGTGAATTTGCATTAAGCGGAGGCGAAAAGAGACATTCTCGATGTAAGACATGTGTTGCGAATGAAGCAAAACAAAGGTACCATTTCAGGAAGAATAACCACTTGTGTGTAAGATGTGGAAGAAAAGTTGCAACTGGTCACCTTTGCAAGAGATGCCTTGATTTTGATGTCGAAAAAGCTAAGGAAAAAAGGGGCAAAAACAAACGACTTGCAATCGAATACCTTGGGGGAAAATGTCGGCGTTGTGGTTTAGTTACGTTAATTTATACTATCTACGACTTTCATCATAAAGATGAAAAGTCCAAAGAATATCAAATTGCAAAGTATTTAGGGAGTAGAAATTGGGCGAGATTGAAACGAGAATTAGATAAATGCACTCTATTATGCGCAAACTGTCATAGAGCAATTCATTGGGAAGAGAATCATATTGCGTAATTATTATGTCTCCCTAGTTCTGCCCTCTGCGGGAGAACCACTGAATTCCACGGTTGGCAATATTGCCAGCCTAAGCTCTGTACACATTGGCGAAGGGAAACTCGACCTTGGGTACGGGGACGCAATCGTCTCACGTGTACCCGTAGTCGCAGCAGACAGAGCACCATTAATGCCCTGCAAGCCAGCCAAGGCACGAAAACTTCTCAGAGATGGGAAAGCCGTAAAGAAATGGAGCAAACTCGGGGTCTTCTACATACAGCTTGGATTCAATCCAGATCAGCCAACTTCTCAATCCATAGCAGTCGGCATTGATCCAGGCTCCAAGTTTGAGGAGTTCTCTGTTGTGGGTACAGGGGATACTGTGCTTAACGTAATGTCTGAGGCTACTAGATGGGTCAAGAAG
>CAYXJU010000306.1:1111-2011 GCA_964464765.1 uncultured Candidatus Bathyarchaeia archaeon | reverse complement strand
GTCTTTCATGCCCTAAAGCTATAGCATACTCCACGAATGCAATCTCATAAGTCATTTCCCTGAATTGCTTACCTTCGATGCCGCCACTTTCACGTTCAGCACGAGCTATTTGAGGATGATCAAGATTTATGACTATTGTTCTCGTATCCCTATCATAATGCGATCTCGGCGAATTCTCCTGTTCATGCCGATATTCGACGTGGAAAGTCGTTTGTTTGTACTTGCGTTCTGATATTTTACTGGGGCCACCTTTGTCTTGTCCGGGTAAGAGGGAAGAGCCAGGACGTTCCTCTTCCCCAGGGCCAGCAATATCTCCCCCGGTTCCATTGCCATGTTCAGGACCTCCCACGTATATTCTGTCTGGAGCGTTCCTTCACCCGGTAAAACGTCTGAATCTATATCGCCCTGCCGCAAGCGACCCATGCGGCGAATTCTCTCAAGTTCCATTTGTAAGCTTCGAAAATCATCATTGAGGATTCTTTCTAACTGTTGGGCCTGCTTTGCCAGTCGCTTTGTCTCTTCACTGGCTCTTCTCTCCTTTTCTTGTTGCGATAATTCTGCGGCTACTTGATGAAGGCACTCATCTATCCAACCTAGTAGTGTAGCTACGATTGGGTTCGAAATATTTAGTGTCATATTGCGAGTATTGTCAAAGGGTGGAATCTTCTCCATATCGTATTTTTCTTCCAAAATTGGTGCATCCACCTCACCGAAAATACGCTTGGCGAAGTCTCCCTCTAGAGTGCCTAGTGTTGTATCATGCCAGATTCCTTTTGACAGAACATCTATCCCAGCGCGTTCTTTCTCCAGAGGAGCGGGTGAGACTCTAACGACTAGTTCTATAGCACGTAGAATGCTCGCCAGATCAGGACGTGGATGGAACGCTCGCTGCCAACTGAA
>CAYXJU010000306.1:0-1101 GCA_964464765.1 uncultured Candidatus Bathyarchaeia archaeon | reverse complement strand
TCACAAACGTGGTCATTGATAACCACCGTGTTATTGTGAAGTTGCCTACCAAGATGCCTTTCGACGTAAGCTATCGTGGCCGGCAATTCGATATTTTTTATATTCAGTTGTGAAATGATGACCCTTGTGCCATCTTCCTGCGTCGATGGCTTATCGATGACAATGTCTCTGACAGAAAAAGGCCTTCCTGACTTTGATTGCTCAATATCCTTTCGACTTAATTCCACTGTGTTGAGAATCCCGTTCTGGATCGTCTCTACTCTGAGTACATCGGCAATACCGAATGCAGCACACTTTCCGGTCCCATATCGACCACGAACACTCTCACCTTTGCCTCGGCGGATGTTCTCTGCATGCATACGAAAGAAGTTTCGCAGTCCCTCTCGCGACATGCCACATCCGTTGTCAGCGATAACTATTCTTTCCTTAGATACCTTTACTTCTACGCTTACAGGCTGGTTGAGCTTGGGATTATCCACAGAGTTAGAAACGTACTCCCACACAACTTTGGGCATAGTGTTAAAATAAGCAGCGTTCTGGAGAAAGTCTCTGGAGACATGACTCGTGACTTGGATTGGCTCATTCATAATTCTACCTCCGGCTCAATAAATCCCCTTTGTTTTAGAGTAGCGAGGACCGGTTTCAACTGTGTCTCAATGACCGCTGCATTCGCAAAAGCTGATATGCGCTCACTGCGGTTTCGCGGAGAGAAATACTCATCTATCCTGAGGACTGCTTTCAAATTGTCGTCTGTTATTTCTGCCATCCTACCTGCTGTGACTTTGTTGAAGGCTTCACTCTTCTTTATACGAGCGATCTCCTTATAGATTTGCTCAATCGGCGACTGATTGGTCTCAGCAGACACATTCTGTAAGCACCACGACAACCCATGCGGAGTCAACATCCAACCATGACGAATACTACCCAGTACACGTTTTGTCTTTGCCCCCAACTCATTTTTCAAAGCTATGCGAACCGCCTCCAAGTTGATCCGCTCCGGATATTTTTTCCACGAGAATGCCTTAGGAGAAAGCTCTGCTGCTTTTACTGCCACATCTTCCAAATGTATATACCGGAGGGCTCCTCCGAGCTGGTATACAG
>CAYXJU010000305.1:0-2023 GCA_964464765.1 uncultured Candidatus Bathyarchaeia archaeon | reverse complement strand
TATCTCAACTGTGCTGAATCCTCTTACGCATGAACAGCTCATGCTAATCAATATTACGTTGCGACTTCTCTAAAGTGTGTTTTCTAGTAGTTTTTTCGGAGTCTATCGTCTTCGAGACCATGCTGGCCATTCGGACCTAGTCACCCTGTCTTTTAGGGCTAGATACTATTTGATACTTCCAAGGGGAATTGATTCCATGAGACTTCAGTAGAGATGCATGCAGGATTAGTTCAAAAAACTGTAGTGTTTTCTTTGGATCATATGGTAATGCATCCAAGAAACGCATCTCCATCCTCTATGCTCATACGCACTTAGAGTGATCGAGCAAAGAAAGAAGTAGAGGTCCACGTGAGTTGCCTGTTGGGGTTATGCTGATGGAGCCATGAAAGTCATACAAAGGCCTATAAACACACTCATAGTATGCTAAAACAGGGATGTGTGTGTTCTCCGAGATGAAGGAACTTTGCTTGGAGATCACGAATTATTGTCCGATGAACTGTATCCACTGCTCTGGAAACTGGAACATAGACACTCCATCACATCTGAGTTCAGAAATTGTTACCGGTATCATTGATGATTTTGTCGAATTAGGTGGTGAGCTGCTAGAGGTTTCCGGGGGGAACCCTTTCTCTACGATAACCTAGACGGGGTTCTGTCATATGCTAAATCTTGTGGTTTAGAGGTTCAACTCTACACATCTGGAATTGGAGAATCCTTGTCGACTACATCTCGTGTGTATGAGAATGTCGACAAAATGATCTTTAGTCTCCAAGGTGCATGCGCTGAGACACATGATTCGATTACACATTACCCATCAAGTTTCCAAAGGACATTAAGTGCAATAGAACAAGCAAAAGCACAAGGAGTTTGGACAGGGATTCATTTTGTGCCTATGAGACCTAATGTCAATGAACTCTCAGAACTAGTAGAGTTATGTTCTTCACGTAGGGTTGATGAAATAGGGATACTCAGATTTGTTCCACAAGGAAACGGCAAATTGAATAGATCTAAACTGGAGCTTTCAAAAGAGGCGTTCAATAGACTTCTTCACAGCATCATTTACATTAGAGCGCAGTTTCATGATGTGTACATAAGAACAGGTTGCCCCCTTAATTTTGCTGCGCTTATCATGCATAGTCCTGTCCAATCCTGCAAGGCAGGTAGATCGACTTGTGTCATAAAACCAAATGGCGATGTTGTACCATGCCCAGCATTCAAACAAGATAGTGGCCGTGTGATGGGAAACGTCCTAAGAGAGTCACTGATCAACATATGGAATCAATCCCCGGGATGGACGGAATTTCGCAGTTTCAGTCCAACACGGTTGAATGAACCTTGTGGCAGTTGTTCGAGTCTCAATAGCTGCGCCGGGCGATGCGCCGCTCAGCGAATTTTGAATTTCGGAAGCATATACTCGTCCCCGGACCCAATGTGCCCTCTAGAGGCTCCTTGCGAAACGAGAAAGGCTCTAGTCTAGAATCAGATGAGAAGATCTTTGAAGAGGACAGTAGCCATTTACGCTATTCTCTTCTCCGTCGGTTGCAGAGCGTCGTACGGAAGAATCTAACATTGTTCTACGAACCGTGGTCTTCTTCGGCCGATGACAGATCGTCCAAAAGCACACCGCAGACCGTTCAGAAAATTACCTTTAGCGATGATTCCAAACTGATACATTTCTTCAAGAATGAACTTGATAGTATTGTTTTCTTGCAAGCGTCTACTAAAAGCCACATCAAAGATCTGACAGACGAAATCCAACTACATTTGCAGCACGATAAGATTAAAGACCTTTGGAAAGCCGTTCTTGCCGATGCCATAATCTTCCTAAAAAAGAAAGATTATCGTGAAAAGAAACACGACCAAATGACCCTGGGGCTTGAGAAGCTTCAGTATTTGCTCGAGGAATACATCGACTTTGAACCGATACTATACGGAGCGAGACGTAGCTACAGGGACCACATAGCCCACGTTTTTAGAGTCATGCTGTTGGGTGAATACATAATACGGAAATCGTTTGGTTTTG
>CAYXJU010000304.1:0-2044 GCA_964464765.1 uncultured Candidatus Bathyarchaeia archaeon | reverse complement strand
ATACTTGCAAAACTTCTGTGGCGGCTCATCACTCCCTCCTTGAAGAGAAGAAAGCCGAACTCTCTTCTTTCTATACTACTCGGAGAGGGGATCTTTGATCCATGATCTTTGTAGTACTCGCGGAACTTCATATTTAGGAAGTTCCTAGTATTGGTTATCACTGCTCACTGACTCTCCTTGTCATGTCGAGTTTCCTCCTGTAGTATGAAAGTGGGTGTCTGACCGATTTGCAGATCTCATCTGGGCTTCTACAAAGACCATGGGTTTTAAGCGTCGAGCAGTTTGGAGAAGAATACTTTGTACCGGTGCCCCTTATACCTGCTATATGTTCCACTTGGTATCTCGTCATTCGCTCGTCAAAATCTGAAGCCTCTGTAAATAACTCAATAATCTTCTCCGCTGAGAGTCCTACGTTTAAAAGGAAGGATGCCAAGGCAAATCTCCCCATGTGTGAAAGATGTCTTCCTGAGGATGCGTTATCATGCAGAACTTTGATGCATGAAGGGAACGCTCCTATCACTATTTCTGTCGGGAGTTCGTAGGATTTCTCAGTCTTCCTCCGTCTATCGAGTAGCTCTTTCAGCCTGTTTGTTCTTTGCTCCAATATTCTCGGCAGTTCTAGGCGGGTTGCTTGGGATAATCGTTCTTGTATCTGTTTCTGTGTTTCTTCTTGTAGCAGTCTTCCCGCCTCTTCTCTAGTCAAATAGATATTGCTATTTATCATCACCCGATTCACGAGCTTCCATTTTCTATCTTGGAAGGCGATGCTATTTTTCAAGAAGCTTCTCAAACCGAGAGTGAAATCGAAAGCTTGTCCGCTTAGACTATCCAGCGTCGATCTTAGATCCCATCCAAAGGTTCCACAGGCAACATCTAATATTTTCTCTTTCTGCTCTGATCTAAGGAGGTTATATGCTCGTCTTGCCTCTCCTAATGCGCACCTCCTATTCAAGAAATTGTCTTGAATAGCCATAATGAGCATTATTGAGGCTGGGAAAGATAGTATCTCTACGTCGTTGTTCGTCCATTGATGGTCAACACACCCATACAGAATGGATTCTTCTATTCTTCTTTCTGCTCTATCCAAAATAGTGGAATACTCTTCTGCTGCTAGTTCCTCGATTCTGATATGAAGGCTCTCAATGTACCTTCTTGCTTCATGAGTGAAAGGATATTTTGCCAAGTCATTCTTCGAGGTCAACATAACTCTTCGTTTCCGGATAGAGCTTGCAGGGTGTCCTCTTTGTCAATCGGATTCGATCCTTGGTGCTAGGTAGTAAGAGAGTCTTTGCTCTTCTGGTAACCCGAAGTTGAGTTTGACAGGCATATTTGTTGAGAACTCTATGTCTACGACGTCGGATGCTACAGCTCCCGCTTTCACAATTTCTGATAGGTAGTTCAGACTGAATGTTGCCTTCGATTCTTCCTTGACGTCAAGACTCAGGATGGCTTCACTATCTTTGCCAAGTTCGACGGTTACGCTTCCAAGATCACCCGTTGCGTTGAAGACTAGCCTATCAAGTGTAGCTTCAAGTCTCACATTGTCGCTCACTACTAATGCATCATCCATAGTCTGTCTCAGAGATGTGGATGTCATCTTGATTTTGGTGTTGAAATCAATCTTCGGTGTTGGGGCTTCTTCTTCCGCCATCTCAAGCGTAGGCATAACGAATCTCCGGACATAGCTTCCTCTCAATGCAAGTTCAAGTTGTCTTCCCTCTTCACCTGTCGAGATCTCTAGGGTCTCATCGCTTCCAACGTTTTTCAGGATCTTTAGCATCTCCCCCATGTTCACGCATATATTGATAGGTTGCTCGCAGAGATATTCCTGAAACGTGTTCTTAGGCATCTCAAAGTCAACCATTGCTACGTGAGAAGGGTCCATCGCGCGCAATCTTATTCCGTTCTGGTCAACTTTGAATGTGGCTTCGTCCACTAAGGTTGAGACCGCCGCCATCAAGTTCTTCCACAGTCGTGCATTAGCAATTTTGATTTTCAACAGCTACACCTTTTGGGTATCTCTTGTGCTTTGACCCTAAAAAAT
>CAYXJU010000303.1:0-2056 GCA_964464765.1 uncultured Candidatus Bathyarchaeia archaeon | reverse complement strand
ATGTAACAGAGGCGACAAGCTTGGGTATGTATTATCTTCCGTAATGGAAAAGAGAGTTAGAATGTTTGATGAGAAGGTCATAGCAAGTGTCTGGAATCTTGTGAGAGGCATATCTGTTCTTGATGATTAGAATTCGTTGATGTACCATCTCATATGCTGATCTAGCACTGTATGCATATACTTCATTCTGTCTACCTTTTTTTCCTGCACCTATACCTATAAGGATCAGAGCTAGGAATGAGAGATGCTTTTGATCATATACGGTCTCTTCCAGTTCATCAACAATCAACTCTGCAAAATCATTCTTGTCAAATATGTCCGCGAAATATAGAGGATTGTTGTAAATCATGATCGCATTTGATGTTTCTCTAGAATAGCGATCTGCTTTGTTATGAATGACAGAGCGTATGCGGTCAATTTCACGCATCCTAAGATCCTTTCCGTGGGAAATTGGAATTTCGAGACTTTTTTTAGATGAGATCTTTGGAGTGATAGTGAGATCAAAAGCCCCTTTCATTTTAACATGCTGTTCATATCCCGTTCTTTCTATCTCTGAAATGGCTTTTAGAATAATACTCCTCGCTTCCTTGAGGCGAGCTTTGGACAATGGTTTTTGAATACGACCTGTTACTCCCATCCATTTTGAGTGTATTGGCATTGTGATGGTTTCATACGTTTGCATCTCTTTTTCGGCGAATGTCGATCTTGGATTCGTAATCTCTGCAAAAACAGGTATCTTAGCCATCTCAACAACCACGTCTCTATCCCGACCACCCTCCTTCCTCCACAGTGCTTTTACTGTTCCACACCTTCCTAGAAGCGATGCCGCATGTACGACACTAAGTGCTTCATTGCAAGAAGTTTTTCCCTTCAGCCTTCGTTTTACTTCTTCAAATCCTTGGATTCCCTCCAAGTCACTGATCATAATTGCGATTTCGCTGACTAGGCCTGCGCACCAAGGGACGGGATTTCCAAGGATGTACAACAGAGGGTGCCCTTTTGTTTCTGGATTTGTTGGCCAAGACTCGCCAAGGATCTTCCTAAGGTAAACAAGGGCTCTCAGACTTCCCTTTTTGTAGTAATCAGGAATCGTGGAATTTTCAAAAATCCCGATTATCGATTCCCAATTACGAACATGGCTGAAGTCTTGTATCAATCTTCCATCTGCGGTCACTCTCCCCATACCTATTGGAAACCCCCATATTGACGTATGCCAGCTGAACATAGTCTCTAATCAGCTCTAACTGAATTTTCCTAACAGGCAAGTGTGAACAGCGACTTGGCAGGAATTCTCGTGGACCTTGGACAATCCATCACTCTTAGCATGCACTAAGAGTTCATGTAAGGTACTTTTGCTTATGTTAAGTTCTCTGTCTTGCTTCTGTGCTAGCTCCAAAATTCGTTTTCTTGTTGCCAAAGTATCGTCTCTTGTCAAATTAGGATAGAGGTCGTTATAATCTGGCAATTCTGTCTTGCCAAGAAGTCTGCACAACTTTTGAACATTGTTCAAGAGGATTTTATCCCACTGCCATGTCTTACCTTTGTGTTGAAAACCAGAATTAAGTATGTCCTTCAACAAATCCAAAAAAGTCTTCATTTTGTAATTGGTCGAAATGGTAACGGTTGTCGTCACCTATAAAGAAGTCTTTCATGCCCAACAACCCAGACTCAAACGTTTTGATTGTATTAACATCACATACGCCCGTGTTGGATGTGTTGCATATTTCTCTTAGATCATATTTGTGGAGGGGCCTAGTGGGCAAGAGGCGATTCCAGTTTTGACTGCTAATCTGTCTCTTTGCGTGGATATCGTATGTTCTGCATGATCTTCTCTACAACCTCGTTTGAGCATTTGATGCAGACGAGGTAGATATGTACGCTGATGTTGCGCCAGCTGCAGATACATGATAGGTACTCGACGTATGATAAGAATTCTGGATAAGTCAGTTCATAGATGATGTTCCATCCATAGCCGTCTAGAGTAGGCCGGTTGCAGTAGCAAGACTGAAATGAAGGGTTGTGTTCCGGTTCGGATTCTGCTATACTGCATACCTTC
>CAYXJU010000302.1:0-2093 GCA_964464765.1 uncultured Candidatus Bathyarchaeia archaeon | reverse complement strand
GTAGTCTTCTATAATGCTCTTAAGGATTTTTGTGGTTCCTTCAACTGTGGTGCAACTGGAATCCACCACCACATCATACATGGAACTGTCAGTCACGTCAATTCCATAGCATTTCAGATAGCGCGCTCTCTCAGCACGCTCTCTTTGAGTCGTTCTTTCAAGAGCTTCCTCAAAAGACATCGAGTCTCTCTTAGATATTCTTTCGATTCTAATTCTCTCGGGCGCTGTAATCAGGATTCTCAAGTCAGCTCGTTCTCCAGCCATAGCCGCGGCCAACTGTCCGTCCATAATCACGCCTCCTTTGGCAGCCTCGTCCTTAGTCCTCTTGTCAACAAATTGGTCTACAGTTGGATCCGAGCGAGCGAGTTCATTCAAGTCCTCAAGGGTCATATCTTTTTCTCTTGCGATTTCTCTGAAGAGCTGCCCAGCAGAGACGTGCCTCAATCCAAGATCTTCTGCAACAGCTTTCGCGTACGTGGACTTCCCAGTCCCGTGGAGACCACCAATAGCTATCACAATACTTCGAGGATCCGACAATCTTCTTCGATTTGACATGACTCAAAGCCTCCACGTAGCTTTCTTGCTCAGGAAGACCACGGAAGTAGAAGCTAGTCTTCTGGATTTACTCCGAACAATCTTGAGAGGGGTAAGCTGATGGCGAACGAGCATACTATGTACCACGAAACGTAAGGCAACTGTATTAAGCCAGCCACGTTCGCTGGAGGCATCAGCATTGGAACTGTAAATGGTGACAGAGCTACCGTAGTGGCCTTGAAAACGTTGCTAAGTATGATGAAGATTACATAGAATGGAACTATGAAGATGAAGCTTACCTTCATTCTATCCCACATCATTTTGCTTTGAAGCTTCATCATAGCCTCCTGTTTCTTTGTCACCTTAGCCAAGAGTTTCTTGTCATTACTTTTCTTGGCTCTGTCCATTTCGCTTCTCCAAGCCTTGACCTCCTCACCTATGGTTTTCATCCGTTTCACATCCACCAAGAAGCGATTCGCAGTTGTGCTGACTAGTGAAAGTACCAATGCGACTCCGAGTATCAGAAACGTCGACTGAGGAATCGTTCCATAAGGAGCCAACGCCGCATTCATCAAAGCAAAAAAGTCATCTATGAAGGTCATGTATTCAACCACCAAGTTCTCTTATAGATTCGAGGAGTTCTTCCGCAGCCACCTGCTGTTTACCCAGTTCGTTTAGCAGGATCTTAACTGGTACACCTGCTCTTATAGCGCATGATGATGCACTGGCTCTCGCCCAATCCAAATCCGACATAACATCGTACATGGTCACTTTATCTCTCATCCTTGTTGAGTCCCCTTCACGCCTTCTCACTATCTCTTCTGGTGACGCTTCGACCAGTATCAGCAGTAAAGGTTTCAGAATGGAAAGAACGCGGTCCGGCAGACCTGGCCAGAATCCACTCTTCGTTCTAATGAACATGTGTGTGTCCACCAAGAAGACGCCGTTCCTGATCTTCTTTGCCATGACCCTCGCAGTCTTCTCCTGCATTCTCTTTTGCCTGTCAATGGGTTGACAGCGGAGTTGGTCCCTGTGAAGATCGATTTTGGACTTCGCGTAGAGTTCATTCATTATCGTTCCAAAATTCAGTGTGGTGAGTTTCATTCCTTCCTCTTTTGCCAGTTTTTCCACTTCTTTGAGTATCGTTGTTTTGCCCACGCCAGGGATCCCTGTTATGACGACAGTCTTCACCACACTATCTCCTTCCCAGCAGACCGCCCACGGCTGGATACATTTCGGTGATTCTCTCTCTTGCCAGCAATTCATAGTATTGTTCGATAATGCCGACTGTGAGGAGGATTCCAGTTCCGGACCCGAAGGCTCCCAGAAAGTCCGCACTTGCCGCTAGGGTCCCGACGAGTAATCCTCCGAGAATAGTTACGGTAGGTATGTATCTTGAGAGGAGTTGTTCGATGGGTGAATAGGATCTTCTGAACCCTTCAATCTGCATTCCAGAATCTACAAGTTGTTTGGCAACGGTTCTCGAGTCCATGCCACCTACCTCAACCCATGTTACAGCAAAGAATACGCATATGGTAATCATTAGACCTGCGTAGACA
>CAYXJU010000301.1:0-2095 GCA_964464765.1 uncultured Candidatus Bathyarchaeia archaeon | reverse complement strand
CCGCCAGGGGAGATTCTACATCCAACCTTGACCTCGTCAAATATCAGAACAATGTTGTGTTCGTTCGCCAGTTTTCTCAGATCATTCAGATAGCCATTCTTTGGCAATACAACTCCGGAATTCAGCATTACTGGCTCTACAATCAGCGCGGCAATCTCTTCTCGATTCTTCTTTATGATTTCCTCAAGAGCATCTATGTCATTGAATGGCGCAATTATTGTGTCCTTGAGGGTGTTTGGTGTAATTCCGCCTGAGTTGGCAACTGCAGTAGGAGCCTTTTTCGGACCTGCTTTTTCAATCTGCGGCCCGACACTGATTTCCATAGGATCTGTCGAGCCATGATAGCTTCCTTCCATCTTGACAATCTTGTTTCTTCTTGTGTAAGTTCTTGCAGCTCTGAGTGCAAACAAGACTGCCTCGCCACCAGAGTTTGTCAGACAGAAGCTTTGCATCATTGGATAACGTCTCTGCAGTTCCTTTACGAATGGTGTGGTTTTCTCATCGGGCATTCCAAAAAGGCTACCCTCTTCAATCTGTTTCTTCACTGCGTCAATTATCTTGGGATGTGCATGCCCAGCAATTATGCCGCCATAAGCCATGCAGAAGTCATTGTACTCGTTTCCATCGATATCCCACACCTTTCCACCTTTCCCTTTCGCTACATGGAAAGGGTATGGCTTGAAATATCGGATGGAACTTTGGACACCCGCAGGGGACAGCTTCTCAGCTTCTGAGTGTGCTTCTCTTGATTTTGGAGTTCTCGACATATACTCGCTGATGATGTTCTGCAGCAATTGATCCATTTTGATTCCTCTATTAGTCTGAACGGATTGACTTTGTCCTAATCAAGATTTCCTTACCAGTTGAAGGGAGTTGCTTGAAGATGAGCAATTGCAGTCTATTGTTTCGAATTCAGACTGGTTTCAATAGTCGCTATTCGTGTTATTACCTATGTTAAAGAGATGCACAAGAATGCGGCTGTCAAGCCAAATCATATAGAGAGCTTCCATATTGAGGCCTCTCCCTACTCTTCTATACCTTCCCTACCATTCAGCCGTTTGTGCACATCACCACGTTCCACATCGCGAAACTTTTTGCCTCTGATGATTGCGTTCATATATATGAGTTCAAGAAACTTCGTAGTGATGTCATATGTCTGCGTATTCAGAGTTGGAGGAATACGTTAGGAATACACGTCAGTCGCTCTCTTACTACAATACTGTCTCTCAAATAATCCCCGGGGGAGTTAACACTGCAATACAATTCTTCAGGCCCCATCCCTTGTACATGAAGAAGGGATTCGGAAGCAAGCTCTGGGATCTGGATGGTAAAGAGTACGTGGATCATTGTCTTGCATATGGCGCAATGACTTCGGGTCATGCGAATCCAGTGATAATTGAAGCAATAAGACTCCAGTTGGAGAAAGGAATACTGCTCGGTTTTCAAGGGGAAGGTGTTGACGAGCTAGCACGAGAGATCATGAGACGCTACCCGTTCATAGAGATGCTGCGCTTTGCAAACAGCGGTTTAGAAGCGACATTCTATGCGGTCAGGCTTGCAAGAGCTGCTACTGGAAGAAAGCTTATTGTCAAAATGGAAGGTGCCTATCACGGAGCACACGACTCACTTCTCATAAGCGATAAACCATGGAGAAACGTGGTTCTTGGGTCACGTTACAATCCAGCGTCTACCCCAGACTCTCTTGGAACGCCTGAAGAGGTCGCTAGGCAGACATTGGTAGTCCACTTCAACGATGTTGAAGGACTTGAAAGGGTTCTGCAAGAACATGAAAATGAAGTCGCGGGAATAATTACTGAGCCGCTGCAGACGAACAGCGGAATAATCGTTCCAGAGAAGGGATATTTCGAAGCCGTAAGGAAACTCTGCGATGATTATGGGCTACTTCTTATTATTGATGAAGTGAAAACAGGATGCAATGTCTCAGAGGGAGGAGGTAGCCAACTCTACGGCGTGAAGCCTGATTTGGCAACCTTTGCTAAGACTATTGGTGGGGGTACTCCATTGGCAGCGTTTGGAGGTAAACGAGAATACATGCAGATGATAACTCCACTCGGTGGTGCCGTACACTATGGAA
>CAYXJU010000300.1:0-2167 GCA_964464765.1 uncultured Candidatus Bathyarchaeia archaeon | reverse complement strand
AAATGTAACTGTGTGTGGTAGACTTTTCCTACCTTCAAATGACAGAGCATTCACACAGAAAATACCGCATCCTTGAGAAATACCTTCGGGCCTGCCAGCGATTCAGTAACATATACCAGAACTTTGCATATGTTGACACTCACGGAGGTTCTGGCAAGGTTCTTGACGCAGGCAACTTGACAGATGGTTCCACACTTATTGCGGCGAAGATTACGCCTAACTTTCCATGCTATGTCGTGGAGATAGATCCTCTGAGGTACATTTTACTCAAGGATTCCGCTAAAGCGATTCCTCATGTGACGCCATTCTTCGGAGACTGCAACACCGAGATAGACAGGATACTGTCTTTAGTTCCAAAGGGCAGAGTGTTTGTCTTCTTTTTCGTCGATCCTGATGGATTGGCATATCAAGGAAAGGATCGCTCTTGCGATGAATTGTCTTGGGAGACCGTTGAGAAAATCGCCACTTTTCCCAGAACTGAGTTGCTGCTGAATCTTCCTTTGCAGGCGATAATGGAATGCACAGGCTATATTCAGAAACTTCCAGATAGGGCAGCATCTGAGAAAATGAGGGAGAGGATGTCAACATTCTTCGGTACTGAAGAATGGCAGGATCTAGACTGCGGTGACTACAAGGGATTCATGAGGTTGTATGTCTCGCAAAGACTAGAGTCGCATTACGAATACATAGGGGGCATACTCGTCAGAAACATCATGCGAGGCCCTCAATACTATCTACTCTACGGCTCAAAGAATCTCATAGGAGGAAAGATAATGAGGGGCATAATGAAGAAGGAGCATGTGGATTCATTCGGGATTCCCATAACAAGACATTTGTACAAGACGGAGGATGAATGGTTAGATGCAGTGTATCCCCTGAACAAGCCTTTTGTGTTTGAGAATTAGTTTGCACAAGATGAGATTGATATGAGTGAGAAACATCAGTCAAATGATCGTTGTCCACATTGTGAGAAGTATATCGACTTCCTCCTGAAGGACGATGCTGATGGATTTCAGAGAGAAAAGATAGCCAAAGGTTTCTGGGCCTCAATTAGCGGGGTACATGATGAGTATCGACTGATGAATAAGGCGCTTACGCTTGAGGGCGCTCTCAAAATGAGGTTGCCTATCACATTGGATATGCAGGAGGGAGACGCAACCTTTGGCAGGTTCGCACGAGTAGTCATCGGAGAATACCTCACGCAAACAAAGAAAGAAGATGAACTTACGGGAAAGTAGGAACTGGGTTCTTCAATGCAACAGCCCCAGAATCTTGAACAGGAGCTAGCCAAACTAGGACGAATCAACGTCCTGATTGATGTATGCAATGGAAAGAGGTCTGGGCAGGAAGAGAATATCAAAGTCAAAGTCGTCCTTCGTCTGCTTCGGTTGCTCGGTTGGCACGAAGACGACATGGATTTTGAGCACCATGTTGGGAACAAACGCGCAGACATAGCACTCATGGTCGGTCGTACACCGAAAGTAATTGTAGAAACGAAATCGCATGAGAAAACACTAGAAGCGTACAAAACTCAAACACTTGGATACGCACAGAAAAAGGGAATCACATGGGCACTTCTAACCAATGGCAACGAATGGCAACTCTACAAGTCCTTTATTGAAGGTGTCGAAGACAAAAGAAACAGACCTGTCTTCGAGACCAGACTTCAACACGTAGAGAAGGACTTCAACGAACTAGAGAAACTCATTGGGTACGATCATATAGCAAACATAGATGCCATCACCAAAGCCCAAGTTGAAGCCATCCGGAAGGCGATAACTGAAGAGGACCTTCTACAGACACTTCATGAGAGTAAGCAACTACTTTTCAATGACCTGTTAGGTCAGTTTGGTGACAAGTATACAAAAGATAAGGTGTTTAGGTCAAAGATTGACCGGTGGGTTGAAGAACGGAAAATCGACAAGACAGAGATATGGTTAGACCAATACGGACATGACAAGATATTCAGAGAAAGAGTGAATCAAGTACTAGGTCTAGACAAAAGCATAGGCCAGGAGTGGAAAGAGAGATACCATAAGGACTCGTTGTTCAGGAATGAAATCGAGAAGTTACTGCGTGAGAATGATGTGCAGATAGACTGGATAGATAGGTTATGTTCTGAAGGCGCTTACACATTCATCAACCGTGTCTTGTTTCTGCGCATATG
>CAYXJU010000299.1:0-2170 GCA_964464765.1 uncultured Candidatus Bathyarchaeia archaeon | reverse complement strand
TTTCTGTTCCATAAGTTTAGCAAGGCGTGGCTTCTGACGAGGTCGAGGAGCTCTGGTAAGTCTCTTTGCACGCAAGCGCCTAAAATTGTGTGGCATGATAGGAAACGCTCCACAACCTCATTTTCGTTGGGAGCAATAATGTTTTTGATTCTTACATGTTCTTTCTACGATTGGATAGATGCCATAGCGTTTCTTATCTTAGGATGCTACTGCTATTTCGATCTCTCTCCGCTTGTCTCGCGGCATTCCCTGCGTCTCAAGACCGTACTCCGCATTCTCCAAGACGGTCCGCCATGGGAAGAGTGCAAATGACTGGAAGACCATGCTAACCTTCTCCTCGGGCCCGATCACCGTCCTACCTTCAAACCTCACTTGGCCGGACGTAGGTCTCTCCAGCCCAGCCATAATCTTTAGAAGAGTTGATTTTCCGCATCCACTTCCTCGCCCTTGTCGACGCCAAATGTGATGTCGTGAAGCGCGGGGAACGCCTTCTCAGAGTTCAAGTAAGCCTTTGAAACGTTTAGAACCTCCATCTGACCATTCATTCTCTCCACCTCGCGATCCTATTCTCCAAAGTCTTGAAGACGAGTCGATCTATGGATATGGCTATCATGCCTACGCTGAGAATTCCTGCAAAAGCATACTCAACCGACCCGCCTGAGACAGATGACTCGATGAATGATCCTATACCCGTAACCCTTGCAATGATCTCAATCGCCAATATCACCTCCCACACAAAGTCGAAGGAAAGCCTCAACCCCGTCACTAGGTTGGGGAAGACTGAAGGCAGAATAACCTTAGAAGTCGTTGAGAACTTCCCAGTCTTGAAGACTGCGGCAACATGAAAATAGTCTCGTGGAATCCCTTTCGCCCCCTCCCTCACCGTGAAGTAGATGGGAAAGAAGGCGCAGATAGCCGCCATCGTTATCGCTGCCGTGTTTCCAGGACCGAACCACATAACCATCAGAGGCAGTAGAGCAAGGTCGGGAAGCGCGCCTACCAACATGATGATTGGCGTCAACATCATGTCAACCCTACTACGCAAACCAACGATCAGCGATAGAGGCAGAGCTAGAAACAGAGCCGCAAGTATACCCACAGAAAGATTGAAAAAACTTGTAAGCACCATTAGAGTGAAACTTGGAACCGTAAGGCACCTGCACAACGTAGCCAAGACCATCGTGAAAGCCGGCACCTTGTCAGGCGGAAGGATACCAACCCTAGATACGAGCTCCCATACAAACAGGAATGCCATAAGAGGCGTTACCCATAACATTGATCCAAGTCTAGAAGACAGTCTATGCAAAATCTTCCACTCAAGAAACATCACACGGAGATTCTTAATGTACAATTGGAGTCCCCTTGTATTTGTTATACATCACCTACCGTATAATCCAGTTTGAAGACTTCCAATAACTCCCGACAGATTTGATGTACATAATTTCCACGTTTTTGTGTCGCACTTGATAGCGCATCATCTGACTCGTACGGTTAAGAAACTAGACCGTAAATGCAACGTTCTTTACAATTGGATGTCTACGCCTTTGAACGAAAATGAACCTGAGAAACAACGAAGGAAAACGATGGAAACACAAGACGAACGTTCATAAGAATCAGTTATGAAACCATACAATAACTGTAATGACCGTGAGAAATACTCATACGGATAGTACGTGTAGCTTCAAAAGCTTCGTGAAGATTGGAAACAGATGATGGGAATGGTGCTCACTCTACCACGCAGAAATCACAAAACTCGATTGCGATAGATGCGAATACAAAGAACCTCAGACAAACCCATACCATAAGAGAGCAGAGAGAACCTTCGTAACAGCCCTCATGACTTAAACGATTATGACGAATTCCATTCTTGAGTCTTCATCCTCGAGAGGTTGAAATGGAAACTTCAATCGTCAAGAATCCCAAGGATCACTCGCTCCTCATGGCACACCTGCCCATTGCAGTAACCAGAGGAAATCGAGTTCAGGGACTATGCCGCTATGGAAATCTATGTGCAGGATTTGAAGAGGTTGGCGGTTCTCGATAACAAGAGTTCTTGATGGTCCTCTTTTCGAGGCTCTGCATCAGCGAGCTTTGATGTGTAGAAGCTCTTCTGGTGGAGCTATCTTGTTCCAACTCTCAAGATTGTTTATGCATCCAACGTCTGGCGCAT
>CAYXJU010000298.1:0-2182 GCA_964464765.1 uncultured Candidatus Bathyarchaeia archaeon | reverse complement strand
ATACTCCTCGATCTCGATAGGCATGGCACAAATGATTACGTCTGGTTTGTTATCCTCCAGAGAGATTGTGTGTATCTTATCCTTAAACAGATTTACTGCGGCTGCGATTCGTTTGTTAACATTGTCTGCGATTTGAAGAACAGCTTTAACCTCGCTATCCTTCAGTGCCGTCTCCCAATTATGTGATGTAACAAAATCACATTTGATGCTGGTCTCCTTTGTGAGGCCTGGATAATCAGGATATAGCCACTTGTTAGTCTCCGGGCTATTGATTGGTGCTCTGAGTTTGTCAAGAATTTGTTTCGTTAATGTTATCGTGTTACCATCGCCCACTATGCCCACTCTAATCTGACTGGGTGACGGCTCTTTCTCCGAGGAATAATGATAAGGACCATGGTACCTGAGTCCTATTCGTGGATCCTTTTCTTCTCTTTGACTTCCAAAGACGAGGTCTGGTTCTTCGATGTAGTCGGCCAAAAAAGTGGTAACCATCATTTCTTCTCCTCTATCTGTATCTCAGGGGTATCTTCTATTGGCTCGAATGTTGGTCTGTCAGACAAGACTCCCACACCGATCTCTGACTTAGCGGGAATTGCAGAAATGATGATTTTGCCATTTGCTAAGGCAATGTTATCCTTTCCTTCCGCGATCCTCGAAATCCAAAAGAGAAGCGAATTAAGGTAGCTGGCATTATATCGATTATAGATTAGTCGAGTGATCACAGTCCCTTCCTTCGGACCAAATATGGCATTTCTTCCATCATCGGTAAGCTGCAATGTGGGCTTCAGTTTCAGGAATAATCTGTTCTGCAAATATGCAAATCTAGCTATGACTGCTAGATGCCAGAAGACAAATCCGTTCAACTGTTGGGCCCACATACGTTGTGCCACCTTAAGGATTGATGATGCCCTAAACCTTGGTGTCCATTTTTCAGTTCTGTATTCTTCTACACATGGATAGTAGAACTTCTGTTTTTTGTACTCATGCAAAAGACCCAACCTGTTAGCTAGAAATCTTAGTTCTTTATTCAAGAGCTGGATGACTACTCTTTGTTTGTCATCGTCTGCTAACCAAGCTGACAATTCTTCCAGTTGAACTGAATTTGGATCAATCATGCTCCACAATGGACTTTCGGATCTTGAAATGTCATCAAAGGTGACTATACGGTTGTTCCAGAAAACATACACAGCAGTGTAGTGCGCATTGGTGGACTGATAATGTTGGGCACATTTGTCTTGATTGGGGAGAGCTACCCAGATAACCTCAGGGATCTTGATTACTTCAAACAAGTTAGCGTAAAGCACTTCGTGTATCCGGTCAGGTTCCCCACTGAGTATGCTTAGACGATATCCCTCCCTTTCAGCTCGTCTAGTTATCCATGCGATTTCTTCTTTTGATGCAACGATGCTTTGGGTTCCTCTACGAAAGAGAACCACCCCCGCCTTGAATGCAGCATGTTTCTTTCCTTTTTCATCCTTGTAGAAGCCGCTCCTCAACGGCCTAAGTATGCCTGCAGAAGCAGGCACATAGATTGCAGCAAACTTCTTGGGCGTACCATCTATGTTTCGCTCGAATTCTCGATACTGAATTTGAATGGGACTATTCACATAGGAATTAAACTTGGCTTGCAGGTCGGCTTGATCTATATGGAACTCATCAGGAAGGCCGATCGGCAGGAAGGACCTCTTCTCATCCATCTCTCCACCTATTATTCTTGACTTTGACTTCTCCTTGAATCCCAGCAGTATGAAGCCCCCGCCATAGTTGGCAAATGCCAAAATGTCTTTAGATATCTTAGCAAACGGGGCATCCTTTGCGATGCTCAATGTTTCTTTGAAGTCTAAAAATGCCTCTTCCCTGTCACGTTCTATAAGAAAATCAAGAATGATGTCTCCTAACGGATCTACACTTACCTCAGGAAGGAGAACATCAACATGAGTCAAATGAGTCTCCTACCTACCCTTCAACTATAGTCTCTGATCAAGTCTGCATTATACTTGATCCTTGTTACTGACAATAAGTCAGTCGCCTACCTATCACCCCCTAAATCCTATGGAGCCTGCAATCGATAATAGAATTATGTGAGAGAAAGGCCCCGGATTTTATACATACACAGCTTGGCCTCGTTTCTTCGCTTCTACCCTAACGAGCTCAATATAGGATACGAGGCCTTTGTCACAGC
>CAYXJU010000297.1:0-2196 GCA_964464765.1 uncultured Candidatus Bathyarchaeia archaeon | reverse complement strand
CACAGACATCACTTTGGCCAGTGTAACCCAGATAAACGTCACGCATCTTCAATTCAAGATGAACGTTGTAGGAAACATTCCCTCAAATCCACAGCACTATCTCGCCTATGTATGGAGTCTTGATATAGATAGAGACGCTTCCACAGGAGACCTGTTCCACGGCACTGGAATCGACCTTCGAGTGAGGGTGGGATTCGACCCAAACCCACAACATGTTGTGAACTATGGTTGGCATGGATACATCGACAAAGCGCCTATGGTCGTGGGGCCGCTTGAAAGCTTCACCATATCTGGAAACTCCGTCAGGATAACAATTGCCTTGGAGGATTTAGGCATCCCTTCAGCGTTTTATTGGATCGCTAGTAACGTTGAGGAATTCACCACAGCCATCGACTTTTGTCCCAACACTGTACATGCGATTTTCTCAACATTGGTAATTCAAGATTTTGTTACGGTCATCATTGCTGATCCTCCTAACGGAGCTACAGTAACCAAATATGCCGTGATTCGCGCTACCGCCTCTTCCTCCGCAAGTTACAATGTGACCAGTATGCAGTACAAGATTGATGATGGCAACTGGATATCGATGATGTCAAGCGGTAACTTCAGCTCCGCGTCGTGGGACACTATATCTACCCTTAACGGAGACCACAACATAACTGTCCAAGCTGTAGATTCAAACGGTGTTGCCGGCACAGAATCGGTAACGGTCACAGTTGACAACGTTGCTCCAATCGTTATCGACTACACCCAGCTCTTCGCCATGCTGGGATTCGCTTGTATCGCTGGAGCTTTTCTAGCTTTTACCAAGCTCAAATCGTTGAGAAAGAAGGAGAAAATGGAAATAGAAATTCTAGACAGAGAAAGAGGCAGGGTAATTAGGATGAGGATAAAACCCAGTCATACAGTCGGCTCAGTTGCAAACGTGCTGATTCGCAGGCTCAAGCTCCCTGAAGACAGAACCTACGCAATAGTATACAAAGAGAAGAAATTGGGACCAGACGAATATCGTAGCACGGTAGAAGAAATTGGAGTTCAGGCGGAAGATCGGATAGAACTAATCTCCGAAAGGAAAGTAGCCAAAAAACAACAGGAAGCAGAACCGCATTAGAAATGGCGCGCGCGTTTTCAATACAGATTGAGAAAAAGCTCTTTCATCTTTCGCTCGGCTATTTTTGAAGCTTCTTCAAGAATCTTTTCAGCCTCTTTGCTTGCTAGAGCCTCAGATGAAACAGTTGCAGCGTCCAATACCATCAAATCTGACATATCAAAGACCTCACCCAAGTTGCCAGCTGCATCAGGGATAATGAGTGATATTTGCTCCTTAGCCCTGGCAATCACATTGAGAACGGTATCAAGGTTGCTGGCAAAGTCTTCAACGCTATTGATCCTGATTAGACGGTGAAGGACATACTCTAGAGCGATCAAACTGCGAAGAACAACCAGTGTGTTCTCTCTTGACTGGGAGCAGTCACGCATAAGAATGTGAACCTTTCTTGAGTCCTCAGCTTCCTGAGCCTTAAGATATTCCTCAGAGTTCATTCTCCTGCTTCATCATCTCAGAGACAGACTTGTCCAACTTGTTGGTTACGATCCCAAGTTCGCACGTTGCCATGATCAGTCTCTCTTTCAGCGTGAGGGGACGAGATAACTTCTTGATCCTTTCCAAGAGAGGTTCGGTTATATCGTTGAGACGTTTGCTACTGAAGATCGGTTTTCTGAAATCAGGCATGTTTTTGACAAACCCTTCGATCTCATTTTCGGTAAAGCCTAAACCGAAGAGTTTGCGCTTGGTTTCCGTGAATTGGTCTTCCCCCGGGATCCTCGCGAAGCCGCTTGCGTTGACGAGGAGTTCGTTTTGGTTGTTTATCGATACCCTCATCCAATCCTTGAATCCCACTACGCGCCCGATATTGAAATCTGCCCTACACCCATTAGAAAAGAGTTTTTGTACACGCGTTTTCTAATATCGAGAGATGGAAAAGGATGGGAAACTAAGAATCTGTGTGTAACGTTTGTCTTCGATTCGGTCGAAGATAGTCGAGCGTTAGTAGACCGTTTTTTCTGATGTTTGGTGGCATCGTCAGCCAGAGTAGTACCTGAGCGCTTCTCTTGGAATCTTTGTCAGAATGATTATTGCGGCTGAGTGGGAGCATCTGCCTTTGCTTTGGAAGCCTGGACAGTTACAAGCCACTT
>CAYXJU010000296.1:0-2196 GCA_964464765.1 uncultured Candidatus Bathyarchaeia archaeon | reverse complement strand
ATGTCCATTGAATGGTCAGTTCAGTAGACTCCAGATCATATGCTATGCCCTGCAGCAGTACTTCATCACCAACTTGGTATACATCACCGTTTCTAGGTGAGATTATACTTACAAATGGCGCCTTATCGCTGATAGTGAAGAAACTGTCAGACACATCATAACCTGTATTTAGTCCATCAGTCGCTACAACCTTTACCAAGCATTGATCTCCGCCTGGAAGATTGGATGAAGTAAACGTGCAGCTAGTGTCATTCAGATCAACTTCAATAGCCGTCCAGTTTTCTCCGCCATCATGGCTGTAAAGAACTGAGTAGGACAACTTGTCATCATCTCGGTCTTCTGCACTCCATTTGATCTCTGAAGTCCCATCTATCGTCTCGCCGCCATTCGGATAGTGAACTGTGACTCTTGGTGGGTTTTTCGTCGGTTGGACTTCCTTAAGAATACTGTCGCCTTTTTTGACGACAATCTTAGATGTTCCTTCGGGATAAGGTATGACAAATCCAAAACCTAGAAAATCGTCCATTTCCTCTCCGAAGCCACTGCTATACAAAACGTCTCCATTAGAGGTTACGCATTCAATCTTGTAAGGCCCTTCACTCACTGGATCAGGTTCACCCTCTGACATGTACCAGTTCTCCAGTTGCACTGTTCCATTCCGATGGATCAATCCAGCAACGTAGACGACTTTCTTACTCGGAGGATCCATAAGGTACTTGAAGAGAGTAGGATACGTTTCGCTGCAGATCCAATACGAATTCTTTGTCTGCGGGTCACTTGCACCCATGAAACAGATTACATCATTGCTTTTGCCAAAGGCTTTTGTCCTATCAGCTGAGTCTGTAAGGTTGTATATGTTCCAAGTGCTTCCTTTTTGATAGAGAATTAATCCCGTTACTTCCTTTCCGTCAGGTGGGTACTTCTCGTACTCCTCCTCACCTCTATTAAGACCTAATGCGTGTCCTATCTCGTGAGCGGTGGTTGTTCTATGCCACCCAATTCTGACCAGAACTGCATCAGAGAAGTAAAAGCCAATACCGCGAGCACCCCAAGCGTACATTGAACTCCCTCCTTTGTCCGGATCCCACCAGGATTCGTCATCTGGAGTTACGCCAACAATTTTCCTGCCTTCCCAAAAAGCTCTTGCAGAAAGCCAAGACAGCACCTCATAATATCTCAAGTTCTTAACGAGCGACAAGAGAGCGAAAGGCTCGTATGTGCGTTCAATATCCATTTTCATGTCCAAGTCTGAATATGCAAGCGGATATACGCGTTTGATAAACTCCGTTTGACTATAGCAAAACTGACCGAAAGCAAGGCGCGTGCGTTCATCAGACATATCAAGGTATAATGGAAGAAAACCAATACCTAGCCTCCTCATCTCCTTAAAGCTAAAATCCATTTCTCTCTTAACAATTCGATCGTTATACTTGTCAATTAGGTGAATATGTACGCGAAGGTCTTCTCGAGGAACCGCGAAGAAGAAATCGACCGGTTCAGGTTTCGGTCCCACAAAGATCTCTCGTTTCTCAGGTTTTGGAAAACCTATGCTGAAGTTGATCTCTGCTTTTGGCAGAGACCAACCTAGCGCGGTCAGGTCTACTCCTTGAAGGCTTGGACAAGACACCAGAACTCTCACCGCCGCCATCCTACCGGGCGATAGGTATCTCTTGCCTTCTACCGTAGGAAAGCTGTAACCAGAGCCCATATCATTAGTGACTATTTGAACAGGGTATATTCCATGCAATTCAAGCCATATGCGGCGGATCTTAACGTTTACGGACTGAGTGGCTTTAACCTCTTTGGGATTTGCTGTCGTGTAAGTAGCCGCAATCTCTATCCTCAATTTTGTCTCGAATTCTTCCGGCTTTGGCGGTTCTGTCTCGAAGGGGATTTTCGGGACTTCATAAGATACTTCATAGTTCCCATCTATGTCGGCAACTGTGGTAGGTCCGATCTTCACTGTTCCGTTTTGGAGGTACACTTTGACTTCTATATTTGCATTCGCGGCAGGATTTGATTTGTAAGTAACATTACCACTTATTATGATCTTCTCGTTAGTTATGTACAGCGCCTTATCTGTAGAGGCTGTTAAGGTTAGAGCTTCGCCTCCGACATCAACTGTCTCCTGAGCTGCATCCGTGTTTCCCTTGCCATCTTTGACAGTTAGAGTGACTTGGTAAGTGCCTTGTTTCT
>CAYXJU010000295.1:0-2202 GCA_964464765.1 uncultured Candidatus Bathyarchaeia archaeon | reverse complement strand
GCTGTAAGGCTGTCCCGACACTTCTCGCAAAACATGTACCGACCATTGAAGGACTTACCGCAATATGGACATTTCTTCATCTCACTCATCTTATCGCCTCCAGGTATTAGCTCTTGGTCGTGTAGTTGCCAATAGTTTCTCATGTTGTTTGACTAGTTTGTAGTGTTGGAATAGGATGGTCATGAACATGGCTTTGATAATAACGTAGCGGACTGCGGGATTGAGTAGCACCTTACAAAGACTTGCCTTCTCTCCTAAAATCCAAAGTTCTCCACTCTTTGAAGTAGCTCATGCAGAATGCGAAAAGTAGGACATAGGCAATTGTTCGAACGCCTTGTTCCATGGGTTCAAAATCAGTTGTAAGCAAACTCCAGATCAATCCCGCTCTCAGCAGGGCTCCGAGCAAGAAGAAACAAGTTGATCCGAGGAGAATGGACAAACTTCTCCGAAAGGTCTGACCTTTGTATGTATTTGTTATTCTAAGAGTATAGATGACTATTCCGATTGCGATCACTACGTTGAGCCCATTCAGAATTCCTGAAGCCAGATTAACCAAAGTCGAGCACTCGGCCCAGTGTAGCGTGTATGAATAGATAAAACGGTTTCGCCATAGAACCTATTCTTTCTGGTAGGTTGCTAAGAGCTTCAAACCCCAGGTCAGAGTCGCCAAGTGAACTGAGCATCATCCCAAAGAAGAGTTATATGATGATACAAACCAATGCTCCAACTAGTGCACCCCAACCTGCTTTCTAATTCCGGTAAATAGCCACGGCAGCAATGAGTGCGGCTGGCAGTTGATCCAAGAGGCGACAACCCGCGCATAGGTTCAGGCGTGCTGTTACTACCTCTACGCACTATCCCACCGTTTTATAAGATCAAATTACGAATATTCTGGCAAGGGTTCTTGTCTTGGAAGGTCACCACAAAACTTCGTCCAAGGCAGTCCTGTTTGCCCTTATTCTTCCTCTTATGTTCTTGCTTCTGTACGTTTACGGACAAGCGCACCTTGAGTTTCTCTATCTTCTATCTAATGGTCTACCCCCTTTTCTGGCTCTAGGAGCATCGATGATCGCCATTCTCACAGTAACAAAAAAAGGGATAAGTGGAAAAAATCGATGGTCTCTGGCTTGGATGAATTTTGCAGCAGGCATTATCCTTTGCTTCATGGGAGAATTGACATTGACTATCTACGCTCTACTGTCGGACGTTCCAGTTCCATCTCCCTCGATCGCGGACATTTTTTAGCTTGCAAGTTACATTCCTTTTATGCTGGCTCTGATTCTGCAGATCTGGCCGTTTAAAGATGGGTTGACTTCTCGAAAGTCTGCGTTGATTATTGTATTGACATTGATTCTTGGAGCTGTCGTCTTGCTGGTTCTTGTTCCAGCGTCGATGACGAAGGGAGATCCGTTCACGGTTGCAGTGAGTTTGGCATATCCACTTCTCGATGTGCTTCTCTTGGTAATCGCACTTCCCTCGTTATTCTTCTTTACCCGCAGTACCTTCTGGAAACCAATGCTGCTCGTGATCATTGCGATCGTTTTCATGTTGTTAGGTGACATTTCCTTCAGCTTGGCCGTCCTTAAAGGGGTGTACTACAACGGTCATCCTCCAGAACTGTTGTTTGACTGGGCGTTCCTTGCATTCGCATACGGGTGCTATCTGCAGCTAAAGCGAGGATAATTCTGTGGCAAAAAGGGCCATCTTGAGATTCATGTTCTCAAGTCTTGTCTGCCGTGTAGATTGCCAAGAGTTTCATAGATGTCTAGGTCCGACTAACTCTTTCTTTTGTTCACCTGTATAGGTTTTCAAGAGTTTCTCAAGAAGTTCCAGATCCGACTGAATAGTAGGAAGGTGCCTTCTCGATCGCATGATAAGCTGTCTGATATTGACATCCTTCTCACCGTCGGCCTTGAGATAGGACTTGATTCTCTTTCGTTCGATGTCAGTGAGTATTCTAGAGAACATCTTACCACGTAGCTGTAATGATCACAGGTGTTTTATAGCAGGTGTGTAGCTATTATGATAACACATGCAAAATGATGTGTGAGAGATTCTTGTGCAAAGGTTGCCACTTCTACGAACCCAAAGAAGTGCAAAGTCCGGTTCGAAGCTTCTGCAACGACTGTTACAGCAAAGAACAGCATCCAACTATTCTCGAATAGAGAAGGGCAAGAGGGCTGATGGCGTGAGGTGATGAAG
>CAYXJU010000294.1:732-2231 GCA_964464765.1 uncultured Candidatus Bathyarchaeia archaeon | reverse complement strand
CAAGTATGTTGTAAGGACTAGTAGAAGTAAAGAGACAACAAATGAGACTTCAACTTCAAACCATGAGGCTTCAACGTTCATGCTTCCCTGAATGAGACCACTAAGAATAGAAGGATACATAAAGGGCAGTAGTAGCAAGACTAACAAGAAGCCCAAGATTCTGTTTTCACGCATCCCAAGTAAGAACTGACAAAAACCTATCAGGCTAACAGCAGAAGCTATGAAGACTGGCACTACACCTAAGATGTGGATGAAAATGGCAACAGATGGAAACAGTAGAGTATTTGCCATAATAGTTGAAACTGTCACTATTAGGGAAACAGTTAGAAGGGAAAATGAATAAGCTGGAATGGTTGCTCCCAACACTTTTCCAAGCCATATTGACTTTAAACTTAAAGGTGTGCAAAGCAAGGTTTCTATGATTTTCTCTCGCTTCTCTCTCAAGAAAACAGATCCAGAAAACGAATAGCCAACAAATACACCTGCAAGCAGCGACACCGAGAAAACCATGTTATTTATGGTTGATGTTTGTCCACCTAGAAACACGTTCAGTACTCCAAACATACATCCAATATATAGACCCGCAAAGAGCAATCCTTTATTTCGAGTAATGTTTTTGATTTCTTTTCGTGCAACTATCAGAGTCATATTCATGAAGTTCATATTCTTCCCTCCGATTGTCTCGTGATATTTAGATATATGTCCTCCAGAGACTTGACATTTTTCATCTCTTCCACTTTTATGCCTTCTTTCATCAGTGCACTTAGAAGTGTTGAGGTTTTCTTGTACTCTAAGATGGTTGTTATCCTCAAACCATCTCGTTCACACTCAGATACATAATCTAATGAATGTAAGAGGTCTAGAGCCTTCTCAGCCTCTCTATCATCAGTAAAAACGATCTCAATTGCAGGTGTACTGAAGTTCTTCCTCAAACTTTCAATAGTGTCATACGCCTTCAATTCGCCTCTTTGAATTATCGCCACTTTCGAACATACTCTCTGTACTTCGTCTAGATCGTGTGAATTCAAGAATATGGTTCTGCCTTTCTCTCTTGCCATTGTTAATATGAGATCCCTTACCATTTTCTGAGCTTCTGGATCCAACCCAGAAGAAGGTTCATCGTAGAAGAGAACGTCAGGGTCATGAACTATTGATCTAGCTAGAGCTAACCTCCGCTTCATTCCCTTAGAGAATTCACCAACTCGATCATGCTGTCTACCTAAAAGCCCTACAAAGTCTAGAAGATTCTTAATCTTTTCATCTACCTTGGAAACTGAATAAATCTGTGCATAATAGCTCAAATTTTCATAAGCTGACAGACGCTCATATAATCCATCATTTTCTAGAAGGAATCCTATTCTTCTTCTCAACTCATCATTGTCGCCTAGCTCTTTGCCAAGAACCAGTGCTCTCCCTGATGTTGGCTTGAGAAGTCCGAGAAGTATTCTTAGCGTTGTTGTCTTTCCAGCACCGTTGGGACCAAGAAATCCAAATATCTC
>CAYXJU010000294.1:0-722 GCA_964464765.1 uncultured Candidatus Bathyarchaeia archaeon | reverse complement strand
TCCTTTACCTCGAAACTAATCTCATTGAGCACGGTTTTCCCATCAAATTCCTTTGTTAAGTTTTGAACTTCAATAGCATTCATTTGAAACACCCGCTAGTTTTGCGTGTTCTCTCTGTAGAAGAAGACTTTTTCGATGGTAGTCTCGAAGTACTCTGCAATCTTGAAGGCCAGCTCTAAGGATGGGTCATATTTTCCATTTTCAATCGCAAGTATCGTCTGTCTAGTAACGCCAACACTCTGAGCCAAGTCTTCTTGAGTGATATCTTTCATGGCTCTGAGGACTCTTAGGTTATTTTCCACCTAGTTATCCTCCTAGCCTGTTCCTGTAGTAGAAACTCAGGAGAGCGTTTAGGCAAAGGATTAGGGTTGCTTGATACGCAAGAAGATACCCAATCTGTTCATAGTTTCCTATTCCTTGTCCATCCAAGAGTATCAGGGATAGGCCTAATATTGCCATTACCACAGTAGTTATCGCTACTGTTGCAGAAGCAGCTTTACTACGAATCAGAATCGTCCGCTCATCATGAACAATTTCAGTCAAACTTCTCCCTGAGATATAGAGAGCTACGATACCCAACGTGACCGCCGCAACAACGATTAGAACGTTATTCTGAAGGACTCCATACACTGTGAGCAGGGCTATTGCGAGTGCTATGGCGGTTCTAATTCTGTTATATGTTTCTGACCTCATTTCGCATAACCTTGTATGGTATACAATAC
>CAYXJU010000293.1:0-2234 GCA_964464765.1 uncultured Candidatus Bathyarchaeia archaeon | reverse complement strand
ATACCAAGGCATATACCATAATGTTAAATATTGGCGACACGAAGGTATACACTGAACTGCTCATGGTCAAGGAAGCCCCCACCAAGATCAACCAAGTAGGTTCACGCCACACATTGTATCTACAAAAGAGTCTTGTGGAAGACAGCACTTTTCCATTCAAGCCATCGGAACCACTCATAGCCAGAATCGAGGACGAGAAACTCATAATTGAGAGAATCAGTCGGCAAGGTAAAAGATCATGATCATACAGGAACGAGTGAGATCGCAACCGTATCCGTCTGACCGAGAAGTTCGAGGCAAGAGAATATGGTATGGGCCGAGCTACAAGAAAGATCGCAACATCATTCTATCATGTAATGATGTCATCGAGTTTCTGAAGACCGTGCCTGACAACATCGCAACACTAGTCGTCACTTCCCCACCCTACAACATCGGCAAACCATACGAGAAACGGGTAGAACTCCAACAGTACCTATCATGGCAAAGAGATGTCATCAAGGAATGTCTTAGAACGCTGAAACCTGAAGGCAGTATTTGTTGGGAAATCGGCAACTACATCGAGAACGGTGAAGTCTTTCCTCTTGACGTATACTTCTATGATATTTTCAAAGAACTCGGCCTCACGATGAAGAACAGAATAATCTGGAAGTTTGGTCACGGTCTCCACGCCTCACTTCGCTTCTCAGGCCGATATGAGGTAATCCTGTGGTTCACCAAGTCTGACAAGTACATATTCAATTTAGACGCTGTTCGCATTCCACAAAAATACCCTGGAAAGACAGCATTCAAAGGCCCAAACTATGGTAAGCCTACCTCACATCCACTAGGCAAGAACCCCTCCGACGTATGGGAAATACTAGTCAACGATTGGCAGGAAGAAGTTTGGGATATCCCAAATGTCAAATCAAACCATCCAGAAAAAACGATTCACCCATCCCAATTTCCCATAGAACTAGTAGAACGGCTTGTTCTGGCTCTTACAAATGAGGGAGACACTCTGCTGGATCCATTTGCGGGTGTGGGTTCTTCGCTAGTGGCAGGCACACTTCATGGAAGATCTGTCATCGGTATAGACAAAGAGAGAGGTTACACAGATATAGCGTACAAGAGGATAGTCAAGGCGCTAGAAGGAACCCTGAAAAGAAGACCATTAGGCAAACCAATATGGGTTCCCAAAGGCACTGAAAAAGTCGTCAAGCGCCCAAAAGAATGGGCGAAGGCCAAACAGCGCACATTATAAAGGCAACTACGGCTATCCAGATATGAATCCGACCAATGCATCTGCAAACGTACAACTATCGCTTTGCGTCAGAAGTGTTGAACAGCGAACAATTTAGGTCACTCAAACAAGAAATATTAAGAATCTTAACAGAGGCTTCTGTCCCTCAATTGGCAACTCCGAAAAAACGTACACGAGATGGCAGAACGCGCACTTTTACTACAGATCAAGACGCCCTCAACAAATACTTTGATCAAGAGTTCGAGAAAAAAGGGTGGGAAGTCCATCCTAAAGTGACTGAGAATGGCGTGACTAGGATAGAAGCTGATTTCAAGAAGGGAAGAGTCCAGATCGAAATACAACTCGGAAATATGGCAAGGTGGTATACTGATGTCTTCAAGTTTCAAGTGTCGTATTCCCTAGGTTTGATAGATGTTGGAGTCTTAGTTGTTCCAATGAAGAGCTTTGCGGATACAATTGACGAAAACATAGTCTATTTTGAAAGGGTTACTAGAGAGCTGCCATACGCAAAGATGTCAATAACCCTGCCAATACTTGTCATTGGCTTGTCCCAATGAAGGGTTGCTCTATTGGGCAACGAGCAGTACCATCACATAGTAAAATTCAATGATAGAAGACTTCGTTACCTTAGCGTTGGCAAACGTAACACATTCTTTCCACCAGCAGGCAAACCATTCGACATAAGGATTGGAAATCGAACTGTCGAAATGGTCATCAATGAGTATGGTAGAATGAAACCACGCTTCGAAATATGGTCAACCATCAGGCCACTAGATGAAATGTGTGTGGGCGATACGCTCATCTTCACCAAGACACAAGGTGGAGTCTACGAACTGAGACGAGTCGCCACTAGCAAACCTCGTTAAAGGTTAAGCATTGACTGGCTATGCCACGCTCATGCAACAGTGGGAGTTCAATTTATTGAATGCCACGACAACGCAACAGAACCCACCAGATAGTGAGCACTACCCCTACGGTACCGGGGGGGTAGTGA
>CAYXJU010000292.1:0-2242 GCA_964464765.1 uncultured Candidatus Bathyarchaeia archaeon | reverse complement strand
AGAACAGCAAGTGCGCATGAAAGGGATATGACTGCACAGAAGATGTAGGGATATGTTGGGTCGAACTTCTCGGCGAGAAATCCTCCAATCAATGGAGCAATCATTTGTCCGGCGGCTGATGCTGTTTCAAAATATCCCATTGCAGCTCCACGTCTATGCTTGGATACTTCGTCAGAGATCAGTGCTATCGTTACTGGGAAAATGGCGCCCGTTGATATGCCCAGTATTATGATGCTGGGGACTATGGAATATGTTGGTACGAGGAGAATTGATGCGAGGGTCATCCCAGCGAGTGCAGGCATTAGAATTATCTTCCTTCCAATCTTATCCGACACTCGTCCAAGTGTCAAGAATGATATTATTCTAGAAATCCAAAACAATGCCAGCATTGTGCCAATAGAAAACACATTGAAGCCCAGGTCCTTGGCGTAGGCTGGAAAAAGAAAGAGGACTGTAGCCAGTACGGCACTGTAGACTACAGATAAGAGGCAAGCGTAGAACAACGTGTGTTCTACACCTCTTTCTATGGTTTCTCCAACGGTGGATTGGGCTCGGCTTGCAGCGTGGATTGAAGCTCGCGATTTCTGAACAACGACGAACGCCAGACCCACGAACGAAGCCAAAGAGTAGAATAAGAAAGCAGTCCTGTAGCCTGAGGCTTCCACTATCGATCCAGAAACGAGACATCCCAGCGCAAATCCCGCCCCATAAAGCGCCGCCAACAAACCCATAATTCTTCCATGCTTCGTTTTCGAAGAGATGTCCGCTGATGAAGCTTCGAGGGTTGGCATGAAACTTGCCCACGCTGCGCCTTCAACCGCTCTAATCATCATTAGGTGCTCAGCTCTGGTGACAAACAGGTATGAAACCGACGCTACAACGCTCAGGATCGATGCAAAAGTCATTATCGTTTTCCTTCCCACCCGATCTGAGAGACTGCCCAGAGGTACGGCAAGAATTACGTAAGAAAGGCCGTACGCAACGCCGATGAGTCCGACACCTATGTAGGTTGTTCCGAGATCCTTCGCTAGTAATGGAACTGCTGGGATAGTGATTCCGAAGCCAAGTGAGAACATGAATACGTAGGCAAAGAGGCTTCCAGTCTTCCTCACGGATTCTGAAACTTTTCTGCGATATGAATTCGAATTGACCAACTGGATGTGTGGCTCCGGCAGCGCCTTGAGTTTTTCTTGTTGCTATTCTTGTTTTGAACTGATTAGCTTGGCTATGCTAGGAAAACGTTCAATCTCTTTGTGTGGGAAATACAATGCCTTCATGAATTCGTCTTGGAAGTCACTTTCCTTGGCCAACTCGAGATACTTGGTCTTCTTGACAATGCTACGAGCAATGTCTCTAATCTCTGTTGAGATGAGTGCCATTCTTGCTCCTGAGCCGGCAGTGTTGCCTGCGAACTCGAAGCGATCGGTAGGAACGTCAGGGAGCATTCCTATCATACGCGCACTTTCCGGATCCACGTACGTTCCAAAAGCGCCCGCCAAGTATACTTTGGCTATGTCGTTTCTTTCAACCCCGAACCGTTTCATCACGATAGATGTGCCTGAGAAGATTGCGGATTTGGCGAGTTGAATCTCGTTGACGTCATGTTGAGTTACGACTATCTCTTTTCCATTAGCTGTTTCATCTGCTTTAGCCAAAACATAATGGGGTTCTCCATTTTTCTTGAGTCGTGGAATATTCAGTTCCACATTCATCTTTCCCGTCTCATCTAGAATTCCGACTTTAAACATTTCAGCCAAAGCATCAACTATGCCCGATCCACAAATTCCTTCAGGTTTTGTCTGGTCAATCACACGACATGAGGGTTCAAACGTGTCTGGGTCTATCCAGATCTTCTCTATGGCGCCAGTTGCGGCTCTCATTCCATGTTTGATATGAGCTCCTTCAAAAGCTGGTCCTGACGCTGTTGAGCAGCTAATCATGGATTCGTGGTTGCCAAGCATAATCTCTGTGTTTGTTCCTATGTCAATGAGCAAAGACGTTTTCTCCGCCTCGAATATTCCCGTGGCTATGATGTCTGCAACTGCGTCCGCCCCCACAAACCCTGCTATGATTGGATAAGAATAAACATACGCGCCTGGGTTGGCTTCCAATCCCACTTCTTTGGATCGAATGCTAAGAGGGGACTGCAGAGCCGCTGGGTAGGGTGAAAGCGAAACAAAGTCGGGTGTTATGCCGAAGAAGATATGGTGCATAGCGGTATTTCCGACCGCGACCACGTCAT
>CAYXJU010000291.1:0-2243 GCA_964464765.1 uncultured Candidatus Bathyarchaeia archaeon | reverse complement strand
CAGATCGAAATTAGGCTCCAACTGTTGCATGTAGGATTTCAGTAGGCTCAGTCGCTAGGGGCCTTGGGTATGTCAGTCAGTTTTTTAAGCCAATACTTCTGAATGATACATCCAATTCAGCAGTAGGGGTGAGTATTATTTGAGAAGTGGTATAGCCGCCGGTACCATTGCTGGAGTAATCGGCAGCATAATAGCGGTTATTTTTGGTCTCATAGGAATCATGATAGGGTTTCTTCAAGAGCTTCCACTCCCTCTGACAAATGTTATCATCTCACGTATCGTGCTCCACACGGTCTGGGGCGCCATATTCGGTGTAATATACCCCAAGTTTTACGATGTGGTTCCGGGCAAGGGCATCTCGAAGGGGCTTTGCTTCGGATTGCTACTGTACTTGATTTCGAGCGTCCGCGCTGCGACTTTTCTTGCAGCATATACGTTTGTCCCACTGGCAACTTCATGGGTCTTCGTTGGATTTTTCGAGCTTGCCAGCTATGGCATTGTACTCGGGACTCTCTATGAGAAATAGTCTACAAATTGCAGAAGACTACAGAGACAAGGCTAGCGAAAGGAAAGGACTACTAAGCGCGTGCTGATATGCCTAAGCGACGCCATATCAATTACAAAAACGATGTATACCTTAGATTTGAATTTGAGCGGCTTTATTGGTCTAGGTGGCGGCTGGACTCCCCTAGAATACATAGATGGCACAGGCAAACTCTCAGATTACTTCTTTTCAACCACGATGTGGAACTATGACGCAAAGCGGCCAGGTGTGACAAAGGCTGTTGGGATGTACAAAGAGCGCGTGTTATGCAGCACTTCGCTTTGGGTTACGATGCCTCGACGGTGTTATGTGGGGCAATTGAGAGGGTAGCCTCAACAGACCCGAAGAGGATAAGGGAAGCCCTTACAGAGACCGATGTCGAGACTTTACAGACAAGAATCAGATTCGACGCGCACGACGGAAGCCAGTGGCGCCTTCCTCATCTATGTTGCTCATGAGAAGTCCGTTGGGGGCCAGTGTTTGAGGAGTGGCGAGCCGAAGAACCTTCGATTTGGATCAGATGATCCATCACCGTCACGGTGACAAGCTCGTCGACATCTCTAGGGATATTTGAATTTGGAAGAGAACCAAATAGGCTGGTCAGTTAGGCCGTGCCGAGTATTGCTCCTATTACAGAGAAGAAGAAGTACAGGCAGAAGACCATGAAGATCACTTGAATGACTTCCAGCGGCCAAGACATCCGCAGCTCTCTAGGCAGCTTCCTGTTAAGGTAAAGGAGGGCGGGAACAGTGACGATTGCGGCGAGATTCGCCATATTAGCTTGAGTCACCAGTAGCCAGAGCGGCGCCGCAAGATTGACGGCAATAACCGCCCAGATCAACAGGACTATCAGGATTGGATAATAGACCCTTCTTATGTCCTCCCTAGCCCATTCGCGGACTCTTGGAATCTGCCATAATGCCTCAGCCGTATTTCTCACCAACGTATCGATAAAGTATATCTGTGTCTTGACGAGAATCAGAATGGCAAGCAGAATTCCCCAGACCAACCCTATTGGCCCCCAATTCTTGACGAGCGCATTACCCAAGTATGCGGCAACACCCGACGCGTTAAGTACTTCACCCTTAGGAAGCAATGTCGTGATCAGCAGACCCGGCAGCAAGAACGCTATTATGCTGCCAAGTCCAAATATGATGACTTGCTCCTGTACAAGAAGGTCTCGCCACTTCCTGAACCGCCGCAGGTTCTCAGGAGTCATCTTCATCAGCCTTCCAGTCGCAGAGAAAGGTGTCTTCCATCCCCCTACCAAGGCAGTTATGTATCCCGCTGAGGCGCCGGCACCATATCCCTTGTCTCGGTAGTAATTAATCGCGAAGAGGTTAATGCCTGTAGTCAGGCCAGCGTAACCAACAATAGCCCCCAACATCTTGATGTCCATACCCTTGGGAATATAGCCGAAACTGAAGTAACCAACGATTCCTTCAGCCCAGTGTTGCGGACTTGAAAAGATCAGATTCGCCACAGTAAAGAAACCAAAGATTATCACTAATGAAACCCAGGAGAATACCTCGAGAGTTCTGGCTATTCTTCTACCTACAGCCACCATCACGAAGATGAGGATCAAGAAGAGATATGCCCACAAGAGCACGGTACTGTTATCTGCCATGGTGGGGATTCTGCCTAACTGAAATGATGCAGCGGCAGCTGCTGCTGTGGCAGCCAATCCAGGCCAGCCAAG
>CAYXJU010000290.1:0-2250 GCA_964464765.1 uncultured Candidatus Bathyarchaeia archaeon | reverse complement strand
TGCATATGTTGTATAATGACACACTGCATATGCATATGAGATCCCAAAAACGACTTCAAGAAAAAGGTAGACGGCGAGTGCTGGTATTGTCGTGTCAAACAAGTCAAAGAGCCAATTGATCAAGAAACTGGTTGCAAAACCAGCCGATAAGACAAGGATGTAGAATATACGCAGAAAACCACTTGTCTCTACACCACCCGATAGCATGAAAATGTCTCCGTAGTAAGGTTTCTGCAAAGTATTGTTTGTGACCAGATCATAGTAATCGGCGAATGTTTGATTTGACAGATGAACAAGTTCTTCCGGCTTAACGTTTAATGTCAATGTCATATATGATAGCTGTCCGTACATAACTAGTTTAATTGATACGTAATAACACAAGGCAAAGAGAACCATGCCAATTCCGACAACAGTCCAAATTCCAAGAACTCCTCTGCGTCTCACCTCATCTCTGTTTCTTGTTGCTATCTGAACGAAGCTCCATGATGCCAACATGGAAGCAAAAAACATCGCTCCGTGCGCAACACTTTGTTGGACGAAATAATTGAGAATAGAGCCTAGAGGATCCATCGGTAATATCCCAATAGATACTGTACTCTGTCCTCCATTTCCTTTAAAACACATTTGGCCTTCGACATAGTCGTATTCGCTGGTTGACTATTCGCTTTCTGGATTCAAACCTTTGGCATTCAAGCACTTTTGCTTGAAAATCTTAGCGAGGTGAGAATCAAATATGAATGAAGATCAGAACAATGCAACTTTGCCGACTGAGGTTGTGCTTGACAAGGAATCTGATAATCAGTTGACTGGCTAACAATCACTAGATCTTGGAGCTATCACACCACGTGAGAGACAGCCATCAAAATTCTTAGATATACTCTGAGCGTAGTTATTGATTGAGGGGATTCTTTTGGGTTGTGTACGCAAATTACGAGTGATTAGTTGCTTTTTGCTCGTTCTCTTATTACTTCCAGCAGTCAATGTCGTTTCTTCAGAATCGGATGATGCGGCCGAGCTCAAGCCTGGAATGTGGTGGAAACTTAGAATTACTCAAAAGAGCAATATTCGCGGGGAGGGACAGTACCGAGGAATTTTTCAAGAGGCTGTGGACGCATCTATCACAATTCACGTGGAAAGCGTAATCGGGAACTCTGTAAGAATCGTTGAAACCGACACAAACACCTGGTTCCAAAACAGATCCGGCATCTTTACGGGTCTTCCTTGGAGTACAGCTGGAAGTTCAAGTGAAGACATCGGAATGACCATTGATCGTTCCAGCGGAAGGATTTTGACAGTGGAGCGATCCGAATACAAACAGGCAGAAGGTAGACTCTATGAGGAATGGATGAATCCTCGTGGGGTCATATTGGGAAGTCTGATCTCTAGACCTTGGTTTGATCAGAAGGTAAACTATGTAGATGCCCCATTCGCCGTTTCTGAAACCAAAGTTCAGATAAGAAACTTCACAGTTGATTGTTGGCACGCCTACCGCTCGGCTGAAGGCACTACCGCCTGGTCTTATTCTTGGGTGTTATTCTACTTGCTGAATGGACACAACATGATTATTCCAAACAGCGGTCACGATACAAAACATTATTTTTTCGATAAGGTTCTTGGAATTCTGGTTGGGGCGAAACTTGAAGGGGAATGCGATTACGGAAGTGGTGTAAATAGCATTCGGCAAGAATGGACGAGTGAATGGAAGCTTGCTGATATTGTTGAATATCAACTCACTGTGAAATCACAGCACGGACAGCCTAATGGAGAGGGTTCGTACCCATTGGCAACCTACGCCTCATTTTCAGTTCAGCCTTCGGTGCGTTTTGAAAGCCCGCTGGGTTATTTCGGAGTCAAATACGTATTTGATCATTGGAGCGGAGACGCGGATACTAGCACTTCTGAAGCTGCGATTTTCATGGATTCCTCAAAGACTGTAGAAGCTGTCTGGAGGATCGATTGGTCTTCATTGTACATCGTTGCAGCGATTGTTGGCGTCGCCGTGGCTTTGTTGGAGACATATCGTATCAAGGCGCACAAGCGCAGCTCTGCTAGCACATCCACTTCATGAGAAAGTTTCCTCATCCACACGTTCTCGGGCCAACTGAATTTATCGAGTGATAATCAGGCGGTCTTTGCTCTTTCGATCTACGTCTTATCAGAACCATGAGAGTGATAACCGCCCCAACTAAGACAATCGTTCCTACCGCAACTAGATATTCAAACCAATGAATTGCCGTTTCAGTTTTCGTT
>CAYXJU010000289.1:0-2255 GCA_964464765.1 uncultured Candidatus Bathyarchaeia archaeon | reverse complement strand
CGGATACACCGTATATCGCGGAAACCACCGCCGTGCTTTCCTCTTTGTTAATTACCTGTTTAACCGCCCATTTGATCTTTTTGTCCGTGAGCTTCATCATGGGTTTTGGTGAAACTTCTTGACGAAATAATTTTGGGATTCCACACAAAAGAAACCATCATGCCCCAAAAGGGACACCCATGAGTATGAAAATGAGAGCATATACCTTCTAAATATCCCTAATGAGTAATCTTAACGTGAGACGAGCGATGAAAGGGGTCGATTTTTTCTGGAGGTTGGCTTATCGCAGCCCCGCAAAAGAAACTGACTCTGGCAACCATAGTACCTATGAATGTCGCTCTTTTCAAAGGGCACGCGTACCAAACTTTTTTGATAGACGGTGTTGCCTCGCGTCTTGTCTCAGAGGTGAGAAGAATGCAGCCCATATTAGAAAGTTGTTGTGGACTTGATGTCCATAAATCGATGGTCATGGCTTGTATAGCATACGGACCGCTGGATAAGCCGCCAAAGTACGAGATCAGGAAGTTTTCAACGATGACAAGCGATATCAGGGAACTGAAGGACTGGTTGAAGAAGTACAATGTAACCGCAGTAGCAATGGAGAGCACAGGCATATACTGGAAACCTATCTTCAACATACTCGAGGATGGTTTCGAAATAGTCTTGGCAAATGCACAGCACATCAAGAATGTACCCGGGAGGAAGACCGACATCAGGGATTGCCAGTGGATTGCCCAGCTCTTCAGAAATGGCCTGATCGCTGGAAGCTTTATTCCACCACGAGATATTCGGGAGTTGAGGGACCTTACTCGAACGAGAAGGAAGCTTGTTGAGGAGATGGCCTCGGAGAAGAACCGTGTCCAGAAAGTCCTGGAAGACGCCAATATCAAGCTCTCTTCTGTTGTATCTAAGGTCTTCGGCGTTTCTTCCCTGAAGATGATCGGTGTATTGCTCGAAAAAGAGGAGCTTTCCGCTGAAGAGATAGCGGCATTGGCGAAAGGAAAGCTCAAAAAGAAGGTGGATCAATTGGTGAAAGCCCTCGATGGAAATGTAACCGATCACCATCGATTCCTCCTCAAAGAGCATTTAGCACATATCGATTTCCTCCTTGAACAGATAAAGGACTTCGATGAGGAGATACGAAAGAAGCTGAGACCCTACGAGACCAAATTCAAAGATATCCAATCCGTTACTGGCGTCAAAGATGTCTCTGCAGCGTCAGTCATCGCTGAAATCGGCGTTGACATGTCAAAATTCCCCGATGAGGCGCACCTCTCCTCCTGGGCTGCAGTATGTCCTGGCAACAATGAGAGTGCGGGGAAGAAGAAAAGCGGCAGGACACGCCGCGGCAATAATTATCTTAAAGCAACCCTAACGGAATCGGCTTGGGCTGCGTCGAGGAAGAAGGGTACAGCTCTGAGTGCCATCTATCACAGTATCGCCAGAAGGCGTGGCAAAAAGCGGGCTTTGGTCGCAGTCGGGCACCGAATATTGATTGAAATCTATCGTGTATTGAAGACCGGGAAACCTTATCAAGATGTAGGAGCAGATATTGCGAATGAAAGGAGGTCAAAAAATAGAGAGCACGCAATGATAAGGGACTTAGAACGACGTGGATATGTAGTCTCCAAAGTTATGGCATCTATTTAAACACTCATTTTCATACCAAAAAGAGTTCTGTTAATCTCGTGATTCCATTTTCTTCCAATCTTCTAGGAATCTTTCCAGTCCTACATCTGTCAACGGATGTTTGAGCATCTTTTCGATAACTGTAAAGGGAACGGTTGCAACATGCGCACCTGCTTTAGCTGCTTCTATTACGTGCAGTGGATGTCGAATGCTCGCGACAATCACCTCTGTCTTAAAATCGTAGATGTTGAATATTTCTACCATCTCGCGCACAATTTGCATGCCTTCATGGCCTATATCATCCAATCTCCCGATAAAGGGACTCACGTAGGTTGCCCCGGCCTTAGCGGCCAATAACGCTTGATTAACCGAGAAAACCAGTGTTACATTGGTCTTAACCTTCTTTGCACTGAGTACTTTAACCGCCTTGAGCCCCTCGGGAATCATGGGGATTTTCACGACTATGTTCGATGACCAGTCTGAGAATTCAACAGCTTCTTTAATCATGCCTTCTGCATCTGTGCTGATTGCTTCCACGCTTATGGGGCCGTCAACTATGGTTACGATTTCTCGAACAAGCGCCTTGAACTCTCTCCCCTCCTTTGCAACCAGTGATGGATTTGTGG
>CAYXJU010000288.1:0-2262 GCA_964464765.1 uncultured Candidatus Bathyarchaeia archaeon | reverse complement strand
GAAAGAGAGAAGCTCCTCATAGTTCTTCGGCGAGAAGTTGTATGCACCATCAAGGGCTTTCCAGTTTATTTGATGCGGCAGAAAACTAGCATGGGCTATTGCAGGTGTTCGCCTCAAATCATTTCCAATCCATTTGGAAAGTGATTCCTGATTCGCAGGTCTTATCGATTGAAACAGTTTACGAAAACATTTTGGATCCGAAACCAAATCCAAAGAAATCTTCCTACAATCCTCACTCAATCGTGAAGTCAGGTCTAGGACTGTTCTATGTCGTTTTTCTCCGACAATCGCGTCATGAGGTTCCACCACGAAGTTCTTGACGTGTTTTGACAACCAATGATAACGCCTTGCCAGCTTCAATTCTACATTCATACCTTGTTGGACGACTGCCCAATCGCCTGTCTCTGCAACGAAGAGAGAATGATGATACAGCGGGTAACCGGCCTGTATCGCTGTATTGTCAACCTTCGCTGCCATCCGACTAGAGTATACCAACTTGTCGATCTTTGCATCGGCTAATCCAAACTTTTCTCCCAGTACCTTTGCTTCAGTTGGAGTAAGCTTGGAACGTTTTCCTTTTCCTCCGGCAACACCAACCCCGTGATCCTCAGGGACGAGCGCTGACTTCAACACTGCACAGGTCACCGGAGTCACGCCACTTGAATCGAAATCATATCCCAAGACGGCAGAGAGCGCCTGAAACCAGAACGGATCTGCTATTCTGGTCAAGAGGCCGTTGGGACCATACTCATTCACAAGAACCGTAACCATGGATCTGGCCAGTTTCTTCATTCTTGAAAGAAGCCAGTACGGCGCTACCCCCGGATGAAGTCCGAGATCCACTACACCTGTTCTACGCATCAAGATCCGCTGCGAAGATATGGTAGCGAGCTATACAAGTTCTTTTCAAGGGCATCAAGCCGCCTTGTTTATCGGTTGCTGACTCCAAGAGACTGCTGTCGCCCGGGAATCGTCAATGTCATCTGAACCAAACAAGAAGGCTGTTTGCAGAGAGATACTTCAGGAGATTTTGAAACGACCTCCAGATGACACAGTCAACCTCACTGATGTGAAACTCCAATTTGCCAAACTACATAACCTAAGCTGGTTACCTAGCAACTCTGAGATCCTTTCCACGGCTGACGAAACTGAGAAGGAGAAAGTGCGTTCTATTCTCGTATTGAAACGAGTTCGAAGCCTGTCAGGAGTCAATGTTGTTGCCGTGATGACAGAGCCTTCAAAGTGTCCACATGGTCGATGCGGATACTGTCCAAACGAGCCAGGCGTTCCAGCAAGCTACACTGGCTATGAACCCTCTACAATGAGAGGCATCCAAAACAGCTTTGACCCGTACAGGCAAGTGTCGAGTAGAATAGAACAGCTCAGAGCAATCGGCCACAACGTTAGCAAGGTGGAGCTCATAATTCAAGGAGGAACATTCCCCGCCACTTCCAAATCATATCAAGAACACTTCATCAGTAGATGTCTCGACGCTATTTCAGGAAAGACCTCATCCTCTCTGAACGAGGCTATCACGACTGCTGAATCATCAGAAATTAGAAACGTCGGGATTACTGTCGAGACCCGTCCTGACTGGGCAGGTGTAGGTCACGTAGATCAGATGCTTTCCATGGGTGTGACCCGCGTTGAGCTTGGGGTGCAGAACCTCTATGACGATGTCTATCAACTCATTGGACGCGGCCACACAGTTAATGATGTTGTGCAAGCTTTCAGAATCTGCAAGGACTCTGGACTAAAGATCGTTGCACACATGATGCCTGGACTCCCAGGATCGAATCAAGAAAGAGACTTCAAAGCCTTCATCAGACTCTTCGAAGATCCCGCATTCAAACCTGATATGGTGAAGATATACCCCTGCCTCGTTCTGAAAGGAACACAAACACACGAAATGTGGACAAAAGGCGACTATCGTCCCTACTCATCCGAGGAAGCAGCTGAGGTTGTTGCCAGAGTAAAGGCGAAGGTTCCGCCTTGGATAAGGATAATGCGCGTTCAACGTGACATTCCAGCACAGCTTATAGTTGCAGGGGTCAAGAAAGGCAATCTCCGTCAATTAATCGAGAGAAAAATGGTCGAGATGAATGTTCATTGCAGGTGCATAAGATGCAGAGAAGTTGGACTTCGATACTTGAAGACTGGCATGCAACCTGATCCAGAAAGCTTCAAGATTGTTGTAGACGAATACGAGGCGTCGAATGGAAAAGAAATCTTTGTTTCGGCAGTGGAAGAACAGAGCGACAC
>CAYXJU010000287.1:0-2264 GCA_964464765.1 uncultured Candidatus Bathyarchaeia archaeon | reverse complement strand
AAATATGAAGACGTTACGAAATACCCACGCTGAACACCGTCCTTTTTCTCTCTTTCTATCGTGTGGGCAAAGTCTCTGATTTGTGTTGGCATGACACGATGAAGAATATTCTGATGTTTGCATTGAATTATGGTTCTGAATATTCTCTCACTGTTCTCATCTACTCTGGATGCCTCTATGTCAACGCCTTTGTCGCCCGGTCCACCAGAGATCCTGACATTCTGGAAACCCAATCTTTCAAACAGATCAGCCACGAGCATCTCAAATTCTGATGCAGAAACTTCATGTTCAGAAGGTGTTATTGTTTTCTCGATTTGCTGTTCATATGACTTCAGCATCTCGTCAATTCGCCTTCGGGCCTTCATGACTAATGGGCTGTCTACCACTAGATCCCTCCTTCCCTCAATTCTGAGTCGGACTTCGGCAACAACTTTGCCGCCTGTCTTCTCGGAATCTGCTGACACGTTTCTAACTAGTACCGGTTCGATCCAATTGGTCGATATAGATCCCGCGACCGCCACCCTATCTCCTTTCTTGATTGGATGATAGAATGAGAACTTGAGAATCTCCTTTGAGACATCTTGAGGATAGTTTGGTTGAATCTGGACAATCCGCCTATTGTAGTTTTCTCGATCTGTTCGAACCACTCGACCGATGAAGACGGAAATCAAATCATCAGGTATCTGGTTCAGATCTACACTTGTTCTCATACATTTCTTGCAGACTTGGACGGTGATCACTTCAGGAACTCTGAACTCGGCACAGTTGGTTGTACCGGGATTAACGCTACTGACCGCTAAGGGGGGTGTTACACGTTGGGCAACGAGGCAGACTTTGTTCAATGCAGCTGGTGCAATAGGTTTCTTTTGAGAGAAACCCTAGTTTCTTACCACATTTCTGGCAGAATTTGGCCAAGAACCTTCGACAGTAAATCTCCTTCAAAGACCTTTTAGGTTTTGTCTACTAGCTTGGAATCTCGATGTGATTGCCTAGAAAGCTATGGAGGTTGTGAGGTTCGATGGCTGAGGAACTGTTGCAAAGGAAGGCTATTATGTGTTGTGTGTGAGATAGAATCTGGAGCATTGTATTTGAAGGATTTCTATTTCGTGGGTGATGACTATTGCTACTGTATTGAGGTCGAGGCAGAAGGTTGAGAACGCATGCTCTGCTCAGAGGAGATGAAGAGGCTAGTTCATAGGACGAGATGATGTATTATTTAAGTTGGGAGTTCAAAGAAATTATGTGGGTGAGTTGAGTGAAACTCAAGCAGATTGAAAAAAGCATCGTGCCTGTGCTGAAAAAGCATGACGTAGCTAGAGCTGGCCTGTTCGGATCGATTGTTCGTGGAGAAGCAAAGCGGGGAAGCGATATTGACATTCTTATCGAGTTTAGGGGAAGGAAGAGTCTGCTTGATCTGGCAGGATTGGAACTAGAGCTGGAGAAGAAGTTGAGGAAGAAGGTTGATGTTCTGACATACAATTCGATTCATCCGTTGATAAGGGAGCGGATTCTGAAGGAAGAAGTGAGGGTGATATGAAGAAGGACGCCAGGGTCTTCCTTAGCCACATCTTGGAGAGCATAGAGAAGATAGAGGAATTCACGAAGGATATGTCAAAAGAGACGTTCATGTCTACAGCACTTACGCAGGATGCAGTTATCAGGAGATTGGAAATTATCGGAGAGGCTACAAAGAACATTCCCGACGAATTTGCTAAGAAGTATAGGGATGTGCCTTGGAGCGAGATGAGCAGGATGAGAGACAAGTTGATTCACAAGTATTTTGGTGTGGATTTCGAGTTGGCTTGGGATGTCGTAAAAGCAGACTTGCCTGTTCTGAAGAAAAAGATCAAGTCGATTCTGGAAGAATTAGGAAAGTAGTTATGGATTAGATTCTTGCGTTATGAGCAATTTCTGCTGGATAAGCCTCCAGGCGACCTGTCTAAGGTTAGAAAAGAACTCTCTCTGACGATTGGATGCTTCGAATAAGTTACTATGCCAGTTGGATCTTGATACTTGAAAATGATTTGTTCTTTGGTCATCTTCTCTAAGGATTTCTGCACTGTCTCCCACTTCAAACTCTTTCTTCCTGTCAGCTCACGTAGTCTTACTGTTATAGTCCAAGCTCTAAGATCGCAGTTGGCTTCTTCTAGCACATGTAGGATCTTCGGTATCAGTAGTACGGCTAAGGGCTTTGGTCCTCTCTTCATATCTACTATTTGAATTCTAAAAAATAAATAATAGAAATCTCTGGAAGTCGTTAACAT
>CAYXJU010000286.1:0-2291 GCA_964464765.1 uncultured Candidatus Bathyarchaeia archaeon | reverse complement strand
TCTGCTGGACTGAGCAGGAATTGTTTGCCTCTTTCATCTTTAATGAGGACGAGATTATGCCTGTTGGTTGCATACATGCGAACTATTCCAATGCCTCTGAAGCTGAAGAAGCCATAATAGCCGCAGAAACCTCCGCTACCGAATAGTCTAATTCCCCACCACGTCCATTTCCATCGCACAGGTTTCTGAGCGACATTGATCTTCATGTCACCAACCAATCTTCTCACAACAATCTCATTATCAGCGACGGCGTATCCTTGCGGAACCCAAAGATAGGGAAGCACTAGGACTGCGCCATAGAGCATCAACACTCCTGCTAGAATTGAGAGATTATCTATGACGAGAACGAAAACGATTGTGAGAGAGACGATGAGAGCGACGATTCCGATTGTCATGCTCTTGACCAAATTGTCCCAAGGTGTTGCGAAGTAGATTCGTTCCATCTAGTATCACCGAGACCATTATCATAGGGCTAATTCTGAGTTCTTATTGCTTCATGTTTCCCATAAGACAGGCGGCCCAAACGAATGTTCCGACATGATAGGCGCCGCCGGCAACTGTATTTATGTCAAGAGGTAGGCACATAATTCTGTTTTGGTTCTCACTTATCACAGTGAAAGTTGGAATGAGCATGAGTCGGTATAAAGTGGATTTCAAATCATTAGCTTGGGAAACACTGATGCCGGGGTTGAATCAGAAATGCTTCAATTCAATGAACAAACGAATCCGACTCGTAGAGTACACGAAAGAAATGTCGCCTCATTCGTGCGGCAAGACCCATTGCGGATATGTTATTGATGGAATGCTTGAAATCAAGTTTGAGAACGAAACGGTCGTCTATACGCCTGGAGACTTCATAGTCATCCCCGGCGGTGAAGAGCATAAACATGTTGGGAGGACGTTGACTGAAAAAGTTCGAGTCGTATATGTCGAAGGCTCTTGAAAATTGGAGCTTGACTGAACAAGACTCTCAGTAACTTAGGATTGCAGAGTTCGCAAACGACAGTCTTATATCAAGAGAAGGCACCTCGTGCTTTTTCAAGGTATGAAATTTGGCGAAAGAAGCAATTTTGAAAAGAAGCCTTCTTGACTTGGCAGCAGCTTTCTTCCTGATAGGGGGCGTAATCACCCTCGTAAGCACCATAGTCATGATTCCCATCGCAACAGTCTACCCATTCACGCTGAGAATAGTGACTTTTGTTACACTCGTCGTATTGATTGTAGGCATTGTTTGTGCCCTCGAAGCTTTAGAATGCTACAGCTTCGCGTCCAAGCGGCTACTCTTGAAGGCTGGAATGAGAGGCATAATTGTTGGAGCAATTCTTCTCAGTCTAAGCGTAGGGCTCATAGGAATACAAGATTTCAGAACCCAACTCGTAGCTGGAAGCGCCATTCTAATCATCATAGGCGGCGTAATCTGCTACGTCTACAGGGAACCAACATACGACTACTACGCCAAGGAAGGTAAGAAGGCAGAACGTTAGCACGAAGAAGGAATCATATGAATCAGAAATCTTCCGCTGGAATCGGTGTAGAAAAGAAAGCCCCAGAATTCACGCTTCCCAGCACCTTCGACCGTGATATCTCTCTTAGCGACTACAAAGGGAAATATGTAGTCGTGTTCTTCTATCCTAAGGATTTCACACCTGTGTGCAGCACTGAAGTTCCAAAGCTTAACGAAATGTTGGACAAGTTCAAACAGTTGAACGCCGAAGTTCTCGGCATTAGCGTACAAGATGTACAGTCGCATAAGAAGTGGGCAAAAGAGCTTGGAGGCCTCGACCACCCACTACTGTCAGATGTCGACAAAAAAGTGAGTAAGCAGTACGGAGTTCTACGTCCAGACGGATCTGTATCTTTGAGGGGGACATTCATAATCGATCCACAAGGTACTGTGCAATTCGTCAATATTCATAACATGAATGTTGGAAGGAGCGTGGAAGAACTGGTCCGAGTGCTAGAGGCCCTCAAATCAGGAGGACTATGTCCCGTGGACTGGAAGAAGGACATGAAGCCTCTATCCCCTCATTCCTGAATAAACATCCGCCTCGCCTCGGTTAGCTTCATTATGCTGATAATCCGACGGCTTACACCCGCTTATTCTCGATTGAGCGCGGGGTATTTACGTTTCTAATATGGTGGGCTGCGCCCCTCAGACATGTCTGTATGTCTCGATCTCAGCAGGCCTATTCACATACCTCGAAGAGCATCTGAGCGCCCTGATGCCTGTTGATAACGTAATTTATTTAAGAGGACCTTGGTCAGTATAGACGCCTGCTTTCAGTGATGAG
>CAYXJU010000285.1:0-2298 GCA_964464765.1 uncultured Candidatus Bathyarchaeia archaeon | reverse complement strand
AAAGAGAACAATAATCGCATGTCGCTTCAATGGAGCAAAGTTTTGCGGCAACTCGTGGAACTGCGTAACGTGACATTGATCAACATCAAGGCTCACTTGCTTGGCATACATCAAACAGGAGTCGTAAATGACCCATCAGGCCACTATGATGAAAACCTAGAGGTTGAGTTTGAACGAGAGTTTCAGAAGTTCATGAGACCATTAATCAAATGTCAACATTGTGGCAGAGAGAGTGAAGAAGTTTCAACTCGACGCATTCGACATGAAGCCCTAATCCCAGATGAATATGTCAGACTCTGTAACAAATGCTATCAGAATCGAACAAACTCCGAATTCGTGAGATGAGGATGAAGAAGCCAATTACACAGGATAATAGTATAGCAGGGAGCGGGTGAGACTGGTTGAAGTTGGATGAAAAGAATTCTTTAGCTTCTGAAGCTCGGACTGTGGCTAATCGAGTGAACGCTTTGAAGTCAACTGGGCCTATTGATACTTCGCTGACGAGATTCAACGCTCTAAAGCATGGTTTGACAGCGGAAAAGATTGTGGTGACAGGTTCTGAGAAGCCTGAGGAATACGTGTCGTTGTTGGATAGTCTGCGAAGAGATTTTGAGCCTCAAACTACACTTGAGAATATTCTGATCGAGCAGATGGCTTCATCACTATGGAGACGTTACAGGATCATTCGAGCTGAGAAGGCTAAGATTGAAGAGGAATTGGCCTATGCTCCCATCCATTTTCAGGAATTGGAGGATTCCAGACTAAACCGCTTTCGCTATCCGGATCCAGTAACGATTACCGCGGAGAAACGTGAAGCTGAGGAGACACTGAACAGAACAAGAAAAACTAGAGGGGAAAGGTACAGGGAGAAGCATTTAGCCCCGCAAACAGATGCTTTGACGATACGCTACGACTCCAGCTTAGAACGACAATTCTACCGAGCCATGATCATGTTACTCAAAGTCAAGGATGCAAGAGCTAAAGGCATTGGCTTCGTTTCGCAGAAAAACGATTATCATGCCAAGTCTGACCCATGATCTCTTATCGAGACTTCTCTAAAGCTCAACAAAGCTGGTGGAATATGTGCTGCTGATTACTGTGCGATGATAAAAGGGACTCAAGGCGCACGTTACGCGAAGACGCTCAGCTATCAAGGAAACAGAAATGTTGTCTTGCGGTCATGTAACTTTGACTGTCTTTCGTCCTTCCCATAGACCGTGTAGATTGCAGTATTCCACAGCGTAGATTATGTCACCTTTGTTGAGTTTCAGGTTTAGCTTGATGTCTGGTTCACTGTAGATGGGCACAAGATTGATTGCTGTAGGATAACTGGATTGAATTACCTGTTCTTTTCTTGGAGGCATCTCAATCTTCTTTGTCGAGTGCTCTGCTGTACTAGTGTGTGGACCGACCGTGATTCGGACTTCAAATGGTTTTCCCGTGGTGACTGTTTTCTCAGCACTAACTATCTGGAGACCGCCTTATGGAATGATAGTGTGGAATGTCCAGAGACGGTACCTTGCCGAAGACATTCTCAAACGTCCACAAGAGAACCCGCACTCTTGGATTGCGATTCTTGAGAGACGATCATCCAGTCTACCGGTCACCACATGTTCACTCATCACTTGAAAAGCTCTCAATCTTCTCAGGTGAGACATTATCTGTGTCTTCTACTAGATTGTTTGCATCAAACAATGAACAGGTCTATCTGAGTTTGTAAATTCTTCTGCATTTTAGACAATACCATTGCCCAGTTTCTCTGGAATACTTCAAAGGAGCATAATCAACTGGGCACAAAGGTTCGGATGCCCCATGCCTGAACTTTGCATAGGCTGTTCCCGCCACTGCCGTTGTCATGATGATTATGAATACAATTATGAGAGTGACGGCGACGCCTGTCGAAGCAACTACCTCCACGAATGCCGTTGCAACATTGTTTGTTTTGTCTGTCTCCCAAATGTTTCCATCTGGATCTACCTTTGCGGTTACCAAATACTTTCCTCCTTCCACGTCACTCGTATTCCATGAGAAGCTTACAGTCGTAGACTCTTCAGGGTTGAGAGTTACAGTCCTACTGTCAAGGATTGACCCGTCAAAACTTGTTCTCAACTCGAAACTTTTACGAGTATTTCCCATGTTCTTGAGATTTATCTCAAACGTGATCAGTTCACCTTTTTGAACTGAGTTCGGGCTCACAGTGAATTGCGTTATGGCCATGTCATGAAAAACGATTCCCGGCGTCAGATTTAGCACGGCCGACGCGGCTTCTGAGGTCATGTACTCAACCCTACATTGAAC
>CAYXJU010000284.1:0-2300 GCA_964464765.1 uncultured Candidatus Bathyarchaeia archaeon | reverse complement strand
GAATACCAAATTACGGAATATTATCCAGACGTTCATAAGTGCATAAGATGCGGATTCTGCGTCAACTGGTGTCCTGGGGGGTTCACCAGTTGGGAGACCTATACTCCGCGGGGAAGAATGCAGACAATCAAAGCTTTGATCGAAAAGAGACTGGAGCCCAACGAAAACATACGAGATGCAATGTACAAGTGTGTACAATGCGCCTACTGCACCTGGCGATGCCCAGCGGGAGTAAGATGCGCTGACGCGATAAAAGCCGCCAGAACTTACTTGGTCGAGAAGAAACTGAACCCGGAAGTGGTTGACAGTCTAGCATCCACAGTTAAAGAGAACAAAAACATTTACGCTCTTCCAACAGAGGCTCGAACCGAGTGGATTGACTACTTCAACCTACAAGACAAAGTAAAGGTTGGAGGAAAAGCTGATCTAGTCTACTTCGCGGGATGTGTTGCATCACTCTTCGGAAGAGCTCTAAGCGTATCAGCCGCAACTTCACTCATCCTGAACAAACTCAACGTTAACTGGACCTACATGGGTCAAAAAGAGCTCTGTTGTGGAAATCCACTATTCCAAACTGGAAAACTTGAACATGCGGAGGAACTTGCAGAACTCAACAGAAAAAACATACAGGAGACTGGAGCGAAGACCGTTCTCACGGCCTGCCCTGGCTGCTATCGCGTCTTCGCGCATGAATATCCAAGACTAATCGGGGATTTGGGAGTAGAGGTAATGCACATATCCCAATTCCTCGAAAAGAAGATTGGCGAAGGCAAACTGAAATTCACTGAGAAAATAGAAAAGGCAATTGCATACCACGATCCATGCGAACTTGGCCGACACGTGGGCGTGTACGAACCACCACGCAAAGTTCTGAGCAGCATTCCAGGAGTGAAACTGATCGAATTTGCACACAACAGAAACTTAGCACAATGCTGCGGAGCAGGTGGCGTCGTGAAGGGAACAAATCCTAAGTGGGCTTTGGAACTTGGCAAAGAGAAACTGGATCAGGCCCATGATGTAGGAGCCGAAATGGTTGCGTCCACGTGCGCTTCGTGCAAACTGAACATACTCGACTCAATCGCAGAGAATGAGGACACGTTGGAAGCGATGGATCTGACCGAGTTGGTAGCCAAGGCTATGGGCATAGAAATCTAGCTGAGCTTGGAGGACCGTAGTTGAACTCAAATGGAAGACTGAAGAAATATGGCGTGAGAAGATACCCATCGGTTTTTGCGGCTTTTGTACTTGTCGGAGGATCATTTGGAATACTTGTGGCAAGAAACTTGGTCGAGGTCTTTCTATCTGCAGAACTCATCTCCATAGCCCTCTTCTACATACTCTTCACCGCGACAATTCCTATTGCCTTTCCACAGAAGAAGAATCCTGAAGCCATTTTCATAGGAGGAGCAGGCAAACCTCCGTACGTCTCTGCCGATGAAATGTTCTCCCCTCAAATCTCTTTGGTTCCAGACAAGGCTGACCGAAACACTGAATCTGAACATGGAGACGCTAAGGAGGCGGCAACGTAGACGAATCAGTTTCTAGAAATAGAAGACAGCAAATGGTGTGGCAATTGAGCCTGAGTACTCAAGTCCGATCTGAAGTCAAGAGCATTATAGGCTCACAAGCTGCAGCTGAGACAAGTCTGCGCAGCAATCGATTCAACTACCAGATACCCGCAGAAAAGCTTCCAGATATTGCTCATTACCTCAGAGACTCCGTCAAGGCAAGACTTGCTCACATATCAGTCATAGATGTAGGCCTGGAAGGATTTGATGTCGTATACCATTACGCACTCGATCACTTAGAAAAGCAACTTCACCTCAATTTCAAGGTCAAAATTCCTAGAGAAGACCCACAGATAGATTCGCTAGCTCGAGTGAGTGAGGAAGCCATTTGGCCCGAAAGAGAAATGATGGACTTCACTAGGGTCAAGTTCAATGGGAATCCAATAACTAATCACCTGTGGCTCCCCTACGAATGGCCAAGCGCTGTTGAAAGCGCAACCGAAGAGAAGAATCCAGACAATGCTGAGAAAGTGATAGCTCTTTCGCAAAATCCGCTGAAGGCACAACAGTCTCTGATTCTCTTGGGGCCTTACCACCCTGCCCTGATCGAGAGCGTCTATTGGAGACTCAAGGTTAATGGCGAAGAAATTCTTGATGCTGAAATCAAGCTTGGGTGGAACCATAGAGGAATTCTGAAACTTTTTGAGGACAAGAACTACAAAAGGGCACTGACTCTGGCGGAGAGAATCTGTGGAATCTGCCACATCTCGCACACATCTGCTTACACGAATG
>CAYXJU010000283.1:0-2314 GCA_964464765.1 uncultured Candidatus Bathyarchaeia archaeon | reverse complement strand
TGACATTTACCGACTTGCCTGTTCACATAGTCTCCGGTTCCGAAATTCCTCACGATTTTGAAGCCACATTTCTCACAGATGACTGTGGTCAGTACACGTAAGATGGATCTCTGGATCGCTAGTAGTCGTCTTCTCATGTGCAATAATGAGGAGAAGGCTAAGACCATGCCTACACCGCTTGCAAATAATCCGTAGTAGAAGTTCATGGTGTCGCCTCTCTGGTAGTATCCAAGTGCTGAGTACAGAACGTAGAATGAGTAAACCAATACTAGTACACTGAAAAGAATGACCATGTACAGGTAATTTCTGGCAGGTGTTTTAGCCAAGTTTTTCACCTATTGCCCCACGCCGATTGTGTTTCCAATTCCCGCGATTATTATGGCTTCACCTTCTTTGCTCCGTTCAACGATGAGACTGTTGATTCTTGGTAAGGTCTTGTCAACTGATTCAGCAATGCTCTTTTTCATCGGTAGAATCGCTTCTTGTATGCTTTCCTTAACTATCATCGCGTATACTGGAATCTTGAACTTCTGAGCCTCTTCCTCAATCTTGAAACGTTCTGTACCAATTCCACCTATCGCAGCCCCTATGCCTTCACTGATCTCTCCGGTCTCTTCACCCTCAAATTTCAGCGCTGCATCAATCATCACGATCATCGAAATCTTTCCATCTTGCTCTTCGACCACTTTCCTTATTGCGTCGCCTGGCTTACCGACGTTTCCTCCCGGCCCTTCTGCTTTCAGGAGAAACACTCTTCTGCCTTCTATCAAGGTCTCGGCTACAACCATGTCCTTCTCGATTTTTCTCTTCTCCTTGTCTCTCATGAGTTTCGAAATTATCATCGGACCTATTCCATCACCGATTGGTTGTCCTTGAGAGAAAGCTTTGCAGGCGCCCCCCAAAGCCTCGGCTTCTTGCATCACGAGTGGAAGGATCATCTGAATCTGTAGGATTATGTAGAAGCTTGAGGTTTTCTTTCCGAGGAGGTAGAAGTGTCTAATTATTCTGTATATCGTGTTTAGTGCAAGTGCACCTTCAACAAGGTTTTCGAGATTGTTGATTTGTGACTCGTCGGCTGCGGGTGCTATGCTTTTCACATCGTCCTTGAACTTTGTATCCCGTACATCCAGCAGGTGATCGAACTTGTACACGATTCCCGCTGGATCCATATCTACTGGTGATATCAAGAATTGTTCTAAGAGTCTGTTAAGCATCGCCGTGGGGTCCACGGTAGGTTTTCCAATCTCTTTCACGGTTTTGAACAAGAGGCCTTTTGCATCATTCTTCATGAACTCAAGTTTCTTCAGAGTTCCATCTATCTCAAAGAGCATCAAGCGAACTTGGATTTTTTGTCCGAAGAAGATGAAGAAGATAAATGACAGGTACATTAGCATGGAGATAACGTTTCCCAGAGCCGACTTTTCGTCCAGACCCGGCAGTATCTGTAACCAAGTATCGTTATTCAGCAGGAGGGTCGGAGAAATTTGCATATCAGCACCTACGTAATGACGCAAGGCATGAGAACTGGACATAGAGATAAATGTTTTCACCGATGTTGCTTTTGAGAGACCAATTGGCTCCATGAATGTCTCTTGCAACGTGAGTCAAAATCAACGATATTCTGAAAATGGGGTTGGCAGCGGTCCAAGTTTCGCGTGGGCTTTCGCACCACACTACCACTTGAATCGCCTGGGAGATTCACTTCCGTGTGCGGAATGGGTACGGGTCCTAGCTCCCAGCTATGGCCGCCAACTCCAAGTCATCGACAGATGCTTGATTATTAAACTTTCTGAGGTTAACCAGCGATTGCTGAGTTTGGAAAAAGTATCTTACTAGGGTGTGCATTTCTTTCTAGATAACGGGGTTTGAATTCGTCAATGCTTAGAGTACTCTCGGAGACTGATATTCGTCGCGCCTTAACGATGCGTGAAGCCATCGAGATGATGAAGAATATATTTCGTGAACTTTCATCAGGAGAGGTCGATGTACCCCTCCGAACCTCTATTGCAGGCCAATCTGGCATCACGCTGATTATGCCAGCTTATCTGCGGAGGGGTGATGCTCTCGGCGTGAAAATTGTCTCAGTCTATTCCAGCAATACGTTACATGGTTTACCATCTATAACTGGATTGGTCGCGGTTCTTAGCACACAGACGGGACAACCCATAGCCGTCTTGGAGGGGGCATATCTCACCTCTCTGCGTACTGGTGCCACGTCAGGAGTTGCCACAGATCTGCTTGCGAGGAGAGACTCCCATGTGCTGGCGGTGTTTGGTGCCGGAACTCAAGCGCGTACACAGGTCGAAGCCATGTG
>CAYXJU010000282.1:0-2316 GCA_964464765.1 uncultured Candidatus Bathyarchaeia archaeon | reverse complement strand
AAACAAGCAATTGTTCGAGTATATGAATCTTTTCTAGTCAGGGTTCTTATTCTGAGCTAATGTCACCATGATGAGGTTTTTCCAACCTGAATCAGGAAGGTAATTTTAGAACTGAAACGAGCCAAAGGAAAGCATCTAGTCGATCAACAAGAGATCCCTATTGAAGAAGTGATTCATCATAGTTTCTGGTAGTCAGAGATCGTTCTCCGCGGCTTCGTGTCTTGGAAAATGGCGCACCATCGTTTCAAGTAGATCTTCGGTTATGGTTCTTCTGCCCAGTTGCCTTGAGAAATCCGTACAAGTGATTATTCCAACGATCTTTCCTTCCTTGAAAACTGGGAGTCTTCTAATCCTGTGTCTATTCATCAATCTAGCAGCTTCTCTAAGTGAGGAGTCGGGGTCTATTGTGATCAGGGGCTTTTTCATGATCTCAGATATATTGGTTTTAAATGGAAGTTTGTTAACTACTACTGCTTGTACAAAATCTCTTTCAGTAACCATTCCAATAGGAGCCTTTTCCTCAGTAATCACCAAGCAACTAACGCCTCTCCTGCTCATTAGACTCGCTGCGTCATGGACTGTCTTACTTATATCTATAGTGGCAACATCTTTTGTCATTAGGTCTCTTACCGATACCATCTTCTTCTCAAGTCATAAATCTTGAGATGCAAGAAGATAAGTCTATCTGCTTAGAAGGGGATCAACTCCAGTTGGTCCGTCCAGCTATGTCTAGTAATTCTATGTTCCATCGGTCATTGACCATGCAAACTACATTTTCGATCAAGCAATAACTGCTTTTTGTGTACACTTACTCTCTGACGGGATTCGAGAGATGGAAGGAGCCTCATTTCAACATCTGACAAACTCACCAAAATAGGCCAGTAAGCCAGAGTCATCCCAAAGGACCTATTAGCAACCTTATTGTCTGCAGGTAGTAGTTCCTGAGGAAGTGATATACCTGAGCAAGGCTGAATCCATGGAATCTAATGTTCGAGCCTAGAACCTAGTATTCGATCATAATAGGATTTAGATCTCTGTTTGGCACTCCTTTTCATTCCTGTCAAATGGATTTGACTGCTGAGAAAAAAAAGAATGGGGGATATCGCACCCACTTTGTTCACTAGGCCTTAATCTCAATCGGTACACGAAGTTTCTTCCAGAATGATTCAAGAACCTTCTTCTTGGTTGCGTAGGTCCGGTTAAGTTCTGAACGGCTTATGTGGCTTAATCCCGCCTTATCGATCGCTTTGAATATTATCTCGATTTCATCCAATCTTGGAGGTGGCATTGGAGGTCTCATGAATGGGTGTGGAATAAATCCACGAATCCACGTAGCGATCTTGTAATGGATATGAAGTCTACTGTGGTCATCGTACACCGCGCTATTAATGGGTATAACCTGCTCGCTCCAGATCTTCTTTACCTTCTTCATGTCCCCTGCTTGCCACGCAAGTAGGTGTTCCACTATAGGTTCCTTCATGAAATTGAGTCCGCCAGACACTGCTCCATCAACGAGACCCAGAACGAGTGCTTGCGGCTCAGCCACAGGGGCGTTCAAGATTGCGACATGTCGAGGAAAAGAGCGGAGAAATTGGGCGACGCGGAAGGAAGCGTGTTCGAGTCCGTAGATGAACTTGTATCCAACAATGCTTGGTACCTCTTCCACCAACATTCTTACGGATTCTACTGCTAACGATCCTCCCCACTGTTGAGTTCGTGGTGCAGCTGGGTGAAGTATTAGGGGCAATTGTGTAGCCACGGCGATGGCTCTTACGAAGTCGGTCCAAATCTCAGGGTTCTTGGCTGTATCTATTGCTACTCCAACTTCCATTGTTCCGGTGGGTGGAAAGACAAAGAGGCCGTCAACGCCAAGCGACTTGGTTTGAAGCGCTGAACTGATGATTTCTTCCATACTGACTCCATAGAATCCTGAAAACACCGGCATATCTTTCGGGCGTTCTTGCAAGGTTATCTTTGTTAATGAGTCTTGTTCCTCTTGCGTTAGATAAAATGTTTCTCCAGCTTCAGGATTGACGATTATGGCACCACCAATCCTCAGGAAGTCAGGATCTCTGGTGTAGCGTCTCAAGTGTTCTCTGAATAGGTCTTCGTCAATCTCTAGACTATCCTGTTTGAATGGTGTCAATATAGCATTGAAATATCGGTCGTACTTGTGGGTATCAATGACAGGAATGTTGCTTTTCATGCCCTAATACTGCGTGGGCAGAGGTATTTAATACTTTCGTTATTGTCGATGCTTTAATCGACATGTGTCGAAAATCTTATAAGCATTCATTGATGACTATGGAAAGACCG
>CAYXJU010000281.1:0-2325 GCA_964464765.1 uncultured Candidatus Bathyarchaeia archaeon | reverse complement strand
TCTCTGTTCTGGTTGGCATCGTCTTTGTAAGTATGCATGCATTCAACAACGCATTTGACCTCCTAAACCTGAACCTCCACAAGACTTTCAGTGAATACAACGCCAGCCATCTTCGCCATCTTAAGTATTGACGGTCCCAACATCTTGTAGTCCGGTACTTCCAGATCTACAACGGCGTCGAATCTGCCCAAAACGGGAAAGATTCGCTTCACCTCTCTTATTTGTTTGAGTGCAGCAACTACGTCATCGAACTTCCCCTTTTCTGACCGCACGAGGATACAAGCAGATACCATTTCATAGCCTCCACCATAAGAATAGCTTCGCTGATCATATTAAATGATTGTTCAATAACCGACGCAAAAGCTAAAGAAGGACGCATCTACTTTTCATGGGTATACAACTCAACTTCAAGGAATCACAGATGAGCGAACCTCACGTCAAACTGAGATGTCTTGCGTGCAAAGCAAAATTCGATAGTCGCTACGACAAGCTTCCAACGATTGGAACATACAAGGAAGGCGAGATCTATAGAGATTTCATCTATTGCGAGAAATGCAAGAAACGAGTAGACGTTAAGGTTGTTGAAGTAAAATAGAAAACTCATAGACCCCTCCAATTGTGTCAAATCCAGAGTCAAGTTCTACGTGCCGTGCAGTGATGGGTTAGATTTGTGAGGCTCACCCGCCTCCATGTGTTGTGAGGAACAGCACAAAGGAGGAGAGTAAGCCCTGTTAGAGACCGAGGTAACCACGCGTATAGATTTAGCGGACCTAATCGAACGGGAGCAGATCAAGACCCTTACGAGTCTGTCCAAGGCGATAGAAACTTTCCAAGTCAATTTGGTGGAGGATCTTGAGACTTTAGGTTGGAGGCGTTCAACCAGCTATCGACGAAGCTTGGTAACTAAGCTTGGAAGAGTCGTCTTCACAGTTGTCAAGGTAAAGAGAGGCCGGAGAGTATTCTCCCCCATCATATACACGTTGAATATTGAGAAGCGCAAGTACAGTCGAGACGTGAGAATGCTCCTAGCGGACAAAGCCTCCCGCCTATCCTACCAAGACGCTCAAACCGACTTCATGAATCATACAGGAGTCAAGGTTCCTAAGCGTACCATCCACAGCTTCGTACAGGAGATAGGTAGACAACTAGGCGAAGCAAACCAAGCCAGAGTATGCCGTGAAGATTCGCCTGTAGTAATGGCTGACGGCACCAAGACTCACAGCGTCTACTCCACCCTGAACCATGTACGCGTCATAATCGGATATGACCAAGACACGCATAGAAAGACGCTTATCCACGCTTCCGTCAACCGAGACTGGAGCCATGTAGGAAGAGCCGTCAACACAAGCAAGAGCAGCCTTGTTGGAGATGCGGATCGAGGCATACGACTCAACCTAGACTATGAGAATAGACAGTTAGATCTGGTTCATGCGGTGAAAGACTCCCTCTACAAACTATGGGCTGAAGGCATGAACAGACAGGAGAGAGAAACCGTAAGCATCGAGATGAAACAACTCCTCTACACACTCATCAACTCAGTCAAGAAACACGTGGAAGACAATGATGAAGAGGCGTTGAAGAGAAGGATAGAAGACACGGTGAAAGGGCTCATCACACTTGCAGACGACCTGAAGAGGAAAGGCTACCCAAAGACAGCGGTCTTCATCAAATCAAACGCCAGGTTCATGGTGACATTCGCAAAACTCGCGTTGAAGAATATCCAGATACCCTACACGTCAAACGTGATCGAACGACTGATGGGAGAAATCTCGAAACGTTGTAAACATAAATGGATGCACTGGAGCACAGAAGGCCTAGAGAACATTCTCCAAATCATCCTCGTCAGATACACGAATCCAAAATTCTACAAACAATTCTGGAAAACCTATATCCACCAATCACAATATCAACCCACACTCACAACACCAATCTAACCCATCGTTGCACAGGACCAAGTTCTACGCGTTTCCAGAAGCTTCTTGTAGTAAGCACAGTAGTCTTTCAATCTGCAGACATCATGTTTTGGTCCGATTGGTCTGCAAATAGTTTTGCCAAAACTGACGAAGATATCGTTCAGATCTAGCCAGTACCTTTCTTTAACGACCTCCCTCAACTTCTGTTCAGTATCTTCGGGTGTCTTCGTCTTTGTTAGCCCGAGCCTGTTTGATATGCGATGAACATGCGTGTCAACGGGGATCGCTGGCTTCTTGAATGCATAGACCAATACGCAGTTAGCGGTTTTTCGTCCTACGGATGGCAGCTCAAGAAGACTCTCCAACTTGTCTGGGACCATGCCCATGTGATTCTCAAGGAGGAGTCTTGAGA
>CAYXJU010000280.1:0-2341 GCA_964464765.1 uncultured Candidatus Bathyarchaeia archaeon | reverse complement strand
TTAACATCAACACCTTCTTCGCAGCTCACGGTGTTAAGGTCGTACCACAATCAGAAGTCTACAACAAGATGGTGAGCGGAATTGACTGAAGTCAGCACTCTAATTTCCAAAGATAGACTTGGAGTACTGATTGGCGAAGAAGGCAAAGTGAAAGACCGGATAGAACGCGATCTGAGTGTCATCCTAAATGTCAATAGCGATAGTGGAGTGGTAGTCATTCAAGCAAAAGATCCAGAAGTGAATCCCTTGGCTGTTCTCAAAGCGAAAGATGTTATAGCGGCTATAGCGAGGGGATTCCCACCGGAAAAGGCTTTCAGATTATTCGACGAGGATATGATGCTCGATATTCTAAGTTTAAGAGAGCTATTTGGGAAGAGTGAGAGTGACATCCAAAGAGTTAAGGGCAGGATAATTGGACGAGACGGAAAATCTCGAAGGAGCATCGAAGAGATAACACAAGCCGACTTATCCATCTACGGGCATACGATCGGAATTATTGGAAACTATGATGCAACCTCGTTGGCGAGAGAGGGTGTGGAAATGCTAATCAAGGGAAGACAGCATGCAACGGTCTTTCAATATTTAAGGAACAGAAGACGTGAGATCAAGAGAAAAGAGAAGATTGAGCTTTGGGAGAAACCCTTGGAGAGCGCAGAGAAACAACATCCTCGCTCTTCCAAATCTAGAAAGCTGAAGTAGAATGACAGAAGTCTTTCAAGAAATAAGTCCTGCAGACTTCTTCTATAGAAACAGAGACATAGCCGGCTTCACCAACCCCTCAAGAGCAATTTACACCACGATAAGAGAACTTGTTGAGAACTCGCTAGACGCGTGCGAAGTCAGTGGAATCACTCCTGACATCTACATCAGAATATCCTACGCTGTAGAACCTTCTGAAGGCCCCGGAGTTTACAATGTAAGAATAGAAGATAACGGATTAGGCTTGCCAGAAGACGTGATACCATCAGCATTCGGTCAGATCCTATTCGGCTCTAAGTACAAACTGAGACAGACGCGAGGAACCTTCGGACTAGGCGGCAAAATGGCGATACTGTACGGTCAGATAACGACGCATTCAGCTGTGAAAGTGATCTCAAGCGTCAAGCGAAACAAGATCTACGAATATCATCTAATGATGGACATCCAGAGGAACAGACCGATCGTTCTCAAGAGGAAAGTCCATAAGAACAAGAACAAGTGGCATGGAACAACACTTGAGTTCTCGACTGAAGCAGACTATACCCACGCGATGTCAAAGATCTTGGATTATCTTAAGCAAACAGCAACCGTAGCACCCTACGCCAACCTAACATTCGTGGACCCACGAGGAAGACTCTACAAGTACGATAGAGCAACGACAACGATGACTAAGGCCCCACAAGAGACGACATCTCACCCGCATGGAGTTGACGTAGAAACACTGCAAAGACTAATCGAACAAACAAAATCAAGAAATATGCTTGACTTCATGAAGAAACACTTTCAGAGAGTAGGAAACACCATAGCAAGAAAGTTCCTTGAATACGCGGGAATCAATCCAAAAAAGACACCGAAGAAACTTTCATCCGAAGAAATCGTCAAACTAGTTACTGCAATGAAGAACTTTGATAGTTTCTTACCACCCGACGCGAGCTGCTTGTCGCCCCTCGGAGAGAACTTGTTAGAGACTGGAATAAGAAAGGAGTTCAACCCAGAATTTGTCGAAGTATATCAGAGGAAACCGGCTGCATATTCAGGCTTCCCATTTGTTGTCGAGGTTGGCTTGGCATGTGGTGGAGGAATACCCAACACTGGGAAACCGATACTGTATCGATTTGCAAACAAGATTCCGCTTCTCTTCGATGAAGCAAGCGATGTATCATACAAAGTTGTCAACGACCTTGTAGACTGGAGACATTACAAGGTGTATCCAGACACGCCATTGGCCGTATTTGTTCACCTTTGCAGCACGAAGATACCTTACAAGACTGTTGGAAAGGAATTCATTGCTGATAGACCTGATGTTGAACGCGAGATCTTGAATGCAATCAGAGAAGTTGCAAGACGACTGTCGATATTCCTTTCAAAGAAGGCCTCACATGAAAGGGAAAAGAAAAGGTTGGATATCTTCTCAAAATATCTTCCCAAGATTGCTTCGTTTTCAACAAAACTAGCTCACAAGAAGAAGGAACCAGACGTGAACCCGTTGCTGAAGAGTGTGTTAATTTATGAAGGAGAAGAAGAAAAAGGGCATAGTGAAGGAGAAGAAGGAAAAGGTTCTAACTAACCTAAGCGACTTTGGAACGCGACTCTACGACCAGATAAGTAGACGACAGTTTCCTTGGATAAAGATGCCCAGCAG
>CAYXJU010000279.1:0-2349 GCA_964464765.1 uncultured Candidatus Bathyarchaeia archaeon | reverse complement strand
GGGTACCTCTGGAGTCAGCGATCGGAGACGCTGCAAGGCGTGATGCTATTAGAGGAAGAAACATTCTGATTGAACTTGCAAAGGGAATCCCAAAGCCAGTTTGATTGAGGTTTTTGTCATGAACAATATGTCCAAGGATGAGGGTAGAGGGAGAAACCTTGGTGTCTCCCCTGTGGGTTCGAGTCCCACCCCCCGCACCATTTTACAGATTCGTGGCACAAACAATTCTCTATCGAGTGCTAAGTGTGAAATTTCGCTATCATGTTTTGCGCATCACGGTGATCCGGTGTATAGTTTTTCTGACATTCGCCGCTTCGATGACCATTCTAGATGTCTGCATGGCCAAGTGGTTCAGAATATCCACTGTAATCTGAGCATTGCTCGTGTAAGGCTTGTCATATCCGTTGATATTCACAAATGGTTTCACTTCTGAGTCCAAGAACTCTTTCACTTCACTTGGACGACCTCGCTTCTCTTTTTCCCTCGGTCTTCCTCTTTTGCTTGGCTTCTTGTAGTAGTAGATCAGAGTTGGGAGATCTCTCGCTCTAGCTGCACGGTATTCCTCAAAAGTCCATTCAGATTTTTGGCGACCAAATATACCAACATAGATTGATGATTCATCGATCTTTTCACTGATCTTCTCCATGTTCACTGGCCCATATTCATTCTCTACCACGACGGCTTTCATTATTTGTTGGTCATGAAATTCTTCTTCCTCAATGCTCTCCTCAAGCCTCTTTCGAAGGGTCAAAAACTCTCGCTGATCAGAACTGATGAACACTCCAAACTGGGCGAACTTTGGCAAGATTCAGACCGTCATTTGGAAGTCTTCTTTTTCTTCTTGAGTTCAAACATGATGATCCGAATTGCATTTGGAGTTTTGTTCAGTATATCGCCAATTTCCTTTGGGCGGAGACCTGCCCATCTGAGAAGACGAACCTGTTCTTTGGGTGCAAGGCCACGAACTGCCGTAATTGCGAGAAGGCGAGTGAGCAAGTCAAGCCTCTTCGCTAGAACATCGAATTGTGTGTCATCCATAGCTCTCACCGAAGTGACCTGTTTCGTTCAACAACTCTCCCACATCAACTTGAATTGATTACCAGAAAAAACTTGTGGTCACTACCAAACTAAGGTAGTTGAGAGAACACGAAATACAAGCGTGTGGCACTGTGCATGAACCGTAGGTGGCGTCATGAAAAGAGAACACATCGTCAAGCAAGCTGATATTTTGAACACCCCTGATGAACATATCAGTATCGATGTAGGGAAGAACGTCTTTCTGTTTTTGTAGAGCTTTGTCAGTCTTTCTTGTGAACCTCGGTCTTCTTCTGTTTGCGAGGTAGGAGTTTTATGATTTTAGTTACCAAACTCATGTCACATCCAGCGATTTTGCGAATTTGTTGTTGGGGAACGTTAGCGATTCCAAGTTGAACGATCAATAGCTTTCTGATCAGTTCAGTCGTCTCATCTTTTCTTGTTGAGCTTCTTCTTGACATGTTTTGTCCCAAGTCAGTTTCTTTTTGTTACATTATATGTAATTCCACGTGGAGTTTATATGTACTGGTAGAGTAGTGCGGGGTCCCAGCGCCGCATTCAAGCTCGTTCGTAGTTGACGAAAGGGTAGTGAATCGTTACCTGTATTCCCACAATCTTCCCCAGACTAACCAACATAATTCGTCTGCTCGAAATCAGCGTTCCAACACACGCATAATTGACGAGAGCACTACGGGTATGAACCAGAAGTAGAAGCGTATCGGCTGGTTCCCCAGTTTTAGAGTCCAGAAGACTGGCAGAACAGTGATTGCGAAAAGGGCTGCCGATATGAAGAGGATATTTCTCACTCGCTTGTACTTGACGAGCAAGTCTTTGGGCACCAATCCCTTTTCCTCTCTAGCGAGTTCATGTGTGAATAATGCAAGAATCAACATCAGACCAGTCATGTCAAGCGCGTACAGTATTGAGGCTGAGTTGAGAAGCAGTTCATGGGCTGAGAGATCCAGAATGATGTTCAGGTAGAAGAGATAGGGTTCAATCGAGACGAGAAAGAGCAACACAAGGTTGAGCCTGACAATAATGTCATCCTCCAATGGAAGAACTGACATTATTCTAGTGTATCTTAGCCAAACAGAGATTAAGATTAGAAAACTGAACCCGAACTGTGCAATGTCAATCAACATTCTGGACGGTGTCTCTGGAATGCGCGAGATCAGGGAAATGGCGCCTATCGATAGGGCAAGTCCGAAGATGAGGTCAGAAAGTGATTCGATACGTGGTCTAGGCCGTTTTGCGTTTTCATTCAAGGAGAGATCGCAATCAGTGACGATGCTATCCAGAAAAGCTTTGCTCTTC
>CAYXJU010000278.1:0-2361 GCA_964464765.1 uncultured Candidatus Bathyarchaeia archaeon | reverse complement strand
AATTCAATCCCTGTCGAACTTGGCCCGCGATTGTGATGCGTGTCATGCTTATTTGGGTTCTTCAGTAAGGAGCCGACGCTTAGATATTTGTCGATGGCCTTTTTCTCTGGAAAGGATTAGCGAGTATTGGAGTAATCTATGATCACTTGTCAGAAACATGTTACTGTCACTAATGACTCATTAAGCAACCACAGAAAAACACTGATTGAACAGTTGGGAAATCATTCAACAGAAGCTGGAGAATAGTCACGTAAATGGACCCATTTTATCAATTAACTGCATACGGGCGGAGCCACTACAACGGACACAAAAAGAGGGGTTCGGTATGAATTCGTGCGTATGCATGGATCTCCCCTGGGAGATTCGAATTCGATATGAATCAAACTCAGAGTTCTCAACTTTGAGATGAGGGTGCTGACCTGTGCTTAAAGTTCAGTGTACTCTCGGTCCACCAATTTGGCCTCGCTCCTTCGCCTATGATAACAGAAAGGCTTAATCCTACAGGCAAGCCAGGCGGTAGTAGGTTCTGAACTTAGTTCAAATCCCTCTCCCGGCGCCATAGTGCTGACCAATCCTCGACCTACAATGAAAGAGAAAATGTAGAATTCTTCGCTGCAGGATAGACGTGATTGGGAGGTCACAATTGTGACTTACCAGAGTTTATACGAATTATCGAAGACACGAATATTCGTGGAGAACAGATTGGAGCTTCTGAAACTTCTGCAAGTCAACTCCTGTCCTAGATGTCGATTTCCATCTAAGAAAGGAAATAGCTTGGTTGGACGTCGTGGCATAGATGCCCACAATGCGGTCGCTCTCTCATCGACGAATCGCATCTCCACGAATAGCTTCCATCTATTGAAAATACGTCAAAACGGGTAGAGTAGTATGGGTAAATCGAACCAGTATCTCCCAGAATGCCCTATTCATCATACATCACTTTACTACGATGAAGAATCAGATGACGAGATCATATACTGTAGAACCTGCGAACGTGAAGTTCGAACGGTTTGTTAAGGATGAGAAATATGCTCGAAAAGAAAAAGATTGAAAGTGACTAGCCATTTCCGGAGATCTCGCGAGTAGTCTGTTTTCAGAAGAAAGTGGTCTTGTGAATATTCGTGGTAAGGCTGTTATCTTGACGGGGGCTTCTTCAGGAATTGGCCTAGCGACGGCTAAGCTTCTCGCTGAAAAAAATGCTAAACTTGCTCTTGTCTCACGTTCAAAAGAGAAGTTAGAGCAACTGTCACATCAGCTCCCGAATTCGCTAGCAGTTCCAGCGGATATGGCAAAGATTTTTGAAATCAAGAGGATGGTCAAAACGGTAGAAGAGCACTTCGGAGCTATTGACATTCTAGTCAACAACGCCGGTCAAGGGTATGACGCCTTCGTGGAAAGAATCGACATAGACACGTTCCATTATCTCTTCGATCTTGACGTTGTCGGAGCCGTCGTTGCCATGCAGCAGGTCATACCCATCATGAGGAGACAAGGCGGTGGGGCTATCATCAACATCAGCTCCGCTGTTGCGCTCATGAACTTGCCAAACATGAGCCCATACGCATCTCTGAAAAGAGCGCTTGCCCAGATAAGCCTAACAGCACGAGAAGAACTGAAAAATGATAACATAACAGTGAGCGTCGTATACCCGTACATCACCCTAACCAATTTCGAAAAGAACACTATAAGAGATATGCCAGTTCCCGAAAGCGACCAAGAGCCCACCGGACCTTTTCCACCGGACACCGCTGAATACACAGCTCAGAAGATCATTGAAGGAATAGCAAGTGGAGAAGCAGAAATCTTCACACATGACTGGTTAAAGCAAAGATCGGCAACGAAACCCTGAGTCCAATTTACAGCACTAGGCGGTATTCACTATTGGTTGGTAGAGCCGACAGAGTTCTAAGAGAGACAGAGCTAGCCTCTGAGAAAGAATTCCTTCCAATAGTAGGCCACGACAGAGGAAGAGTACTTGTCCAACTTCTTCGAAGAACTAGGCCAAAACGGGTCCTAGAAGTGGGGACTCTTGTCGGTTACTCGGCGATTCTGATGGCCAAAAACCTTGACAGCGACGCTAGATTGGTCACGATCGAGATCGATACGGAAGAAGCCGAGATTGCCAAGAAGAACATTGCACAGGCTAACCTTGCTCACATCATACAGGTGATTGTAGGCGACGCTAAGAAGGTTATTCCGAGGCTACGTGGAAAGTTTGACCTCGTATTTGTTGACGCTGAAAAAACAGAATACCTTGACTATCTGAAGGCCGTGGAAAGCCATCTACACAAGGGCAGCGTAGTGATAGCTGACAACGCTGGAAGGTTCGCGAAAGAAATGAAGAAATATCTAAGCTACGTT
>CAYXJU010000277.1:0-2362 GCA_964464765.1 uncultured Candidatus Bathyarchaeia archaeon | reverse complement strand
GACGAGACTGAATACTTCTCAATTGATGCTTGTCCCGCGGCCGCGGAATAGCAGTCTATGAACGCAAGGCTTTCTGCCTTCTCAGCTTTACTTATGTCGAATCCGATCGCTTTCATTTCTTTTCTAATCTCGGAAGGAAACTGCATTGTTGCGATGAATACGCAATGTCTTCCCTTTTCCAAGCTTTCATTCATCAAGTTTTCAAGAAGCACTGTTTTTCCTGAAGCAGAAGGTCCCAGTATCATTATTGTTGCTGAGGAAGGCAAGCCGCCCTCAACTAGGCTGTCCAAGATACTTATCGGAGCGGAGTAGAGTTTTCGCTTTCTCTTAACGAACACGACTACCGCCGAGATAGCTGCCAGCGCCATAATGGCATAGGGTATCCTGCCTAGATACGGTATCTCTAGGGCCACAAGGATCTCATAGGATTTCTCAACGAGTATTGTTGTTTCATACTGATATGACATGTACTTGACTCTTAACACGTACTGCCCGGCAGGGATCTGGTGGAATGTGCCGGATCCATCAAGTTCAGTTACTGCATTTGCCACTTCGGTAGAATTCGCAAGAAGTTGGACCGAGGCTCCTGATAGTGGCACGCCATACAGCACGCATCTTGCGGTTACCTCAAACACGTTGATCTTGAAATGCAGAGTCATCGGTCCACTTATGTTCAGCCCTGAGAACGCTGTTAGCTTCGCGTTTTTCCAGAGGACCGTTATCGCATACGTTCCCACGACATCACTTGACGGGAGCCGCTGAACCGCCCAACCTGAAGCGTTTGTACGACCTTGAGCGTAGACGATTTCGTCGCTCGAAATCGTGTAATTGGCTTCTGACAGTGGTTTGGCATCTTCATCTGCGAGATTGAAGTGAAGTTCATAGAAATATGATATCGAGAACAACCTCGAAATATAGTATGTGTTACCTGACATGTCCCGGATCCTTGGAAGTGCTGAATAGGTGCCAACAGGAAATGTTGAGTTGAATACATACGTGCCTGAGTAGAATGATGCTCCCATACTTTCGAGAGACATAACTTGACTGTCAATGATCATTACGCCTTTCGAATCCGTTACGCTGGCAGCAACAGATTCAAGATCATTAAGTCCAAAGGGGTCAGTCACCCCTACTCTTATCCAAACTCCCGTCTTGCCTTCTGTTTGGTTTGCGTTATAGGCTGAGACAGTCTTTCCATTCTTGTCAAGGATGTTGAGTTCGAAGGAGATGTGATCAAGGCAAGGCACAACTACCTGCGTCGGTGTGCGCGCATCATTCCATAACAGATAGACCCTCACATTGGGGTCAGTTGATGTGTATTCGAAACGAAATTGCAGAGCTGAGCTTTGCTCAATGGTCCTATTAACATTGGCTATTGCAAAGTTGAAGTCAGAAATGATAGGGTTGATTCCCACGTAGCCTTCTGTCCTCGTCACTTCCTTCAGATCGCCATTCACGGACAATTCAGACAATGAAAACACTGCTCTTCCAAAGGTTGGTGAATCTGACCTTAACCATACTCTAAAGAGAATTGTTCCAACGATCTTCAGTTGCTGACCAAGGATCGGATAAAGTGTGAAGACGTTCTCACCGTAAGCATCAGATGTTTGTTGCCCACTCCACTTAGAAGACGGGCTAAGAATCATCCCATTGTACGCCGGAACAGATTTGTCCAATCGTGCGAACAACGTCACGTTGTTGATGGACGATAGAGCAAAGCTTTGCGGAGTATTCTCTAGGGCGCCACCAATTAATGCTGTCAGCAGGAATAGTGTCAGCAGAAGGGCGGGCAGCTTTTTTCGCATGCTCCAACGTCCTTGTTGACGCTGATAGTGGTCAGCTCATATAAAAGAATAGTCTGATTCTCTATCAACAAATTGACAATTCATTCCATGAATTACTGATATGAGGGACATCAACTTCACAGTCAATTCATGGGTTCAGCGATATGTCGATGCACGTTATAACTCTTAAATAGAGTTCGTTACAATCATACGCATCGTCTGCTATTGAGTAATGGGAGAAAAGTCACCTCTTGGCTTTAGACATGCAACCGCTTCTACTGGGGATGTCGGTTGTACTATCAATGTTGTTCTTTCCATACGGTATGAACTTCTATCTCATGATTCGCAAAGCGCAGGATTACACTCTCCCAACCAGAAAGGCTTGCGAGAAGTATCATGTAACTGTCCAACTGCCAGTCTTCAACGAGAGATACGTCGTGGAACGTCTGTTGGATGCATGCGCAAAAATGGCTGACCAATACGGCAGAGACCTTGTTCAAATTCTCCTGTTAGACGACTCAACAGACGAGACTACTGAGATCGCTTCTGATGCGGTCAACAGATATCAAGATCTAGGA
>CAYXJU010000276.1:0-2387 GCA_964464765.1 uncultured Candidatus Bathyarchaeia archaeon | reverse complement strand
GAGAGAAACATTCCCTCAGTCTTCGTAGGTAGCGCCGCAGCGCCAGTTTCGGAGGCTCGTCGTCTACATTCATCCATCAAATCCTCAAATATGGTTCGTTCGTCTATGCGAAGCGCATCTCGAAACCTCTTCCATCGTTTCAATTCCTCTTCAAGCGCTATTCTCCAAGAGGGAATTGTTCTACCCATCGTTAGACCTCCAAGAATTCTTCCAGCACTCTCGGTGTCGACTGCTTGATTATGAGCCTCTGTCCGGTGTGGGTTGGATGTTTTTCGAGTGTGAGCTTCGTGAAACCATCTCGTTCCCAAAATCTTAAAACGACATCTGCCCGTCGCTTAATTGCGTATAGAAACTGGCCTGAGATTGTATCATCAAGACACGTTGTCAGAACTATGCTTCGCTCAGCCCTGGCTAATGTAACCAGAGTGTTGAGTGAAGTCTTGAACAAATCGAGACTCCTATTATTGTGTGAATTGGGATCACAATACAAATCGATTACATCGGAAACCACTATGAATTTGTTTTTTCTTTCACGAACTGCTCTGGGTAGCATATGGGTTATGAGCGAGGTTAGCTGGTAGCATGTGAATGCACGCGACACAAGAGTTCGATCTAATGCTCTGTCTCGATCTAACAGATTCTCTTCTGCATACTGCACTAAGGTGTAGGGATCGAATGAGTTTCCTCCATCGATAAAAATGACTTCTCTATCAAATTCAATCTGCGATCTAATGCAGAGAAGTTCGGAAAGTGCCAGACACCGCCTTGAACCATAGAGAAAGGCGATCTGTCCAAGTCGTAGACCGCTAGTTAGTCTGTCAAGGCTATCATCATGGAATAATAAACGTGGTTCATGTTGGAGTTCATTTGCCCTGCGAAAGATTAGCGGAAAAGTTGAGCCGCCCGTCTGAGAGAAAGATACCACTGCAATAACCACCTGGATCGGAATACTGGCTGGTTTTAGTTAGTCCAACATATAGGTCAGAAAGGTCCTAGAAACTGATGGATCGGGGAGACCAAGCTGAAAGTGTCTCAGATTCCTTGAAACGCTAAGGCTGAAACCTTTCCTATACATTCACTGTCTAGACTGCTCTTAAATAGATTAGAAGAGATAACGCTCTTTTTGCAGGGTTAATAGTAGCTTGGAGACTTCTAGAAAAGAGCTATCTATCAATTCTTCGACCTGGACTGAAATTCACACGTTGGTACTTATCATCGGCATTATTCTAATTTGCTACGCAATAATTTCGAAACCTCAATTGGATTGGAGTCATCTAACAGTAGGAATTGTTATGATAGGTTCTTTGGTTGGATTGATAGTTCTTGTTCGTTATGGAGGTAGAATAATTGGACGCCTGTCAAGAATAAGGCGAGCCATCTTCAAAAGTTGAAATCACTAACTAAGAGAGATGAGAGAGTTGAATAGGTTGTGTCCCGATTGTATGTGGCCATTTGAACCTAATGCAGTGGAATGCGAGCTTTGCCCAAGAAACCCAAAGAAGAACATCAAACATACTCTAACCCAAGACATGATACCAGGATCCTGTCCGATGGACGGAACATGTGAATAGTGATTACTTAGTCGGTGACACTTACTAATCTAGGATTTGTTTGGATTCTCTTGATGGACATATCTTGTTCTTAAGATTGGGAATATGTTGGCCGCCACGCTATGATGAATGGATCTCCTAAGTCCGCTAGATGGAAGACTGAGTAGCCTACGGGTAGGCTTGGAATAATCTTCGAATAATTGCTTCCAAGTATCTTTCCTATGGCGTCTAGGTCTCCCTCATATTTCGTTCTGAAGAGAATGCTAACGTTCATGGCAGATCTCATAGCTGGGTCAAAGTCGCTTATCTTATGCGAAACAAGCATCACTCCAACCCCTTTCTTTCTGAGCAGTCTGACGGCTTTGTCTAGAAATTTGGTCGCCTCTTTGCCAACTTCTCTGAGCGTCCACAAATGAGCCTCTTCGACCACTATCAATAAGCGTAGTTCGTCTGTGTCGTTTTGCGAATAGAAGTATTCCAAAATCTTGTCCAAAGCGTAAGCCACTTTTTCAACTCTATCTGCTTCCTCCGAAACATTCGAAAGGTCGAAGATTGTGGCTCCCTTATAGCCAAGACTCTCTTCAACGTCTATCATTTGCTTGATAGTCTGAACTTTGTATCCTCTGGCGTTTTGTCTCATTCCGAAAAGTCTGTATCGCTCCAGCATCTCATCGTTTGTATTCTTGTTAGTGAGCCGTTCCCACTGTTTTGTGGCGTCAAAAACCATAACTGGAATATTATCATCCAGTAATTCTTCGACTATTACTTTGGCTGCAACTGTCTTTCCGCTTCCGCTTGCGCCTGAAACCAAGATTCCTTTTTGGGCATACTTTCCTA
>CAYXJU010000275.1:0-2392 GCA_964464765.1 uncultured Candidatus Bathyarchaeia archaeon | reverse complement strand
TATGTTACCCTTCGACTGTGATGTTGCGGCCTTGTAGAAAGAGCTCACGCGAAACAACCATATTATTATATAGAGATTCTTGGTGATTTTTGTGCAGAGACGAGATGAAGCGGAAAGCCTCCAAGATCCTCAGTGCCGCTATCATAGCTCTATATGTGAGTCTCTTAATCGTCTCATCAACCTCTCTCTTCAGTATATCTTCAACCCTTGTGGGTAGCTTGGAGAGAGTTGAAGATGTGAGATTTGATTCCACCACGAACCCGTTGACTGGGGTAGTAAACTTAGCGGTCCATGTTCCGATTAGAAATCGGGGCATCATAGAGGTTAATGTGAGCGTGGCGGTCAAACTAGTTTCGGCTGATGGAACCGTTGTAGCTGAAGGCTCCGACTCGAGACGTATCGGGCCAGGCGAGACTGAGGAACTACTGGTAGTCGCTACGTTTCTTCGAGGGACTGTTGATAGTGCAGACCTATCCTTTGAATGTCGGGCTTTTTTCGACTTGGTTGGTCTAAGCTTCTCTATGAGGGTTGAGACGCCTACGGAGGGTTATCCGTCGCCTTAGGGGTGAGGTGGAACATGAGACGCGTGCTAAAAGCTGTATTGTCTGCGATGTTTTACATAATTCTCTTCTCTATTCTTCCGAGTCTCAGCCTCTGGCTTCTACCTCCAGAGTTCAAGAGCTATGTGCTGTTGATCAAAGACTATGCGGGCATAGATGTTCAGTTCATGATCACTGTTGCGCTGGTTGTAGGGCTGATGCTTGCGGCGCTCTCATTCGCGAAGAACATGACACACGAATGGTCTATCATGAACTTGATCGCCGCACTGCTCTCAGAAGCCATTGGTTTTTACATGTCTCTCTTTCTGCTGGGGTTAGGAAACCCCCTGTCTATGGGCTTGGCAAAGATTCCCATCAATTACGGTGGAGGAGCGACAGCAGCATTGGATTTGAGATTCGTAACTCTTTTGGACGCAGTGATTATGGCGGTCAGCGCCGCTAAGTCTGTTGTCAACTTCTACTATGCGAGGAAAGAGCGGCCAGTATGATGTATTACGCTACTTGTTCCTTTGTTGGAAGATCACCGTTGCGTCTTCGTGGTTTTTGAGTAAGTGGCGGCGAGATTTCTGTGCATAAGATCTTGAATAATATCAAGTTGGTCGTCTTTGACCTAGATGGGGTCCTCGTAGAATCAGAGAGCAGCTGGCAGGCTTTACACGACGCCTTTAGTGTTGACAACGAGGAGAACTTTCAGCGATACCTTCGAGGAGAAATCGATTACAGGGAGTTTATGAGGTCCGATATACGGCTCTGGGGTAATGCTTCACGGGAAGAAATAGTCATGATGTTAGGTCGGGTTCGATTGATGAATGGAGCCAAAGAAACTATAGAAAAACTTCGCAGAGCAGGATACAAGACAGCGATAATTAGTAGCGGGATCTCTCTGCTTGCAGACCGGGTGAAAGACCAGTTAGGAATAGTACGTTCTTACGCTAACAGTCTGCGGTTCGATGAAGATGGAAGGCTTACAGGTGAGGCCGAAGAGCTTGTGACCCTGTTGAATAAGGATGATGTTCTGAAACGACTGGCCGCGTCGGAAGGCTTGGAGCCTTTGGAGTGCGCCGTCGTCGGAGACAGTAAATTCGACGTGGCCATGTTCAAGGAGGCTGGCTTCAGTATAGCCTTCAACTCTAAAGATGAGCTAGTGAAAGAAGCGGCTGACTCGGTGGTAGAAGAAAAGGATCTTAGGGCAATTCTTCCTCTCCTTGTCGCGGACTAGTTACGAGCCACGTTCAGGAGAATGGGGCATTTCAATTGCTTCCTGTTGCAGCGCTTTTATTTCTTTCTCGATTCTTAAGGAAAGGGTTTCTCCTACTCCAAGCACGGTCTTCAAGCCTTTTGATCCAAGATCGTTGTAAATCTTCTTGAAACCATCTTTTAACTCGTCTACGCTCCATGCGGCTTTCCCGTAAGCCCATATTCTGTATGGGTTCTCGCACTCGATTTCCATATGATGCGTGTCTTTGAACAGTTTTTCAGCGATCCTCTTATTTATGGAGGTGTTGCCGGGTTGAATATATTCGGGGCATGCGGTCGTGGAGGCCGTATCTTTCGCAAAGCTCCTTCCAGCGAAAAAACTTTGGTCGATCGATCGTCGTTCAGAAAACGCAAGCAGATCGATCGGCTAGGAAGAATTATCTCTCACCCTGTGTGATAAGATATACGCAAGATTATAAATTAGGTTCATTCGCTCTTGAGGTGGTTTGTTGTGACTTGCTATTTCAGACATCTTCGACAGGTTTTCGAGAAAGCTGGGATAGAGGTTACAAGTGAGAACAAGCGCGACATTGACCGGGTCATTCACAGAATTGTGGGCATAGAGTATAAGAATT
>CAYXJU010000274.1:0-2393 GCA_964464765.1 uncultured Candidatus Bathyarchaeia archaeon | reverse complement strand
TAACAATAACCGACGGCGGAATCGGAGATGACGATCTCACAGCTAATGGTGTAATCGTGGATCAGGGAGGACCCGGACAGCTTACTCCCAGGCCTGTCGGCGGCATGGTCATGCCCACAGACAAACTTGATATCTTGATGCCTTACCTAGCTCTGGCAGGTCTGGTCGGGGCCACAACCGCAGCCTTCACCATCAGCAAAAGACGCAGAAACCGGTCTTCCCACTTCTCAACTCTTATCAAGAATATGTGAGTCCAGCGGAGCAACTTTACGGGTAAGCAGCAGACTGCATATTCAGAATAGTTCTCCGACCGCTTACATTCTCTACTCAGAAGTTCTATCTTGGTCTCCTTTTAGGTAGGCATCAAGGCTAAGGAGCAACGGAACAAAAATGGGTAGGTCTCTTCATCTTCACCTTACCCAGAAGGAGCCTCACCTTCACATCCTTCGCAGCTGGATCGCTTGAAAATCCCCCATTTAGTTCCTCGAAGAACTTGATGGCAGACTTGTACTCAGCCTCTGGAACTTCTTCACCACATACCTTAACCGTACTCAACTTCTCACACCAGAACCTAGAAGACCCATCCATACAATATTAAAAGGAAAGGAACTCCGGGATCCGCACTCCAGCTTCCTAAGAGTCTTGTCACGAATATGTATATGCGAAAAGGCTGATTTCTTTAGGTGCCTAAGATGCCAGCATATTAGGACCTAAACGTTCAGAACAACAACACCTTGAGAGACAAATTTCCTGACAGCCTAACCCGGATCGTGGTGGACCGGGATAGCTTTAAACTATCGTTTAGAACTGTCAACCAAGCAGGTTTTCAGCTGAAAGAGAGCGGAATTAAAGCTGAAAACAAGCTTGAGATCAGCTCGATAACAGGCTGGAGATAAGCTCAGAGCAAGGATTCATTATGGCGGACCAGACTGGATTAGCTTGGCTATGCTTATATATTTTGGTCGCCAGTCTTACCATATGGTAGAAAAAATTACCAATTGGAAGATCCGGATAATCGGCCTCTTCAGAAACAATTACGCCTCTAGTTTCCACGTAAGAGAGATGGCCAAGCTGCTAAGTACAACACATGTAACCTTGCTGCCACACCTGAACGCTTTGACAAAGGATAAGATCTTAACATCTAACACAATAGGAAGAAACAAAGTATTTCTTCTGAATCTCGACAACATCTTGGCAAAAGATTACATTGTGATAGCGGAGAAGTTCGAAGCCAACAAGTTCTTGGAGAAAACATTCCTGATCAAGAAAATCTACAACGAGATTTTCAAGCTTAGGCTAGAGGGATCAATTGTCCTGTTTGGCAGCTATGTCAAAGGCTACAGGACTGAAGTCAGTGACATAGACCTGTTCTATTTAGGTGATCTAAACGAGAGGCAGACAGAAGAGATGAAGAAAATAGGCAAATTGTATGGGAAGCAGCTAAACGTGAAGAAGGCTGGACTGAGAACTTTCGAATCCGGATTAAGGAGCAGGGATGCATTGACGAGAGAAATGATCAAAGACCACATTATTCTGCAGAATCCAGACCTATTTGTAGACTCTGTGTGGAGATACTATGCCGAGGTCAGATAGTCTGCTCTGGTGCCTGAGACAGAAGAAAGGAATCAGACTGGTTGCTCCCAACAACAGCCTTTGCAGAGAGTATTTGGCCAAGGCAAGAAGCTCCTTGAACATGCTTGATGCAGCGATTGAAAGAGATGAAACTGACTGGATAATAACGACTGCATACTACGCCAAGTACTTTGCGCTCTATGCCCTGTTGCAGAAGTGCGGGATAAAGTCAGAGATCCATGACTGCTCAATCGAAACTTTCAGACTATTCATAGAAATCGGATTAGTGGAAAACAGTCTATTTGTTGCCATATCTTCCTCAAAAGAGTTGAGAATCGAAACTCAATACTATGTCACTGGAGCCATTGAAAAGTCCACCATTGAAGAGAATGCAAGATCTGCAAGAGAATTCGTACTCAAACTGGAAGAGACCATTGAAAAGATTACGGAAGAACAAATCGGTTTAGTCAGGAAGAAACTCAAAGAGCTAATAACAGTAATTAAAGAAAAGAGATGAATAGCCCACAATGTTCATACGGAAAAAGTCGAAGCTAGAAGAGTGTTTTCTCCCTCCCGTCTACTTCAGATACTTATGCACGGTCTCTCACTTCTATGCCTACCAGCCAACCGCCTCAATCATAGTGAGAACCCTTTTTCTAGATGCAGTAGACGCTTACCCAGCTGTACAAGAAGGATCCAGAGAAAGAAGAATTGAGTGGACCGGGCGGGGTCCGCACCGTTTTCGGTGCTGGAATCGGGTACAAAGTTCACGCAAGTTTAAATCTTGATGGTTTGAACCTGGTGATTGGTGACTTTCTAGT
>CAYXJU010000273.1:0-2404 GCA_964464765.1 uncultured Candidatus Bathyarchaeia archaeon | reverse complement strand
TAGGAAGAACTGATACGCTATAAAGGAGGGTAGAAACAATTGATACTAGAAATGAATCCCAATTAGGGTCGGATTCAGCAGAAAGTGTCATTTTCCATTTTGTACTCTCATTAGATGGAATTGGGCTAATTCCAGCGTCGCTTTTCGCTCCCAATTGGATCGCTACATCAAGTGTGGTGGGTAGCAATAGCAAGTCAGTATCCGCGAGGTCGGCTAGCCATATCTGAAGTGTAGCGAGGAGTTCCTCGCTAAGGGATGTAGTCAGATACGTGTTCTCCCATTCGAATACCCAGGTCACTCCCAGTGCGCAAAATGTTGTGATTCGCTTTTCTCCGATATCTCCAAATGGGCGACCCAGCAACTGGTTTTCTAGACTCTCCCAGAGTTCATCCTGCTTTTTGTCATGCCATGCTCTGTCCGCGTGAGGTTGTAAGCTACTGAAATAATCTCCCAAGCCCTCCCACCTGTTAATCTTCTCATCAATGATTTCTCTTAACTCAGGGGCAAAATGATCGGAGAAGACCCTGACCATTGTCGAATGAAAAACAGTGGTTTCGATTTCGTTTCCAGAACAGGTGAGTCCTTCTTGATCTGAGAATGCCCCGAAGGCACGCAAGGCCATATCTGATAGATCCAAGAACGAAATGAAAGACACTTGAAGATAATCTGCCTCGGCAGCTCTAACCAAAGCTTGTGATATGTATTCCTTCACTTCTTGGTTGTCTGAGCTAGCGGAAATATGTGCTGCAGCCAAAGCATAATATTTGGATGCGAAGGTAAGCCCAAGATCCAAGTAACAACATGAGATGAAAAGCATCGTGAGCACAGCACCCCTCAACGTTTCTTCCGCAAACCATTTAACTCTGGCAACATGGATTTCCTTAAGCGCGCGCAGTATTTCACCTTTCTCGTATAATGCGACGGCTCGGTCCCGGCACTTTTCTGCTGCCACAAAAGCTCCAAAACGCGCTGATATATGCTGATCAATTTGAGTTGTGAGTCCATGGAAATCTGGATGATCACTCAAAGGTAGAATGTCTTGCGGGATACACAGCAACTTGGAGAGAGTATCTGCAAAGTCTTCTAATGGAAAGAGCGGGGCATCTTTGACAAGAGAGGCTAGTTCTAGCCAAGAAGACAATGCGCCATCTATGTCCAATTCGTGCTGTGGGCTAGGTCCGAGTTGCATATAGCCGCGATTGCATAGTAAAGCACAGCGCTTGTCCGGTTGTTCCGTGTTTCGAAGTTCCGCCTCGATTCTTGAGGTTATTTGTTCGTGCCAAGTGGTTAGCTCTTCAATTGATAGATTGATGGCATTCTGGAAGGAAGCCCCCGTGCAGAACTTCAACAGGATAGCTGTATCTTCGATTTCAGAGATTTGCGTGAGCGAAGGAATATCAGAGAAATATTGTCGAAGGCAATCCTCATAGCCGATCATACTTCCAAATCCCCGCAACTTTGCGACGGCTATCTCGTATACACTTTTGCGTTTGAGTGAGGGGTAAGGAGTGGATGCGATTAAAGAGTCAAGGTGTTGAATCCAAAACGATATGTCTTGATTTGGGCCATCTTTGGAATAAGCGTACCGGATAGCATCTTTGATTTGAAAGAAGTCAGCAAAGCTGGGTGGAGAATCAATTGCATTCTTCCATTTCTGTATGGCGGTTGTGTACCATTGAACAGCCAGATTTGGAGGCAATGCAGGATAGATATCTGCAGGAATCCCTAAAAACTGTTCAGCAATCCAAAACACATCACGATCCGCCAGTTGCTCTGAGATGGCTTGTCCATCATAGATTTCGACTTGTACTCCATGAGTTTCGTGAGCCCAGTGTTGAATTTCATGTCTTCTCCCTACTGGAAGATCGTTCGCACAAAAATAGTGTATATCGATTACGGGAACGCCAGAAGCCATGATTGTGTCAACATCGGACTTGATCTTATCTTTCAAATCCTCACTTTTTGTGAGTGTGCAAGCAAAGGCTATTGGGCTTCTTGAGATCATTCCTACAAAAGTTGAATCTGCGATAGGACTAGCTTGCAGATATGTTCTGAAGGTCTCAAAATCTCGGCCCTGATCACCTCCTGCAGATACTGGTCCAGTTGCCGGAAGAATGTTGCTGCAGATTCTAGTACGTGCGAAATGGCGACAGAGATGTTCGAATTCATGATGGGCGTTGCTGGCTGAAAGCTGATTGAGTTCAAATCGAATTCTTTTTGCTGTTTGAATTGCTGTAGCCATGTGTTTGTGCATTAGATGCTCAGTGTTAATTTGCCCACCTAACATTGCTTTTTATATTTATCTATTAGTTTCTACCCTGTATAAATAATAATTAATCAATTACTAGAGCATATTAACAATTATTTCGTCATATAAAAATTACTCTGTATCATGCCATAAGCC
>CAYXJU010000272.1:0-2423 GCA_964464765.1 uncultured Candidatus Bathyarchaeia archaeon | reverse complement strand
TTGGTTGTTCAATAGGAAGCTGTACATTAGTCCAACGACGACTGGCGCAAGAATCATCGGAATCATCAACATTGAGATCCATATTCTTCTCGCTCGTAATTCACGATTAAACAAAAGAGCGACCGCAATTCCAAGAACAATTTCAGCAATTGTCACAGACATCACGTAGATGAAGGTGATCTCTGTGCTATACCAGAATTTAGAATCACGTATCAAATTCCAGTAGTTGTCGAGGCCTATGAATTGCCCAGACATCTCTGGCCTCTGGATACTCAATGAAAGAAAACTCATTCGAAGGGCGTAGGCAAACGGGTAAACAACTATCGCAAAAATCACAAGTAGAGCTGGAAAGACAAAAAACCATCCTGGATATTTGTCCACGAGTTTCTGGATGGGATTCAAACTCGGCCAACTCGAATCTCAATAACGCGAATGTAAGAATCTCTGTCGTTCACCGAACTATTGACTAAGGAATAAAAAATGAGAAAGGAGCTGGTACGTTGCCAGCTCATTTCTTGAGTAGCGCGTTTATGTCGGCTTGAGCTCCCTCACACGCTTCTTCTGCGGTAGCTTCGCCTATCGTCGCCTTTGATAGGTATAGCGCGACTATGTCTTCTACTTCCGCTGTCTCAGCCAGTTGTGGGTGAGTGAATACTACGCCTTCAGCCATGGAGTCTTGAATCGCTTGGTAGTATGGCCACTGTTTGCGTAGGTCAGGGTCATTGAAGACGCTGATTCTGGTTGGAGTTGATCCAAGTCTTGCCCATTCCAGTTGAGTCTTCTTGGAAAGGACCCATTCTATGAATTCATATCCTTCCTTCGGATGCTTGGAATTGGATGAAATGCCAAGCAGGGATCCGTCCCAGAGAGCCACTTTCTTGCCGGTTTGGATACTTGGAAATGCGTCGTAGCCAATCTTGCCTTGAACTTTGGAAGCAGGATCTGTTTCAAAGTATACACCGTGATCGGCCCACTGAATGGATAGTGCAACGGTTCCACTTCCCATTGCTTGAGCGTTACCATCCCACTCCCATTCCACTGCCCCTGGTGGAGAGTGCTTAACAAGCCATATGAAATCATTCACAGAATCGATGGCTGCTTTGCTTGTCATTTGTGGTGTTCCCTGACTGTCGACCATCTCTCCGCCATTGGCCGCAAGTAACACCATCCAGTCTGCCACAGCTGCGTATCCTCGCTTTGCACATACAGTCGTTCCATATCGATCAGGAGGATTGTGGAAAAACTCAACGATGTTTTTGTATTCGTCCAAGTTTCGCGGCGGAACGCTGTAGGTGTAGCCGTACTTTGCTTTGAAAGCATTCATGTTCGCGGGATCTGTCAGAAGGTCTTTCTTGTAGCTTAGGTAATTTATGTAGTGAAATGCAGGTATAGCGTATCTTACGCCGTCAACTTCGCCTCGATTCATTATGCCCGGTATGAGATCATTCCAGTCATATTCTGGCGGCGTCAATGTTGCATCGTTGACATACTCATCCAACGGCCGGAGGTAGCCATTCTTTGCGTATCCGTAGAATCTAGGAGAGGCTGCTTGAACTACATCGTAGATTCCTGTTCCAGCCGCGAAATCAGTCATTTCCTTTTCTATGTAAGCATCGTATGCATAGCTCTCCCAAGTGAATTTGATACCAGTCTCTTGCTCGAAATCAGGAACTAGTTTCTGCAACTCATCGCTAATCGGAGTTACTTCGAAGATACCTCTGGCTTTTAGTTCAGAAGTGGCAAGTGTCGTAGTCGTGGCCTCAGAAGGAGGCTTGGTCGCATAGTACGCTCCTGCGGCACCACCTGCAACAACCACGATTCCCGCTGCTGCATACTTCAAGTAGTTTCTTCTATCTACTTTTTCTCCCAAGTTTCAGTCCACCTTTTTGGTAGTGTTCTTCGCATTCTATTTAAGACTTGCAGAAGAACACGTTTAGTTGATTACATCGCCATCTCATGAATTTATTAGCTCGGACCCTGTTGTCTACAATGGTCTGGAGACTTGAATGTCGTCTATGAACACGTCACCAGGACGTTTGGCAATGTCGCTGCAGTTAATGACTTGAATTTGGAAGTGAAGAGTGGAGAATTTCTAATCCTATTGGGACCTTCTGGTTGCGGTAAAACCACAACTATCAGGTTGACTGCGGGACTGGAGACTCCAACAAGTGGACGCATCTATATTGGAGACCGGGAGGTCAACGACCTTCCCCCTAGAGATAGAAACGTTGCAATGGTTTTTCAGGACTACGCCTTATACCCACATTTCACGGTGTACCAGAACATCTCATTTCCGCTTAGAGTCCGAAAGATGGCGCGTGAAGAAATCGACGAGCGTGTTAACAGAGTCGCGGCGATGCTCAGAATAAACGACCTGTTGCAAAGAAAACCGAAAGAAATCAGCGGAGGCCAAGCGCAAAGGG
>CAYXJU010000271.1:0-2447 GCA_964464765.1 uncultured Candidatus Bathyarchaeia archaeon | reverse complement strand
GAAAGGAGACAATGGCGTCGTTGCCACAGGCGTTGCATGGAATTATCTTATGGAAATTATCGAGGAATACAAGCTCAGTGACTTAGCTCTTCTGAAAATCGGCGTCGTAAATCCCTTGCCAGACAACCTAATCAGACGATTCCTTGAGAACCGAAAGGCTGTACTCGTCCTAGAAGAACTGGAACCATACCTCGAGTTAAACGTCAAGGCGATCGCATCAGAGCTTTCCTCAAAACCAGTGGTACATGGCAAACACGATGGAACAACGCCAAGAATTGGCGAGTTCTCACATGAAACAACAAGAATAGCTGTTGGAAAACTGATTGGAAAGGATCTACCCTACGAAGAGGGTTCGAAAGAGCTGGAAAGAGGTGCCCAGATGGCACCGATTCGACAGATCCCCTTCTGTCCGGGTTGCCCTCACACGGCAACCTACCTCGCCATCAATCGCGCTTTCAACAAACTTCGGCTTAAGAAGGAAGACGCCATTGTCACAGGCGACATAGGATGTACCATCCTCGGTATGAATCGCCCCTTCGAGACTTGCTGGACCGAGCTGTGTATGGGCGCCTCCATCTCTGTGGCAGCTGGGCTTAGACGTGCCGGCATCGACAAACCAATACTTGCAACAATAGGAGATTCAACATTCTTTCACGCTGGTCTGCCGGCTCTTGCCAATCTCGTCTTCACTAACACGAGAGTTGTGGTAATCATATTAGACAACCAGATAACAGCAATGACTGGGCATCAACCAAGTCCAGCAAGCCCAGCAACGAATGCTGGAGAGCCTGCAAAGACAATCAAGATCGAAGATGTTGCAAGATCCATTGGCATAGAATTCGTGCGCGTCGTAGACCCCTTCGATTTGAAAGTGGCAACCGAAGCCATTATTGATGCAATCAATTTTGACGGGCCATCTGTAGTAGTAAGCCGAAGAATATGCGCCTTAGATGCTAGACGGAAGGGAATCATAGAGCGCGTCGCCTCAATCAATCCCGAAAAGTGCACTGGATGCCTCGCTTGTGTAAAATTAGTCGGTTGCCCAGCACTATTGGTGGGACCTGACAAGAAGGTTACAATAGATAGGCTTCAGTGCAATGGCTGTAACATGTGTGCCGCAGTCTGTCCATATCAAGCTGTGACCGCGGGAAAGTGGAGCCTCTGAAAGAGTTCAACGTTGTCGTGACAGGGGTTGGAGGACAGGGCACCCTTCTACTGTCGCGACTCATCGCTGCCGCAGCCCGACGTGAAGGCTTTGTTGTTCAGACCGGCGAGACACTTGGCATGGCTCAGAGGGGCGGGTCGGTCGTCAGCTTCGTAAGATACGGAGAGAAAGTCTTCACCCCTATAGTTCCCGATCACAAAGCCGATCTTCTAATCTCATTGGAACCAGTAGAGGCTCTGCGGTCAATTCGATACGTTAGGAGCGCCACAAGAATTCTATTGAATACGAGACCGAAACCACCACTCAGTATTATTCTCGGAGAAGCAAAGTATCCTGATGTGAAGGAAATAGAAGCCGTTTTGAAATCGGTGGGTGCAGAAACCTTCGCCTTTGACGCCGCAAAGTTAGCCGAAACAGCTGGTGACGCTAGAGCAGCAAATGTTTCTATGCTCGGTGGAATGGCTGCACTTCGTGAGAGTTCAATCAAGGTTGAAAATTTCAGAGAAGCTTTGAAAGACGTCCTTCCTGAAAGATTAATCCAAGTGAACATGCAGGCATTCAAATTGGGCTATGACACCGTAATTCTTCTAAGTCCGCTGCCACATCTGAAGTCAAGAATCTAAATAGCAGTTTTTGAAACTGCAGCCAAATCTTTTAAGCAGTCAATATCGATGCTATGCCATAAAACTAGGCCATGGTGGAACCAAGTCTAGTCAAGTTGAAATGAACTGGCATCTGTCAACAACACAGGAGAGCTTAGAGGAATGACCGATGAACATTTGAAGATTGTTGAAAGTTATTTCGACAAAAAAAATTTCTACATAGTCGGAAAAAATATCCCTCGAGTTGAAGTTCTCAGCCATGCGCTTGGAAGATCAAAGTATACTGCTGACTACATTTTCGACAAGATGCTTCATGTGAAAGTGGTCAGAAGCAAGTACCCTCACGCCATGATAAAGAACATAGACACGAGCCGAGCTAGAAGCGCTCCGGGCGTTGTTGCGGTTCTCACTGCAAGAGACATTCCCGGCATAAACGACTGGGGATACACCTTCCCAGATCAACCGCTCTTAGCGCATGACAAAGTGCGATTCTTGGGAGACGGAGTTGCCCTAGTCGGAGCTCAGACTCTAGATCAAGCGGAAGCAGCGGCTGAGCTCGTTAATGTTGAGTATAATCCTCTGCCCCCAATATTCTCACCATTGGATGCAATGAAATCCAGTGTTCTGATTCATGACAAGGGGAATATGGCGTTCAAGTGTCGGCTTAGAAAAGGAGATGT
>CAYXJU010000270.1:0-2450 GCA_964464765.1 uncultured Candidatus Bathyarchaeia archaeon | reverse complement strand
AGTAAGGATATATTGTGCCCTCAATCCATCCGTACGCTATTGCAGAGAGCACCACTGTCAAGTTCTACGCAACCATGGTTGCGTAGAACTAATTGGCAGAAATACCTCAAGATAAACATGAATGGCAACTACTGGGTCAGCCAATACAAGAGCATAGGCAATATGCTTGGCCACCTTGAACGGCAAAAAAGTAACAGCACATCGTCCAAGAGAATTCACTGCTACGAGGTGTACCGTCTCTGCGTGAAAAATGACATGAATCCAGACCAGCTTATCAAACAGGGGAGACGTAACGTGGAGAATATGGTGCAGTCATTTGCGAATGAGATTTTCGATCGAACTAATTCGCCAGCATATGCAAATACTGTGCTATACCGTTTGAAGCTATTCTTCAGTGTCAATGGTTTTGACAGAAATAGAGAGTTAGTTTTAAAGCGGTTCTTTCAGGCTCCACGAAGCAGAAAACGTCCGGAATACATTCCCACAGTGAAAGAAGCTCTTGCAATGGCTGATCACGCATGTTCACTTCGAGATCGAGTGCTGATCCAACTACTGACCTTCACAGGTTTTCGAATCAATACCGCCCTAGCAATTAAGATCAGTGACTTTGGAGATGAGTTGAACAAAGGTTTGGATAACGTCCTCATAAGAGTTGATCCAGATAAAATGAAAGAGGTCAATCCGAACGCTGCCAAAAACAGGATTCCATATTATGTATTCGCCATCAAGTTTCTGGTGAATGAAATCAGGCTTTACCTTAAGGATCGATATCATAATTTTGGTTCTGCTGACAATGACGAAGTGTTATTTCCTACTACATTGGAACGTCTCAACTTAAGGAATAGGTTGCGAACCTCTATTGCTATGGAATCTGCTTCACGGATTGTGAAGGAAGCCGCAAGAAGGGCCGGAGTGGCCCGTTGGAAAGATGTGCATCCTCATTGCCTGCGGAAAACCTATGAAAGTCATTTTCTGTCGAAGCAGCCTTCAGGCCTATTAACGCAGCAAGATGAAAGATTCTTCATGGGCTGGTTACTACCTGGTGCCCAAGACACGTATTTTGACAAAGATAAGATCGAAGAGATGCGTGCGAAGTGGTCGAGATTCATAATCCCTGGGGTCGATGACCATAAAACTTCTCCGTTGGTGCAGGAGGTCGCTGGACTCTTTGACATAGACTATCAACAGTTAAAGGATAGTCTCAAAAATGAGCTTGGTCGTGAGCCAACGCCTGATGAAGAAAGAATACTCCTCAAGAAGAAGCTTAAAGACATCATCAAAACTCAAAGTGAGGAACCAACGCCGAGGATTAGGCAGATCATTGTTCACAGAAACGAACTTGAGAGTTGGCTGAAGAAAGGAGCGCTCTACAAAGACAAGATAGACGACAGAGTCATAATCGAACTAAGAGAGGCCCCTCACGAGGGACCATCTCAGTCGTGCAAGATTGAGGTGAAGAAATGAAGAAGGCATTGAAATCACAGCTGGGGTTGACTACAATCATGTTTCCGACGTTGGAGGAAATCAGACGCATACTCTCCGCTACCAAGTCTCCGTATGAACGTGCCATCATACAATTCTTGATTCACCATGGGACTCTTTCGTCCGAATTTCATAAGATAGATGTCAAATCCATAATCGAACCAAAGCGGTATCTAACGAAACGGCCTTCAACAAAACAGTACAGAAACAGCCTATGATGTTTCTCAGAAAGACCAAAGGATGAAAACGGGACTAGGAATTTCAGGAAAGGATAGAGCGGAAGCATGGATCCGGCAAGGCTATCATTGCCGTAGCCCGTAAGATGCTAGCCATTATGCAGGTTATGCTAACCAAACGAACCCTTCCAAGGGGAGAACAGACAGTTAACAATGCAAAAGCGTGAGCGCCTCGAAAGAATAGTGGAGTGCTTAAACGCCACGTGTTCCAAAAGTACGGGAAAAGCAGGAATCAGAAGACCGTTCTTCAAAAAATGAAGGTTAGAAACCCATGGTTTTGATTTAGGGCCACCTTCAAAGTTTACCCTGCTTAAATACTGTAGCCAGTAGACTTTTCATGAGCACTGTAGACATCAGTAGGTTGAAGGAGTTCGCTCTGCAGCTTCCAGCTGACCATCCGCTGCATAGGGTGCTACTGGTGGAGAAGGATAGGTTAACCGTTGACGAGTTTCTCGGCAGGATTGACCTGTGGCTGAAGCTCTCCACCATCAACGTCTAAACCTTTGACTATTGCTTTGCCGTTTGGAAGCTGTGAGATGTACTCCCATCCAGACTCTATATATTTCTCCACTTCGTCCAGTGGAACAACCTTCTGTCTGAGGGTTCTTGAGCCGTTGCTGTTGTTGTTTTCCTTGATGAGCTTCTCCCTCACCCTGCTACGAATGTCGTCGTCACTCAGCTTCTCTAGGTCGACTGCATTTACTTCATCTTCACTGTAACCGGCAACGATGA
>CAYXJU010000269.1:0-2460 GCA_964464765.1 uncultured Candidatus Bathyarchaeia archaeon | reverse complement strand
AGGGGCACCAACACCGGAAGTCAGATGAAATGAGAGAGGATAGAGCAACACGCTTAGACCGTCACGCAGACAGTGTTCTGAGAAGGATAGGAGTCGAAAAAGGCAAAATCATATTGGACTTCGGATGTGGTTCCGGCACATATACGATACCTGCTGCGAGAATAGCCTGCGGGGAAGGACACGTATACGCTTTGGACAAGAATGGAAAAGTCTTGGATGAACTGATGCAGAGGGCCAGATCGGCAGGCTTGGGAAACATAACAAGAATAGACGCTTCAGGAAAGCGGAAGATTGAACTGGCCCGAGAATCCGTTGATATAGTTCTTCTCTACGATGTCTTCCATTCCCACTATTTCCCACAGGTACGTGATAGGAGGAAGTTGCTTGGGAAGATTCACCGGGTTTTGAAACGGGATGGCTTCCTCTCGGTTTACCCCAAGCATATGGAGTCAGAAGCTAAAGATGAGATAGAGGGTGCAAGATTCCATCGAGAAAGCGAGCATCAGATGGTCATCATTCATGATAACAAAGATCTTGAAGAAGGCTGCATACTAAATTTCAGAAAAAAGTGACTGCAACGCCTTTTCTCGACTTACCATGGATTTCACCCTGACTGGAAGATTGAAGGAATGTACTCTATCATCCTACTATAGTTGCTGATATGCAATTGGTGAATCACAGGAGTATGTTTGAGCGAAGTTTCTATAGACTCTTGGCATCTTGGGATTGTATGATGCCCCTATGATATGCACTGTATAATCCAATGACTGGGTTATGACCTAGCAGTCTATCTTTCACTATCAACGTCGTAACTGGCGCGTTAGAGTGCTTCGAGAAGATCATATCATGGCCGATGCATAGCCCAACTATAACATTGATCTCCGTTCCAGCGTTGTTAAGGAGTTCAGCTTGGACAATTGGATTACACGCGGCCTCAAACTTGTCGGCTCCCTCAATCTTGTATTCTGCTGGAATACCTAACATTGTTTTGTCGACGTTTCCACACTTACAGATTACAGAGCAGACTTCAAATTTCTGATCCTCAAGAAACGCGGATACTTTGGAAGCTTCCTCTCGAAGCCCACTGCAGAAAGCTATACCAAGCCTCCTGACACCTAATAATTTGGCGAATTCTATAAGCTCTTTTATTCGTGGTCTCACGGGCATACGGACTCCTCGGACGTTTTCGTAAGCTTCCTTCTCAGTAATAGTTGCTGGAAGGTAAATGGCTTTGACGTCTGCATCTTGGTATCGTTTGATAGCGTACCCAACTACGTCCGGCTGAGCTTTGATCGGACACGTGTCGGGCAACATCTCTCTCTTGTTTTGCTCGATACGCATCGAAGTGCAATATTCGCGCACTGAACATTAACTGTCATTCTAATCACGATTCTGACATATTGTTGAATCTTCAAATCGTACCTTTCGACAGATAAACAGGCGTTTTTAAACAAAAGAAAGCATTGACATTCGAAAGAGAGGAAAATATTCGCTTGGTCATCTTATCATCTATGCGGAGGCTTGTATTGAGAAAGAGCTTCTAAGGCCATAAAGAGCGATTTCCCATGGGTTTGGATGGAACTGCTTTTTTTCATTTCATCTTTTGATGATCCGCTAAGGGTTCCTCTGAGCTGTTGGGTTTTCTGTTTCGCTGCCACTCTGCGTATGGTACTGAGAATCTTTTTTCCACATTGGCTCGATGTAAGGTATTGAACGTGCAGAATGGACGGATGGTCCCATCGGGTAACCCGTAATGAATAACGCATTTCTCAACTCTTTGGAGGTCAAAGTTGTAGGGATCCATGAAGTGCATACATCCAATCATGACTATCCTTCGCATGAAGCCACCAAGTCTCTCATAACTACCTTCCTTCAACACGGGCCAGAAGATATCTTTCAGCACCCTTGCTTTCATATGCCTAGTCGCCGTTAGCAGACGGAATGAAGCTCTAATTTTGTGGCCGTTCTTCACGTCTTTCGATACAGCCTCCAAAGCCTTAAAGAACCGGTCCACGTTGGCTAACCTCGTGATTGGAATCCATTTCCCACCGCCAGTTCTGAATAGGAATGATGCAACCCCGCACCATGGAGTTGTCGTAAATTCGACGTAACGCTTTCCTTTCAGATTAGCAACTGCCCGAGAGACTGGAACCACTGATGGGACGGGTCTGAAGTCTTGAGTCATAATCAATCCTGCCATCTGTTCTTCTACGAGCTTCATGAAGTCTGATGTGTTTATCCTCATGGCCCTTCGAGAGTTCGTATCAATTCTCCCAGTGATCGAGACTGGTTGGACGTTCACGCACCTGATCACATCAGAGTTATCTAAGGCGAACCGTATAATTCTTCCAACCTCTTTGTCATTGACGCCTCTAACAAGCGTGACGACCAGAACCACGCTTTGGAATTGATGCCTTCTGGCATTCTCTATCATTCTCAGCTTAAGATCCATCAAGGCGA
>CAYXJU010000268.1:0-2461 GCA_964464765.1 uncultured Candidatus Bathyarchaeia archaeon | reverse complement strand
GATATTAGCTCTTCTAACCGGAATATTTCTTCTCCCCTCATTGTGTATGGCATATAGTAATCAGAAAGAGCTCGATACAAGAATCGATGAATGGTTGAGATACGGATTATGTTTTCTTTATGCAACTTGATGTCTTTGAGCCTCTTTCGGACAACAAGATTAGCCTTACCTGTCGGGGTGAAAACGAAAACGGGTAGCTTCATCGTGTCAAAGAACTCTGCTATCAAGTTGGCGACGCTTTGAGTTTTCCCGCTACCGGCTTTGCCACTTATTACAAACAACCCATTCGTTAGGCAACCCGTGTACAAGTTTCTTTTTTCGACTTTGTCTATCTTCTTACCTTTGGAAGCCTCAAGCTCTTTCTCTATGATGCCTTCAACTTCTGTCTGCTCTGTTTTATACGACTTCTTCAGCATTCTGCTGATGAACTGTTCAATGATGTTCTCTATGTCTTTTAGCACTCTAAGTTGATAGCTGACCTCGTTCTCTCGGATATCGTCAATTATGATGAATTTCTCTTTGAATATCTTTTGCTTCTCATAATCAGCCAAAAGATTCGCGTCAACCTGTAGTTTCTCATTGATGTAGTATAGAGGATATTTCTGAATGCGCTGAATTATGTCGCTTCTTGTAGAATAAGAACTCCCCTCTTCGCTTGCCACATCATATAGTATTCTACTCACAAGTGCTCTAAGTCTCTGCGGCGATCGAGCATCATGCAAAGCCTCCCAATCGACGTACAAAGGATCAGGAATCAACGGTATGTCAATCTGATAGAGCCCAATTCCGTAGTCGCTTTCTTCAATGTTCCAAGTATCATAGAAACCATATTGGTAGTTCTCCAGAATGATGTATGGATTTTCCCTGACGGTTTCCGGTCCAAGCCTATCAACTATCTTTTGAATGTTCTCAAACTGTTTGATTGAAAAATCAAACATCGATAGGAATCTCAGGTATTCTTTCTTCTTGTTCAAAATCCTCAGGCTTTTGGCAATGTCACTAGGGGCAGCTGATTGAGAAGTAATGTCTTGTGCTTTTTCAAAGAAGCCCTCGATGCTTCCAAAACTCTCTATTACGTGTTTCCTGATTCGAGGAATCAGTTCCTTGAGATGCTCCTTGTCAAAGTCATTCTTAAGCGATAGAAATGCAACGTTGCAGAATCCTGGATACCTGCCCCGCTCCTTCCAAGCATGGGTTAGAAGCTTGGATATCTTGCTCTCCATCTCGTTAAGCAAGTAGAACTTGACAATCTTGTGCTCTTTCATCCGCCTGATGGCTTGTCTCATCGAATAGAGAAGGTAAATCGCCTTATCATGAGGCAAATGCATTGAAACATACTTAAAATGAGGTATGAGAGTTTTCTCTTCTATACTCACCGCAATCTCATCAAGCATCTTCCATTGCTCGGTTGGATCCGTTTGGTATTTCTCTATAAGATCAAGATATTCATTGTATGGAAATACGAAGACTGTACTGGGCTCCAAAAGCATCTGAAATTGCCAAGCGGTCTTGGGAAAGTTCTCCATGCGGCGCAGTGACCGAACTCGCTCAACGAGCTCTTCAGGGATTTCAAACTCTTGTGGCCCCCTGGCGTCTTTAACTAGCCCAGCTCCTAAGAGCAAATACTTGTAATCGTCCGCAGTTATGGGATTGCTGTAGTTAGCATAGAAAAATGCGATTGATCTTCCGTTTTCAATTTCACCCAAGTAATCCGAGACTCTCATTTTCAGTTCTTCAGGCGGAACATATCTTTGAGAGGTTCCCTTCTCAGCATAGCCTAACTTGAAGTTCCAAGAAAAAACAGAGAACTCGTCCAAATCGTATCTCAACAATGGCACGGTCTTAAACTCATTACTCATCCTTCCTGCATCTGAAAAAGGATGTGCGTCTTCAATCCTGTACTTCTCATTTCCAAGTGCATTCAGACACCAGTAACATGGTGGCACATAATTTGCCTCTTTCTTTGGCTTCGAGATCTTTTGATCTTTATAACGCTCCTCAATGTTGATTTCGATTCTTCTTTGGACTCTAGGTGAAAGTAGTGAATAGTTCCCGATACAGTAGATGTTGCGCGCAGGATCCTTGCAAATCCCGCCATCCCATTTGTCATCGTGCCATGCAAATCTTACAGAGACATGCTTAACCATAATTCAAAACTCCTCTCGCTCCTGATATGTAATGAGTTCATCTACAAACAGATTAATCAATTTGATGTTCCACGCGCGATGTCTTCATTAAAAAAGAGCGAGGTTGTGAGTGATATCTCCACTTGCCTGGGGCTCAAACCCCACTCCCCACATCACAGATAGACTCTTGCAGTTCTTGATTGCGATCGATCTTGAAGTTCGAGGAAGAGTAATGCATATAAGCCTCGCATAAGACAATGGTAAAAAAGAGGGGATCTGCGGGAGACATCTCCACGAGACTGTATAAATGTGGCTTTACGGGACCCTAGTGATTT
>CAYXJU010000267.1:0-2481 GCA_964464765.1 uncultured Candidatus Bathyarchaeia archaeon | reverse complement strand
CTCAATCACCGTAATGCCGGTCCCTTCCAATCCCGCTAGTTTGCCTGCTTCAATTGTCGCTTGTCTCTGTGAATCATCAAACCCGGCTGGAAGTGTAATTACAACAGAATCTATTTTCTCCCCCCATTTCCTAATTTGGGTTTGTGAATCATCCACTATCTTCCTCAACAAGTACGATGCTACTTCTACGACGCTTATGTCTTTGTCTCCAATGGTAATGAGGATAGAACCATCACTTGAGCGCTTAATCCTGTCTCTAAATTCGGAGAAGGCGCGGTCATTCTGGGAGATCTGTTCAACTACATAATCGAAAGGCCTACCAATCAACCTCTTGAAATGTCGGACTACCAGATCGCTTTGCCCTCCTAGAAATCTTTCTCTCGCTGGTAATCCTGCTGCGGACACTTCACCCTTTCTGTTGAACGCCACATAGGAAGGGAAGACAAGGTCACCCAAAAAATGCCCCTCGGTTGGTTCAATCGTGAATGGATTCTCTTTGTCGGCATCAAAAACCACTGCAGCAGCAGAATTAGACGTACCCAAATCAATTCCCAACTTTGCCATTTCACCCTCCTACGCCTTTTTCCCCTAAATGGAATAATATCTTCTATTTGTCTGTCGGTTTCGATTTCTCACCAATGACTTCTATCTGAGCAGGTCCTAAAAGAATTTGCTCCGAGTTCCCTGACTTGTTCAATGCTAGCTTGAAATAGTATCCGGGACATAGCAATTTGGATACCTTGTACGGCGGATAACCATCCTTCTGTTCAATACGATAACGCCTGTCATTCTCTTCCACTTCTTGGCCTAAACTCGGCATAATTTCCTCCAGACCAGCGCTCTTTAAACCTACAAGGAGTTCATCGTAAATAGCTCGAGCTGTGGAGTCCTGTTCTCGTCCCAACCAGCAACTCTGTAATACATCGGCTGCCTTGCCAGCTACAGAAGTACAGGCTATTCGCCATCGCCGGGCTTTTTCCTCTTCTACACTCCCATAATCCCAAATCTGTTCTTGAGCCTGCTGTGCTTCCTCCTGGATCTTAGAAAGAAGACCTCGTAAATTACCAAGAGTCGTCTCCTTGTGCTGTTTCCGTCCACTCAATGAAATTACGATGGCTGCGGCAGCTAGGGTATAAATAAATCCTATTAACGCTCCTACCAAGAGATACAGTTCCTGCAAAGTCTTTTCCTCTATCCTTAGCCTTTCCTATTGTTTTCTAAGCACATTTTAAATCAACCTTGCCTCAGCTCATTCTGTGGGTTATCGGCATAGAGCATTTGCTGGTTTTTTGTCCTTTGACGCTGGTCAATGGTTCGTACCAAGATTATTGCCAGAATAGCGGCGAGAATATCGAAAATGTCTATCACAAGGGTCATCACAGATAGCGACATGAAATCACTGATGGTCTCAGCAGATAAGGTCATTCTCAGGAGAAAATAACTAGCGAAACTGGAAACTATGAATATAACCCACCACCAGCCAACAAGAGGCGATGTTGGTGCATCTTGCCAATCCAAGCCACTACCAGGGCCTATATTGGGGTCACTTGCCTTCCATATTTCCTTTGTAACTTGGTATGGGCGGAATAGATTTAGAACAGGTACAAAGAATCCCCCAACAGCCCATGCCGGGGAATATTTCAAGTTGCGCGCACCTAGAGCAGGCAGATTACGGTGTGACCTATATATCCAGAAACAGAAAGCTACACCCGTAATGATAAATGCCACAAGGTATACGAAACCCATCATTGCCTGTCTGGAATCATTGGCATTGGCTTCAGCTTCGGTGACTGGGATTCCTGCCTGAACACGAGAGACAAGTTGAATTTGCGAGAAATCGAATATGACTGAGATGACATCAATTAGAATGACTATCGATAGCAGTACCATTACCCACTGCGCACGAGAATGGCCCGAAACGAAAATACTTCTCTTCCCTTCCTCCCCCTGGATTTGTTCTGTTGTTGACATAGTCTTTCCTCCATGATTATGTCTTCCCAGCCACACCCAGACAGGACTACAGCGGTAATGCCTAAGTCAAATCAACTATGTTGTTTCATTCAGTACTCTTGCGTTTCTGCTTTTCTTGGCGCTCCAACTCATTTTGGATCGCCATCGTCACCCAATCTTGGAGTGTCGTATCGCATTCAGCTGCACGAATCCGAAGTCGCTTGTGCAACTCCTCGGACAAACGCACATGAACCATTCGCGTCTGTGGTCGTTTCTGGTCATTTGTTGACATACTTTCTCCCACTTATTCCTGGTTGCTCTAAATATAACTCGGTTATTTGGGTAAGTCAATATCTATAACAATAGGTTAAAATGTTATCTTACGTATTCTTAACGAGGCTAAGGAAGCAGGGGCAATAATCCGAACCGCGGAAGCCAGCGGCATTCACGGCGTAATCATCCGCCTGCGGCGTGCTGTGGGACTGACTGATGCCGTTGCCAGAGCCTCAGCCGCCATAGACAGGTTGATAC
>CAYXJU010000266.1:0-2488 GCA_964464765.1 uncultured Candidatus Bathyarchaeia archaeon | reverse complement strand
CGGAGACATCACAACCACCCTCACGATCTCCACCTCCGCATCAGGCCCCACCGGTCAATTTGAATTCTCGGTGATTGGAGTCGATACAAGCAAGTACCATACAAAACCGGCCACTCTCATCGTTCAAGAGCCCTCACCCCCAGAATTCGACTTCAGTGTCTCTGCCTCACCTTCAAGTGCTACCCTGTCTCAGGGTGAAGCTGAGAATAACGTATTCACAGTCACCGTCAGCTTGATCAGCGGAACAACGGGAAGAGTTGACCTAAGTATATCCAACTGGCCCAGCAGCATCGGCTCTTACAGCTTCAGCCCCTTATACGGCAACCCAACCTTCACATCAAAAATCTCAATAGGCATTCTCGATAATGCTCCACCAGGAACCTATGACCTAACCATCGTTGGATCAGGTGGAGGGAAGACAAGAACCAAAACAGTAACCCTAACGGTCACAGCCGCTCCGTCCGGAAAGATCGCCACAAGCCTTACCATGACCTTAGACCCCATGTCTATTACGGAAAATACAAACACACTGGTGACCATGACTGGACGATTGACGAGAACAGACACGGGTGCAGGCGTATCTGGAAAGACTGTTTCCCTCAGTTACACAGGTGGATCGATAGGCACCTCCACTACGGACGCGAACGGATATTATTTCTACAGCTGGCAGAACGTCAACCTAGTACACGGATCGTACGCTGTATCAGCTAAGTTTGAAGAGGACAGCACGTATGGAGCATCAAGCAGCACGGCAACTCTAACAGCTACCACAGTGCCATCTGAAGAAATAGCTACGAGCTTATCTATAGTATTGAACCCGAACTCCATTGTAGGCGCCCCTACCAAGATCATTGTAACCGGTAGATTGATGAGAACAGATACAAGTGAAGGCTTGGATGGGGAAAATATCTACCTCAGATATGACGAAAAAGACATAGGAGCAGTTACCACGAGTAATGGTGGATTCTTTTCATACGAATGGAACACCAATTTTGTGGTCGGGCCATTAACAGCTTACTCGGTGAGTGCAACCTTCGGTGGAGATTCAACATTCAAGTCTTCTACTGACTCAAAAACCTTGACCGTAAGTAACCTCGGGATTTCTTGGAGGAATTTGTGGGAAGTAACCGATCTTGTTAGTGCTCTGGCACTATTTACATCTTTTACACAACCCTCTGCTTCTCAAATTGATATATGGACGCAAAGTGAAGATGTCGTTGATATTGATCTCGTAGTTGAAAATGGTTATGTGGATCAGAAGGTTCTGGTAGAGCCCAATCACTACAAGTTCTTGGTACTAGCTGAGTCTTGGTCATCAGTGGTGGTAGATGCTGTGATAGGTGCTGCGCTTGATTTGATTGGTGGAAGAATCGCAGGCAAACTAGGTCTGATCGTTAATACGATCAAGGATCTTAAAAAATTAGAAGGTATTGTCTCTCTCTTGGGCAGAGTAGTAATCGAGAAAGCGGTTGTGAAATATAAGGACACAACGTCGGAAAAGACAATTGACGTGAGTCTCGAAAACGCCTTGGATGTATGGCTTGAGCTATACAAAGAACATATGGAAATAGAATATCAAGGTTGTTTCGTAATAGGACTTTCTCCCATTGATCTTCTTCTTACCGATTCTAATAACCGCAGGATAGGGTCAATCTATGAAGAAGGGTTTTTCGTCAAAGAAGTCAATGAGATTCCCAACGCATTCTATGTAAGAGGAAATGATTCTATTGAAGTGATTTATCTTGCGAACGCGCCAGGAAATGTAACGATCGATGCATTTGGGACTGGATACGGAAACTACACCCTCGTAATCTGCGCTTCAGAAAACGGACACGAGGTTGCTCAAACGAAGACTGGGCTTATTTCTCAAGGTGAGACGAGTGAGTATTCGGTTGTAATTGAAGTGCCTTGGTGGGTTGTTTGGTCTGACCAGCTTCTATGGTTGGGCACAAGCGCAGTCATTACTGTGGTCGCCGTTTTCGTTTGGAGGAGAAGAAAGCCTGGAGAACCGGAGATACTGGAAGTCGTGTATTCGGATGAGGGTAGACCCTAGCGACATGTGGATGAGAAACGAAAGCATGTTCAACGCATGTAGGCACAGAGACCGGGAAGACAGAGATCGTGTAGTCTCACTTTCCAAAATCAATTGGATGGTGAACCTTGAGGCTTTACAAGGCTTTGTTCTTTCAAATCATTAGTGGAACGACAGTCAAAATCGACAACAGGAAGACGATTGTTTTTCTCCTCATTCTAACGCTCATCTTGGTTCCAGTCTTTCAGATCTGCTACGTCAAAGCTGAATCTGAGATAGAAGGCAGGATTCTTTTCGATGAAACTCTCAACGAATACTGGGAGAGCAAGATAGAAAATGGGTACGCAGATCTTGCTGAAGAATTGAGGAGCGCTGGATTTGTTGTTGAGAGTCTGAAATCAGGGCCAATAACATATGCGAAACTTTCCCAGTACGACGTATTTGCTATCACTGCAC
>CAYXJU010000265.1:0-2494 GCA_964464765.1 uncultured Candidatus Bathyarchaeia archaeon | reverse complement strand
CGGAAGCTTCACAGGACTAGTGAGAAGATGCTGGCACTTCATTCCAGCATGGTTCAAAGAAGCTTTGCCCGCATCTTTCACTTCTTTCGAAAAGAACACAGTGTTTTCTAAGATCCCAACCTCAAAGACAAGCAACGTGCGGGCTTGTCCAGATATTAGCTAGTGCTCTTGTTACTTTCTCATGAGGCCCTCAGTGAATGGTGTGTGAACATTTCTCAACCAATTAGCTCAAAAATGAGCCTATTCACTATCGAAGAGGCTGAAACAGAGCATTCAAAACCTTGTATCTTACGTGCCAGCCCATACATGGCGGTGTCAAACCGTTGAACAAAGGGACAAGGCTGAGCATGTAGGATGCCAGTGAAATGCCTAAGGTAACCCAAATTGTTGAAAGATACAGGTCACATTAGATCTCTTGAAAAGATTTTGCATTGCCGCGATAACGCTTAGGAATCCATTTCATGTGTACTCGCCAGCTATGATGCAAGCTGTCGTTAGATTGAAGTATTATCTAGCTGATATCAGACATGTCTTGATAAATCATCTGGTGTGTAATCTTGACCGAGGAAGAGAAGCCAGAGGTTAGCGTCATAATAACTGATTTTGACGATACTCTTTATGACTGGGTTGGAATGTGGGCACGGTCCTTTACCGCCATGCTGTCTGAATTAGCTCATGAGACCGGCATTCCAAGAGAGACTCTTGAGAAGGATTTTCGACAGGTATTCCAGAAGCATGGGACTACTGAATATGCTTTTGCTATTCAGGAGCTCCAAGTTCTTCAAGAAAAATTTCCTGGCCAAGATCTTGCCTCAAAATTCTCTGGCGCCATACATGCCTATAACAAAGCCAGAAAAGAGTCTCTTAGGCTGTACCCAACAGTAAAAGAGACATTACGTGCACTGAAAGAGAGGGGATGCCTTCTAATTGGATACACTGAATCAATGGCTTTCTATACGAACTACCGCATAAGAACCCTAGGACTTGACGACATATTCGACTACATATATTCTCCTCGGGATCATGGTCTTCCTCACGATGTGTCAAGACAAAAGATTCGACGCTATCCTCCAGAGCATTACCAACTCAAACATGCCATCCACAGACATACTCCTGAGGGCATTCATAAACCGAGCAAGAGAGTTCTTCTAGGGATCATTCGAGATATTGGTGCAGATCCTAACGAAGTTGTCTATGTGGGCGATAAGCTTGGAAAGGACGTATCAATGGCCAAAATGTCAGGAGTCACTGACGTTTATGCAAAATACGGGGCTCCCCTAGACCGTCAAGACTACGAACTCCTTCGCTCAGTGACGCATTGGTCTCAGGAAGACGTTGAAAGGGAAAAGCAACCGAACGAGTCTGAGATCAGTCCCTCGTATGTCCTTGACAAAAACTTCAAGCAACTCCTGAAATTGTTTCGTTTCAAGAGGTTCGTTCGACCAATCAAGAGGGTCAATGAAAGCGAGAGGCGAGCGATTGTTGAAATCTGGAAGAAAACGATCGACGTTCAACAACATTTCAACGACTTAGAATTGAGAATACGAAATTATGCCATAACACTAATGGTTGCAATTCTCGGCGCGATTGCTCTCATCGAGAACCAGCGAATCAGGATAGTCTTGTTTGGCCTAGTTCTTCCTTTATCGGCCGTGCTCATAGTAGGAGGTCTTGTTGCTTGGGGTGCATTCTATTTTATGGACAGATTCTGGTATCACAGATTGCTCCACGGAGCGGTTGAGCACGGCAAATATATCGAGGTTCTAGCACGTGAAGTTCTGCCTGAGCTCAGGCTTACCCACGCCATTGCAGAGGCAAGTCCATTCAAAATACCACTATGCAGCATGCAAATCCACAGTATCAGAAAAATAGACATATTCTACGCATTTCTTTTTTTATGTCTTGGAATATTAGCGCTTGCATTGTTTCAGATGAATTGAAAGGCGAGAGGATCAACAAAGAGTGCAGCACATACGACGTCGCAATACTACCGCCAGTAGCGTCGCGAGTCACGTCGCATGTGGCAACTAGCTCTTCGTCTCGCAGTCAATGCAGCAGATGGCAGACATGACCGTAACTATTGGCTATAAGTTTATTAGTATGACAGTATGCTAGTCATACTTGTGGCGTGGTATGACCGTAGTTAAGAAAACCGTTGCACTCCATCCGATTATGGACAACTATGTCAGGCTTCTGCAGTCAATTCTTATACAGAAAGGCCACAACGCCACATATTCAACAGCACTTAATTCCATGATCCTCTACCAAGTGATGGACGTAAGCAATCGAAAGATGCACGCAGACGTAGTAAAAATAATCAATGCCTTTCTCAATGATGACGAGACGATCGGTGAGATTTCAGCTGAAGATGCACGCCAAGAATACATGGAAAGAGTCAGTAAACAACTAATGGAAAAATACGTCTCTTAGCCTGTGCGCTGGTGAGCGTAGAGAGCAGTAACAGTTTTGTGTGTGTGACATGGATAGTGCGGCC
>CAYXJU010000264.1:0-2496 GCA_964464765.1 uncultured Candidatus Bathyarchaeia archaeon | reverse complement strand
CCCTGAAGCGATGACCCAGGGAAAGACAGTTGATGAAGTCACAAAAAACATAACTGAAGTGATTGGACTCATTCTGCAAGAAAGACGATCTAAAACGACTGATTCACCGATCAAGACGATCCAAGTTGTAGTCTAGTTGTCCAAACTTCCCATTCTCTCAGGTAGAGAAATCATCAAGAAACTCCAGAAAGCCGGGTTCGAAGTAAAGAGACAAAGTGAGAGCAGCAACCACGTCATTCTTAGAAAAGGCGATCGGGTTCTACCAGTTCCAATTTACGATGAAATCGATCGGTCTCTTTTGAGAAGAATCATCAATCAAGCAGGATTGACACGAGAAGAGTTTCTAAGACTATAGATACTAGTTGCACCAATAAACTACAAGTTGCTCAGCAAAACGAGAACATCACTATATTCTTCTTATCTAGGTTTATCATGTTCAGACAGACCGGGTTGTTAGTGTGGTGAGCCGATTGATTTTCAGAAGTGTGGCCAACGGACTAAGAATCGGATTGATTGAGTTGAGCAACCACTCTTGCTTCTTTCAACTGGATCAATCGAATGGGAATCTAATATATGATTGGCGAGTGGTTCATGTGTTCCCTAGAGCTTCGTACGCAACTCTACCGCCGAACGGCTTAAGCGCTTTCAGCAATCCTTTGTCTTTTGTGGATATGAAGATCTTTTCTTTGAACTTATCGTAGAGCTGGATGATAAGGGCTATCAACTCAGGATCGCCTTTCTTTACAGCATGCTCTGTTTTCGCTTCGAGCTGGCCTAGATGTTTTCTAACATTGTCAATTATTCTCGAATACTTGTAATCTATGGTTTCTACGTTGATTAGCTCATGTTTTATGGTCGCGTCCATCGCGTCAACTGATTGGATTATCTTGTCTGTTAATTCAGGGGATCACTCACGAATTTGTTTAGCGATCTTCCTTGGGTTCATCCATGAGTTCTCTGACTATTGCCTTCGGAATGAGAACTTCGTAGCCTTCATCTTTCCATTGTTTCAGATACTTCTCCAGTGCTCCTCTTCTGCTTAGAAGAATAAGCACCGATGAGTCGACTACGAGCTTCTTACTCATCGATCGACAGCGCCAGTCTCATCTAGGAGCGAAACGAACTCGTAGTAGGTTATTCCCAGAGTTGAGGCAGCCTGTCTGTAAGTCATCCTGCCCGCCTTCGCTTTCTCTGTCACTTTGTCAAGTCTCTTCATTCCATCATCTCCAAACCTAGCTCTGTAAAGATTCATGACACTTCGTTCTTCGAATATTTCCATCAACTTCCTCGGAGATACCTCAAGTTGAAAGTCATCTGCATAGTACAGTCGAGTCTTGTCTCTGACTTCGCTCCTAACCATTCTCGCAGTCTCAAGCTCCCTCAGATACTTGTATACCGTTGGAAGCGGGTAGCCAAGATGCTTACCAAGATCTTCAGCGTTCTCTCCACTATGCTTGGTCAGGTGCGCGACGCTTTCCACAGGGTCACGGTCCCATCGAGATAGGATTTCAACGCTTTCTCCAATTTCCAGTGCTTAACGTAGAGGTCGGCCGCACGTACGATGACTGTCGACTTGTCTACCCTCTCTTCCTCTGCGATCCTTTCGACCTCGTCTGCTACCTCTGAACGAAATCTCGCCGCAATAACTCGCATCTACCGACTTTCCCGCCTACGTAACTGGATCACCGTTTACAAAATTGAATGAGGTATACACATATCTAAAGAACGTAGTTCTCCATTCGAAACCTGAAGCCTCTAGACTCGCTTTGAACAAAAGGATTCATGCAGATGAGAGCCTCTGTCAAACAACTCGCATATGAGAGCCTGCCTATTATTTGGAAAGATTTATGTTATACATTTTGTATATCAGATATCAAGCGATCATCAATGGCCGTGGTTCCAACTAGGTTGAGTAAGGAACAGGTGAGGAAGATAAATCTTCTAGTTAGGCTTGGTGTCTACGCTAATCGGAGTGAAGCGATCAAGTCCATGCTGGAACGCGATATGGATTTGGAGATTCAACGCTATCTGGTGAACCCGAAAGTGGAACAGGTTGTGAAGGCGATGCTTCTGTATAGGAACGAGCAGGATGTCTTCAAGTTGACTGCGAAGAAATCGGCGGTTGAATTGGTTGCTGAAGGCCGCATCTGATGATCGCCTATGTGGATACGAATATAATACTCGCCAAGTACATCCCCAATGACCCTAACGGCGCCTCCTGTAAGAGATTCTTCAAGGAAAATGAACTTGAGAAGCTAGTCTCTTCACTTTCCTTATTGGAGTTGAGTTGTGTCTTCTCAAGGCTACTGAACGCCGGAGAAGTCGAATTCTTCTCGAAGATTGAGACGATGCTAGGCGAACTGTCTCATGAAGAGAAGGTGCAGACAATGGTTGAGTACGTGCTCAAGGACTGCGATCTAAGGGTTGCTGACGCAGAACCTATCCCCCTGACCCTGAACCTGCTCGGTTCGCCCACAAAGATGACTCACATATACC
>CAYXJU010000263.1:0-2498 GCA_964464765.1 uncultured Candidatus Bathyarchaeia archaeon | reverse complement strand
TGTCTGGCCACTCTTCTTCTCCTATTACTTTGAGAGACGTCGGAAAGAGAACATTGTTCTCTTTGTAGAAATGACTTGAAAGTGTGTCAGCTAATGATGATGCCACGCGATTCAATTGCCCCATGAAATCTTGAGAAGTTGGCTTATCCATTAGAATATGAAGTTCCTTCTCGATCTGTCTAATCTTATCATGTTCTGCCCACATAATCGCAGGGGGCTGAGTGATTCCATGTTTCTCCATGTAGGGAAAGAGAACGTTTTCTTCACGGAGGTAGTGGTTCTCAGATTCTTTGAAGTGTTTTGCGATAAGGCTCAGATTCTTCAGGTCGTCACTTGAAAGCTTTGTTTTTCCTGTCTTGGAAGATTTCGCTAGGTCGTCTGCGAATCTTAGGATTGCCTTGTGCTCTTCCATGAGTATGTATATTGGATGTCCTGCAGGAACTGGAATTGTTTCTTTTTCAAGTGACTCTCTAAACATGGCTAGATGTATGTCACAGAGTTTATGAATTTCATCGAGAGGCATACCCTCGTTTACTAGTTCGCCTTCTATCTGAGCTATCTCAACAGGCGTAATGTCAGCGACTGTCTCCTTGAACTCTCTCTTAACTTCTTCAGGATTTGCACCTTCATGCAATTTCCTGATGAGATTCTTCAAGAGCCCTTTCTTGTCATTCGTCTTACTCATCATGTATACCTCTTTGAGGGTTCAGTATTCGAATATTGAGGTTGAGTTCATGTTTCTATCTATTAACAATATACTTCATGAGAAACCTCGGTCTCAATTCAACGAGATTGAAGAGACAGGCTAGAACAAACATTATGGTGACCTTGATCCTGCCCTTATTCAAATATCTTCTCGGAGAAGTGAAGACATACTGGTCTATGCGAACAAGTCTTCCATACTTTCTCGCTTTCTTGCAGATCTCAACGTCTTCGAGAAAAGATATGTTGCCATATCCTCCAATTTCTTGGAACACATCTTTTCTGATGAATATTCCATAATCTCCAAAGAACGTTTTTGTCAGCTCTGACCGTAGGTTTCCAAACAGGCTTACGACCTTAAGAAACATGTCTGAACCCAAGAAAGCCTGCTTGAATCCTCCTCCCACTGTCAACTCATCCAGAATCTCTTCTTCGATCAACTTCAATGAATCAATAGGAATGAAACAGTCTACATGAAGAAACAACAGAACATTCCCATGGGCCTTGAGCGCTCCCTCATTCATTTGAGCAGCTCGGCCTCGGGTCGCCATCAAGAGGTTTACTTCATGACTGAAGTCTGATATCTTATGCTGAACTTTTTCCAGCGTCTTATCAGTGCTCCCTCCATCCACGAGAAGCAATTCAAAATTGCCTTTTAGCTGCTCAAGGCGATCGAGAAAGGGTCCTATGTATCCCTCTTCGTTGAGCAATGGGGTGATAATTGAGATCAATTTCGGTCTAGACGCTCGAACTTCACGTGTTGACGGAAACTCTCATATTTCCACCTATCGGAGGTATTACGACGTGGCTCGATTGACTCCTAAGATGGACAAGATTATGACGGCTGGATCTGGTATCCTCATGGATGGTGTACTGTGGCTTATCTTCTGGATCGGACCGGCCCTTCCCCTCTTCGAAGCCGATCCTCGATGGGGACACAACTTTGCCTTTCCAATACTCTTTATCACGGTTGGGTTGGCATATCATTTCCGTAAAATCTCCTGCCAACTTGTCGCAGTCTTCGCATCCTTTCTAACAATTCCAACATCACTGGCAATGTGGTCTTGGGCTGAAGCAACATTTGCATCAATCGCCCTGTTGATCGTCACCATTATCCTGTATCTTGTAGAAAGAAACCGTGACGTTGAACTTATTAATCCAAAACCTAGGCTCAATGCATGGGTCAAAATTCATTTTCTGAATTTTGCTTATATTGGACTTGCACACATGCCTTTAATCTTCTTTCTAGTGAGATGGCTCAATCCACAACCCTTCCTGAATTATCTTCCTGTGGAGCACGAGCTGACCACCAGCGCCTTCAACCTAATGCTTTTGGTGTTTGTGCCCTTGGCGGCGATGGAAAGATACGTTAAGAAACTCGGGGGACTAGATGTTTCAAAACTATGTTTTGCGTGGGCGATCTTGATGATCATAATTCCTCTCATCATCATTGGCTTGCCCTAGAGCTACAGCATTTCGCTTGAAATAACTCTTACAGCTATCATGACAAGATCGTTCATTTCAACGATGCAGAAAGATACTTTCAATAACACAGATCAGATAGTACGCTTGGGGGTTTTCACAATGAAGCCGAGAACCTGTGAAATTGTGGCTGTAGTTGGTGCTGGCATTGTGATTGGCTTCTACGCTTTGGCGCAGGGTAGTTATGCTTTGGAGTTGTTCGCGAATTTCGGGCTGGTTGCATACATGGGTTGTGCGGCGCTAGTTGGGATCGCGGTCTTCCTTCGGCTGGGACGGGCTAAGATGACATATGTTTCTCTTGGCTTTGCAATGGG
>CAYXJU010000262.1:0-2511 GCA_964464765.1 uncultured Candidatus Bathyarchaeia archaeon | reverse complement strand
AATAGATGGAGTTATACAAGCTCTGAATAAACTCAGAATGGCGAGGGTAAGGATAGGAATTCTAACAAGAAGCTGCAGGAAGTATGCTGAGGAGACACTTAGAGCAACCGGGTTATCGGCTTTCGTCGATGAGGTTGCCACCAGAGATGACTCCAATAGTCCGAAGCCGGACCCATGTCAGGTCTACTTGCTCTTGAAACGAATGCGCGTCAGATCAGAGGATGTTGTGATGGTGGGGGATCATCCGACAGATGCGCTTTGTGCAAAAAACGCAGGAGTGCGGTTCGTAGGAGTTTTGACGGGCAGGTTGATAGGAGAACAGCCGAGACAGTTCAGGGAGAATGCACTTCCTAGCGTAAGAGAGCTACCAGCTCTTCTGGGTCTATGATGGCGTTTCACACCTTCATGTCCAATTGACGAAAGATGTCATTGCAAAGAATTCAAGGATAGCGTGCGCAGTCAGAAAATTGAAATAGCTAGCAGACAACAGCCAGCCGAAGAGTGGTCTTGATGAGAACAGTATTTATGAAGAAAGGAGAGTCGAAGACAATCAAGATTGGAGGCACGAAGATTTCACCGTTGCTTACTGACGACGTCATGAAAGATGCGTTGATCGAGGTGGCAATCTCAACTGTGGAACCTGGAACCGAGACTGAATGGACCGATGGAAGAGGGCCGTTCGTTCATACAGGAGAGGAGTTCTGGTATGTGCTCGAAGGGGAACTTGAAGGGAAAGTTGGTGACGAATCATACCACCTAGTGGAAGGAGATCTGCTCTATTTTGATGGAATGAAACCTCATAAGTACCGAAATGCCGGAAAAACCGAAGTGAAGTTGTTTCAAGGTTGCAGCCCTCCTGAGGGCGTCAGAGTCGATTACTATGAACAATTGAGCCCGCAAGAATGGAAGGAAGCGATCGAGCGACGGTCAAAATACGAGAAGATACGAATAGGAGTAAGTCATCGCTACGAATGAAAACTGCCTAGTTGCATTTTGATCGCATTATCTAGAGTTTTGGGTTCCACGAAGAAACAAGGGATATAATACCGCGAAAATAGAGATGTGTTGATGGCGAGAAAACTTGGAATTGTGGGATGCGCTTAGGACAAGACGTTCGATTCGTAAGTACAAGAAAGATTCAGTGTCCGACGAAAAGATTGAGAAGGTGTTAGAAGCAGCTAGAATTGCTCCTTCGGCCGACAACAAGCAACCTTGGAGTTTCGTTGTGGTGAGAAGCAAGGAGAAAATACGGGAACTTGGAGAAGCAACATACCCCGGATCTGAATTCATAGGCAACGCTCCAGTAGTAGTCGTCGCTTGCGCAAATCCAGAAAAATGCGGTGTAAGAATGGATGGCGTGAAGTACTTCATGGTGGACATAGGGATTGCCTTTCAACAGCTGATTCTAGCTGCATGGGAGCTAGGATTGGGTACTTGCTGGGTTGCTGACATTCAAGAAGACAAGATTCGAAAAGCTCTTGATCTGCCCAGTCAAATCGTTCCAGTCGCATTGACACCGCTAGGTTATCCAGATGAGAAACCCAACATGACGCCAAGAAAAGGGTTGGCCGACATAGTCCGTAACGAAAGATGGTAATGACACAAAGAACTGCAATGACATGTGGCGCAAGCATGTTTGTTTTGTTCTGCAATTGAATCTTGAATCATGTGTCGTTCGAGGTGAAGACGAGAATCAAGTAGTAAGAAATTGGAAATTCTCTGGTTGAATTCATCCAGCAACCCAAAGTTGGCATCATGAATAGGTTATATATTTGAAGTGCGCCCTCGAGGTTGAAACATGGAGCGAAGTGATCTTTTCTATGGCTAATTTCCTAAGGAAAGCATTTGGCTTCGACAAGGCAATTATCGCGATGATTCATTTTCCACCTCTACCTGGAAGTCCCCTTTATGATGACCGATCTGGGATCCAATCAATCATAGACTGGGTTCAGAAAGATCTGGATAATCTTCAAGCCGGCGGGGTAGATGCCGTAATGTTCTGCAATGAGGGAGATCGTCCCTACGTTCTTGATGCTCCTCCCGCTACGATTGCAACAATGGCATATGTAATAGGTCGGCTCAAGGATACCATACAAGTTCCATTTGGGGTAGACATACTGTGGGATCCGAAATCTGCCGTCGCCCTGGCAAAAGCCGTGGGTGCAAAGTTCGTGAGGGAAATTTTTACAGGCGCCTACGAAAGTGACATGGGAATCTGGAATCCCCGATGTGGGGAGATTTGGCGCTACAAACGACTAATTGAAGCTAACGATCTAAAACTCTTCTACAACATAACGGGAGAGCTTGCGGGATCACTTTCCAATAGAAGTCTTGAAAACACTGCAAAATCCGCTGTTCTATCCTCTCTGGCTGACGCATTGTGTATATCAGGAATAACTGCTGGCGTCGCCCCCGACCTTGCCAACTTGGAGTTGGCAAAAAGGGTTGTGCCCGACACTCCGATTTTTGCCAATACTGGCGTCAACATGGAAAATTTGGCAAGTGTATTAT
>CAYXJU010000261.1:0-2526 GCA_964464765.1 uncultured Candidatus Bathyarchaeia archaeon | reverse complement strand
GATGCAGTCTCTTGGCGTGCCCTCAATATGATATCCTTGAATCGCACCTGGATATGGAAGACGAGTAACATAATCCTGAGTCCTTGGGCTCGTATTGGATATGAAGTCAATGAGAGGCTGATAAGAGAGAACATCCACGTAATTGACTATGTCATCTGGGCTATGATCAATCAGATTCTCTATTTCAAGCTTAGATAGTGTAAGCTCGGAATCGTTTTGAATATTGTGCTTAAGCTTGAAATAATAATGGACTTGTGATGAATTAATTTCTATCATCCTCTGCTTCTCTGGTCACCGCAATCAAAGTCAGTCAGAAATGTGGTCGCCATCCAAGGCCACAAAGAAAAGTTGGGTGGAGATAAGTCATCGAGACCTAAAGAGGATCTGGTTCACACAGGTTCTCTCTGTTGTTTGCAACTCGTCCGCAAGTGAGACATATCCAATGAGGCTCTTTGGAGAACCTTCTCAGACTGTCTATTCCTCCACTGGCGACCAGTTTGCAAAGGTGTTTTTCATGTCCTTCGTGTGGTTTGCTCAATTTAAGCCACCGGCTCTGTTGTTAAGATGACGTTGAGTAAAAAATCTTGTTATTATAAGTCGGTTTCTACTTGAAAACTTCCAGCCACCTATGCGTCCAAAACGTCATATTGTTCATTAAGGTATACAAGATACGGGGGTGACATGATCTGAAGAGGAGAATTGCACTTCCATTAACCATTTTCCTAGTTGTTGCCGCGGCTACAATTCGATATGTTCAGCCCACGAACGCTGCGCTTACCGGAGTGATTCAGAACGAGTCTGTATGGATCGATTCGATCGGAAGACTCCACATATTTGGTGAAGTAAGGAACACGGGAGACTCGTGGTTGCAGTTTATTGGAATCCATGGGACCCTATATGATAGTGGTGGAACTGTCGTAGACGTGATTTTCACCTTCACAGAATTGAGCTACTTGGCGCCGAATCAGATTACACCGTTCAACCTAGTCGAGTTGGATTCGGCAAAGTCATCGAGGACACAGAGATATTCGCTCGTGCTTGATTACATTGGCAGTTCACCATTCTCAGTGAAATTGAAAATAGTCAACGTTGGAAATTCAACCAATTCGCTGGGGTGGCTGGAAGTTGTCGGAGAAGTTGAAAATGATGGCGATAACGCAAGCAACAAGACAAGAGTTATCGGAACCTTCTATGATGATGCCGGCAAAGTCATCTACGTGACTTCTACCCTTACAAGTCCAAGCAAGATTCCGTCAGGTAACAAATATGGCTTTAAATTGATTGTCACAGATGAAGGCCTAACACATAAGGTTACTCGCTACACAACTGCAGCGGAGAGCGAACAATACACAAGCATACCCGAATTATCATGGCCCTTATCCCTTTTCGTCGTGACACTGTCGGTGGTGACCTTCGCAATTCGAAAACGCAGGCCCATAAGAAGATGACGGGGAATAGGTTCCAGAAATCTGATTCGTAAGCTTCGTCTAAGATGCATCGTCGTAACAAAGTTGATTAGAGGTCAGTTTGTTGAAAGGCTAATCCACGCAATAGAAAGGCGCTATGGGATGGTCTTAGCTGAAAAACTACACTGAGGTTCTAGACTCTTCTTCCACGTCTTCCGCCAGGTCTTCTGGTTCCATCATGTGGTACAGGTGTAATGTCTTCGATCCTTCCAATTCGGAATCCTGCTCGCGCAAGCATCCTAATAGCTGCTTGAGCACCTGGTCCTGGAGTTCTTGCACCGTGGCCACCTGGCGCTCGAACTCTGATGTGAAGTGCGGTAATTCCTCTGTCTTTTGCAGTTCTTGCTGCGGATCCAGCTGATTGCATAGCTGCGTATGGGGAGCCTTGAAGTCTGTCAGCCTTTACATGCTGGCCGCCTGAGCTTCGGGAGACAGTCTCTGCGCCACTCATGTCAGTTATGTGGACTATCGTGTTGTTGAAAGAACTGTAGATGTTAGCTATTCCCCATTTTTCGATTCTCTTTTCAGCCACATCAATTCCAGCTATGCATTGAACGTGCCTTGCAACGTTGCAGATTGACAGTTTTAAACTTTCTTAGTTAGTTGCTATCAACAGGCCCACTATTCTCGTGGTATTAGGTTGATCGGCTCGAGGTTTAATGATGCGAGGCTAATAATCTCTGCAAGATTCGGTTGGCAGATTTGAAGGTTGGAAAAGGACACGTCATATTGCCTTTCGAAAGTCGTTTCTTTTCGCAGATAGTGGCAATCGAGAGGTCGTCCTTTCAAAATCCATACTCCTCTGATTACCTTATGCTGTTGGCGTCTTGGAATCCAAAACTGTTTCTTACAGCTGTCTCCAATGATCATGTGGTGGGGTATGTAGCTGCTTCGGCAAGGGGAAAACAGAGCCATGTTGTCTCGTTGGCAGTGCGACCTGAACACAGAAGAATGGGAGTAGGAACAAGTTTGCTTGAGGCTCTGCGTTAACGCCTGAGGTCGAATGGAGTTGCTGAAGTCCTGTTTGAGGTTCGGGAAGACAATTTGGTAGCTGCTGGAG
>CAYXJU010000260.1:0-2536 GCA_964464765.1 uncultured Candidatus Bathyarchaeia archaeon | reverse complement strand
GGACCTGGAGCCAAGCCAGTGTTTCCTGCCGGTATAAGGATCTCTCCAGTAGCCATATCTCCCGCTTTAGCTGGGACTCTGACCTTGTTCTTGTCGAGTAGGAGGACTAGGGAATGTGGGGCGATATCTGAGAAGAGGAGCATTCTTGACCCAAGCAATTTATCAGTGAACTTGTCTAGGTTGTTCTTCTTGGTTTCTTTCGCGGCTATCTTGATCAGCGTGTTCTTGGCGACTAAAAGCTGAACTTTTCCACGAAGTTTCTTTCGAATCTCATGGATCTGTGAAGATCGAACCTGCTGAAGGTCAGCTGCCGCCACCATCTTGTAGGTTTGAAGATTCTTTCCTACGCTCTCCACAACTTCTTTCTTCCAAGGTGCAACTTTCTTGGTTGGCATCTCGTTCTCATTCCTTGGCCAATGCTACTTTGATGGGGGGGCCCATTGTGGTTTTCAGAATTAGGTTTCCAACGTTTTTGGATCCCCTTTCAAGCTTTCCTTCTATTCCACCATACAGTGTTTGAATGTTCTCGATTATCTTGTCGTCTGGCATATCTTCTGTGGCGATTCGACATCGAACGGCATTTTGATCTCTAACTCTAATTCTCACAATTTTTCTGTGACGTTTCACAAGGTCTTCTATAGGGGCTGTTGGTGGAACGGGAGTAGGCATCTTGCCTCTAGGTCCCAGTATACTACCAATAGTTTTACCAATCAATGGCATAAGTGGCGCTTCAGCGATGAAATGATCGTAACCATTTGCCAGTTTTCTCATGGCTTTTTTATCTTTCGCCATTTTCTCAAGATCTTCTCTTCCGAGAATCAAGTCTGCCTCTTTCTTAGCTCTCAACGCGAGATCTCCACCTGCGAAAACACAGACCTTCACGGTCTTGCCCAGAGGATTTGGCAATTCGATAGCTTCGTTCAACCTTGATTCAGGTTTCTTGAGATCTATCTCTCGAAGTTTCATGACTAACTCTACTGATTGTACAAACTTTCTCTTTGGTGCAGTCTTCCTAAGCTCCTCTATAGATTTGAGCAAGCCTTCTTTCGCGAGTGGCATCTCATGTCTCACCATTCTGAATCAGAGGCGCAGATCTCGAGAAGAGGGTCATCTTGAATCCAAGACGTTCTCTTTTCGCTACAGTAATTTTGCCTCTTACTATTCTGAACGCGTTCCTCACACATGCAAAACCGCATTTATTAGGGTTACTTAGCCCTGTGTCGATGATACCGGGCGGTCTAGGGAAGACTACAGACCGTCTTGGGGTGTCTGATTTCTGATTCCATTGTGAGGAAGATCAGGCAGAGAATGTGATTTCGCTCTAGTCGTGTTTTTCTTCTTTGAAGAGTTGATCGTGGACGCCTTTATCGATCTCGCCGATTACATCCTTGGGTTCTTTTCCCTCCACAGTAACCCCCATACTCACGCATGTTCCAATGACTTCTTTCACGGCGCTTTTCAACGTCTTCGAATAGCTTCCCGGAATCTTCATCTGTGCAATCCTGACGGCTTGGTCCATGGTCATATTGCCTGCTTTCACGGTTTTTGCCGTTGCTGAACCCTTCTCGATTTTGAGTTCCTTTACGATCAGGGCGGATGTGGTTGGTGTGCCAATTTCTACTTCAAAGGACTTTGTCTCAACATCCACGATGACTTTGATTGGAACCTTCATGCCTGCGTAGGCTTTCGTAAGCTCATTGATCTTGTTGACGATCATGAGCACGTTAACGCCTAGTGGTCCCAAAGCTGGACCTAGGGGTGGGCCAGCTGTAGCTTCTCCGCCGTTGATCAACGCTTCAACTTGCTTCTTTTCCGGCACCTTTCTCACCTGTCGTTCTTTCAATCAATTTTACATAGTCAGCATGTACTGTAATTGGGAGTATCGCAAATCCTTCTTCAAGTAGTTCTATAGTGACTTCCTGCTTGACCCGGTCTATACTCGTTATCTTGGCTTTGGATCCTTTGAAGGGTCCACTCACAACCTCTACCACATCATTGAGGTTTAGATCTTCTATTACTGGTTTGGTGACTATGAACCGTTCGACAGCTCCAACCGTTGTCATACCGCGTGTACGTGAACGTGCATGTCTAACACCCGAAATAGCTTCATCAACAACATGTGGACCCGTGGCTTCAACGAATATGTAGCCTTTGATCACTTCGGGAACTAGCACACTTGAAACCGGCAGTTTCTTCAAGCCTATCCTTGAAGTCAACAAGTCTGCTACAGTTCTCTCTTGTCCACTTGTTGTTCTCACAGCGTAGATTGACATCTTCTGTCCTTCGTTTGACAAGGCAATTCTCACTTCGGCGCCAAACCAACGATCCAGAACAGAACCTTCACCACGAAGCCTATTCCACCCACTACAAGGATTCCAAGCAATGATAGCCTAACTAACATCACGAGTTCCTTGCGGTTAGGCCTCGTCGTAACACGTAACAGCCTCTTCGAAGACTCTATGAACTCTTTGAAATTCAAGTTATCTCAACTGTGCTGAATCCTCTTACGCATGAACAGCTCATGCTAATCAATATT
>CAYXJU010000259.1:0-2589 GCA_964464765.1 uncultured Candidatus Bathyarchaeia archaeon | reverse complement strand
GGATAGAGGAACAATGAATTTTGGCAAGGTAAAGCATAAATGAGGCCTTTAATACACGGTCTTCTCGCACAACTTTGTCAAGTATACTTTAATTGGAAGGATGAAAGAATTCAGATAATCACTACTGGCATCTTGAGCTTTGCACATTGATCTCTGTCTCGTCTAAAGTGACCCTGTGTCCGTTGATGCCGCCTGCTAGGTTTATCGTATCTCGGGCTTCAATAAGGTGGTTTCGCAAGAGGGCAAATCTATCGGGGTGATGCTCCTCACTCTTGTCGATTGGGTAAAGCAGATATTTGGTTGCCCAATAATCTAGTGCTACTGGATCGACGCTGGCTAACAATTGGTCAAGTTTAGTTGTGTTCTCTGGCGGATAACCAGCCAAAGCATCCTGTGAGACCCAGATACAGTCAAGAATGTTAATCACAGGGCTTCTTACTTTTGCCATCATCTCACCACAGTGTTGCCCTAACCTTGTGTAGTGTCGCTGTCTATATCTGCCGTCAGACATGGACAGAATGCCATAGAAGCTTTTCAGAGCCCCGGTTATTCCGCAGTCCATGTGGTGCTTTAGGATCGGGACGTTGATCAATCTAAGGTTCTTATCGTAGCTAGTCCCGTTCCAGACCCCTTCTTTCAGTTCTATTCTAGTTCCTTTCGCTTGGTGAAACAGGGATACGAGACTTTGGCTACTTTCCGGTATCCATTAGTAGAATGGTCTTCTCCGGAGATAAACGTATCCCGGACCCAGTCGAGAAGATACTTGGATACTCTTGAGTCGGCAAAGACTCTGTCAACGAGGTAGGAGAAGGAATGGTTTTCGTCCTCGGCATTTGCGTGAACACCGCTATCAGGATATCCACCACCACACATAGAGTCGCAGTCCAAACTTCCTTTACCTTGTCCGTTCTCGAAGAGAACTATCTCACCATCGAATCCGTCTGGACGCTCTAGAATTCTTTGGATAAGCCCTCTTATCACATCTGAATTCGTACACCCTCTATACTTCCACTGAGCGTTCACCTTGATCAGAACGATGTCCGATTTGTCGATTAAACCGTTTTTGCCGCTTGTATCCGTTTCTTTATCCGTCCTATGAAGCTTCACACCGTGCTTTCCCATCAAATTCAGAAGTGCATCTAATCCCTGATGATGATTTCCTAAGCCTGAAGGAATCGGACAATTGGTAACCCTGTAAATATCAGATTTGTTTCCTTCCATTTCTGTTCTCTCTTTTCATCTTACTCATTAGAATTAGATGCGCTTCTAATCATATTCGGTCAGTTGGTTTATCAAGTTTATTGGCTATCTAGTTTGCTGCAAGCTCTCTCTTCAGAAACTCTAGGAGACGAATCGATTTGCTAAGCAGTCGGTAGAATCTTTCAAAGACATAATGATCGTGCGTGTGATATAAGAATCCACTCACTGTAGTCATTCGTCATATGAATCGCGTCTCTTAGTACGGCCTCGATTTTTGCTTCACATCTTCCGTGCAGCCCTGACTGCGGTGCTACTTATTCTTGCCTGCTCACGATGTAGGTAACGATGACTGCTACGGCGGACTCGACGAGTATCAAATAGTCGTAGGAGTTTAATGTAGGTTCGAAGAACACGATTTTCAGCAAGAAATACCATGTGATGAAGCTTACAAGTATTAGGACGACATAGGCCAAACGGTCTTCCTTCATATGCGAGGCCTCTCGTGACCGATCGCAGTCATCGTTTTTTAGGCCGGTAGTGTATTGACAGAAGATATTAGCTCGATCTAACCGAAAAATACTTGCCCAAGATTTATTGGATAAATGTTTTGAAGAGGCGTGCGCGAAACAAGAAGGTTAGGAGAACTGAACTATGCTTACGAATTTGAAACCAGCCCAGAGAACCTATAACTACTCAGAAGAATGCTAGTTCGATGCTTTGGCGAAGAATGGACGAATATAGTCAACTAGTTTGTTCCTCTCCGCGCCACCTAGTTCGAAATCATTGCTGTTCCTGTAGAATAGTTTGTAGTGATCTATTCTGTTGCCCTCAAGCGGGATGACGTTTTGTATTGAACGCTCGATGTTCCTCCATTGCTTCATCTTGGCCGTCTTGTTTCTCTTCAACTTAGATGTATCAAGAATCTGCGTGAATAGAACCGAATGATTCATCTCAATTGGGACATCGTTCTTGTACTCGTGGATAAAAAACGATGATAAAGCTGAAGCGAGGAACTTGCCATAGACTTGGATGGGCGTTATGGTTGCCTCTTCAATTTCTACGATAACCTTTACTCTGTTGGATGCAAGCACCAACATGTCAACATTACAGTACTCAGTGTGCCTCGAGTTCTCTGCGGAACAGAATAGCGGTATTCTCTGATTCCCACCACACGCAGGTTCCTTCACTACAGTGCAGTCGGGCAGATTGGCTTCGGTTATGGCATCACTTACGACTTTGTGTAATGGATGCATCGGAACGCACCTACGCTAGAAAGCTCAGAACATTGCTGAGGTTTCTGTTTTGCCTTTTGATCGCGCGCGGTACCCCTCAATTCAATACAAGAAAATAAAAAAGGGACATACAAAGTGATGTGGATCGGCTAAGCAC
>CAYXJU010000258.1:0-2592 GCA_964464765.1 uncultured Candidatus Bathyarchaeia archaeon | reverse complement strand
TCTAGATTAGAATTCATACTGTTTTTATCCATCAATCCGTTGGTTCTGGGATCGAGTCTAGTGATTTCGCAATCTAGCTTGGTTTTCTAATGGCGTTACCGCAGTGGGTGCAAGAAGAATAGAATTTGTGGGAGCTATGAAACAAAAATACAACCTTGCAGATTCATCATTTACCATGAAGAAGCTGAATGATCAGATTACGTTTGTCACAGAACTCGAAAACATAATCTAGAGTGCCTTCCTTCAGAAAGTATCAGAAAGATGCTCCGTTAATTGCAGTCAGACACAAGCATTCTGATGGTACTATGCTGGGCAAAGGCGCTAGAGTCGGCAATGAGATTCTAATATATTGTCCAGTTTGAAGTCAGATTATCAAAGAAAGGTTGTAGAGCCATGAGCTTTCACCAACGCCAACAAGGGTTCTCTCTCCATCATCTTGATTGTGTTCGAATTGATGATGCACATGCCTGCGATTGGAATCTGTAACGATGTCCCCAATGTCTTCTCATAATCAACCAGTTCACTCAGTAGGTTATGCTTGATAAAACAGTCCATCTCTCCGACGGCTCTCAAACCTCTCCACCCATTAGACTTAGATTCGTCGTAGGCGTTCTTCCACCGTGCAATTATCTCTGATGCATCGACTTTTCCATCGGTAAAGTACCAATGGCTGCAATCGACTATTCTCAGGCGGCCATCCCTTTCATACGCGTCAACGTCTACATTGGACTCTCTCATAGCTTGCCGAACCTGTTCAGGTTTTTCCTCACCAGCTATGTATATGCCTGCCTCACCTTGGTCGAGTCCAACCTTCAGATATGCGAAGGCTCCCAGATGCTTGTCTTCCAGTCCGTCATAGACGATCATGAAGTGGTCTCTGGCTCTTACATTACTGACGAAGTTGAGTAGATCCCCTCTTCCTAAAATTGCTCTTTGATAGATTTCTTCAGCGAATCGGACATAGTCGATGAAACCCCATTCTCTATCCTCATACTTCAAGCCAAGTCTTTGACATAGATTCTTGACGATTTGCTTCTCAACAGCTCGCCCTCCTGGACCGAGAAGGTGTATTAACGAGACGTGAAACGACTCAAGTTTCTCAAATATCTCTTCACGCTTAACACCCAAATCGCTCTCTACATGACTGTAGATGATCTGACTCGCCGCCTGACCAAGAAGAAGGAAGGTACGATCAACAGCCTCGATGAGAAACTTCTCAAACTCACTTCTCCTTAGTTCACGAATTGATAAAGCGCTTGCAGTTGTTATTTATGGAGCCCCTCCCTGCGATTCTGACTTCGATCTAGAATTGAGACTAGGCCGTCCCATAGAACCTGCGCAACCAAGAACGGAAGCTACGGAACATAGAGGAAACAGAGCGCCTTCCTCCATAGTAGCATCACATAATATGTACATGCGATATACATAAAATGTTCCTTCCACAAGCATATTTAGAACCTTCCACGATAACTAATTGGAAGGCTGTTGTTTGCCGCCGTTGAAGCTCCATACGAACCTGAGTGAGCATCATGGCAAACTGCTGAACTCTCTTGCCTCCATGGAAGAGTATGGCAGCCAGAGACGTGTCTTGGAAAGCGCCCTAGAAGCGCTAAAAGAGTACCCGAAGTGGAAGAAGATTGGAGAGGCCTATCAAGAGAGGGCGAAGGACCTCGACTGCCTGTACAGAATATCAGGGTTAATTGGTCAATACGATCCTGAAATTGGAGCAACCCTCGAAGCGATCGCCAATGTTATTCCTTCATCTTGCAATCATCCAAACTTGGTATTCGGAAGGATAGCGTGGAATGATAAGGTCTTTGAAAGCAGCAACTTCAGAGAGACTCCATGGAAACATTCCTTTGACATAAAGTCGAATGGTCTTGTCGCAGGAAGATTGGAGATGTTCCGAAATGCGAAAGACCCTGTATTTGTCCAAAGAGAACTTCGCCTTTTCGAGACCATCACCAAAACGCTAGGCAAAATGATTGAACGAGTTGCGGCTCAAAACGATCTGAAGGCAACTGAACTCCGTCTCAAAGATATTCTCGAGAAATCTGGAGACGCCATATTCGAAATCGACATCGATGGAAAAGTCACGTACATCTCCGAGACTATTAAGGACATGTTAGGCTTCACATCGGCAGAGATCATAGAAAGAAACATCCGTGACTTCATTCCTAGCTCCTTTATGTCGAAAGTTAGTGAGCTCTGCTCTAAGGTTAAGAAAGGTAATATCATAACAAAGGTTTTGATGGAAATCCCAACGAGAGACAATAGACTCACGAAATTCAGGTTGAGCCTTGCACCCGTGTGGAAAAAAGGAGAGGTTATGTCGATACAAGGCATTGCAGAAAACGTAAGCACCTAGAAAATCGGATTACTCACTGCAAAGAGCAGAGCGATGAATTGCGTGAATTCACGCTCGACCGAAGGTCTCCCCGGGAGATTCGAATTCGGTAACATCTATTCCTCAAGAGCCAGCACCTCTCGGTTCGAACCTGCAAAGGCATGGACCTTGGAATTCTGGAACCAATTCCAGCTACGGAAACGCTGCGGACCCCACCCAGTCCACTATAGTTATGGCCCTAGAAC
>CAYXJU010000257.1:0-2601 GCA_964464765.1 uncultured Candidatus Bathyarchaeia archaeon | reverse complement strand
TGGGCAAGAGAGAAAGAATAGACACAGCGTCGCATGGCAGAGGCACATTCTACGCCATCACCAAATTCACTTAACATCCATGAAGTGACCGCAAACCCCATGTTACGAAAGAGATTACACAATAAAAATGAATAAAAGGCATGTTCCAACATGTATAGAACGGAGGTTCGGAAGAGTTGGAGTTATGGTCAGGGGTTCACTGGATTCGCGCCGTGAACGCCAACTCGTGAAACCTTAATGATCAGTTCTCGAGGGCTTCATTGCGTGGTGAATGTTACCTTGAGTAGAACAGGATCGGGTAAGCGGAAAAGGGAGCCCCCTCAAATCTCCAGGTTAAAGGCTACCATTCAGAATCTTGAAAGCAAGCTTGCAACATCTCTTCCCAAGGCCGAGGCCGAAGCCCTTCGAACGAGAATTACAGAATTAGAGTCGAAGCTGAACCAGTCGATATCTAAGGTTGAAGTTGATAACCTGAAGAATACGATTCAAGAATTGGAGGCAAGACTCAGCGAATCTAAGCCGAAGGTTGAATCTGAATCTAAGATTAAAGAACTTGAGACCAAGATCCAGGAGTTGGAAACAAAACTTGCCGAGTCCATCCCTAAAACTGATGTAGACGCATTAAGAACCACATTTGATGCCAAGGTTCGAGAATTAGAGACGAAGCTCGAGGAATCCATCCCAAAAACTGAAGTAGACACGGCTAAGGCGCAGTTCGAAGCCAAAATAAGAGACCTCGAGACAAAACTCGCGGAGTATACGTCAACCGCCGACGCATTTGCCAGGAAACTCCTCAGCCCTGTACCCCAAGACAAAGCGTTCACCTTCCACTTGGATATGAATACACCGACCGGGAAGACTGCTAATAGCCTACAAGCTTTTTGTGAAAGTCTCCTCGAAGTTGAACCTAACTCAATCACCTTCCACCTTGAACGCGAAGACTTTCAGAACTGGGTTAACGAGGTCATCGGTGATAAAGAGCTTGCCCCAAGACTGTCAAGTCTAAAAGGTCTGACACTGTCTCCTGAAGAATTAAAGTCTAAGGTTTACGATGTGGTTAAAACTAGATGTGATGAACTCTCCAGTCTCTTAACGAAGGATCAGACTGGAGTCAGCTAACCTAGCAGAATCAGATCATTATTAATCTCAATACATGCCCCGTGTATTTTATGGAACGTATAGAGACCGGAATTAGAGGTTTCGACGAACTGTTGGGCGGAGGAGTTCCTAAGGGAAAGTGTATCCTCCTAGTTGGAGGTCCAGGCTCTGGCAAAACCATCTTCGCCATCCAATACCTTCTAAATGGCGCCAGGAAGGATGAGAGAGGACTCTACGTAACACTTGGAGAGAGACCTGAGCATGTGAAGAGCAACGTGGCTTCGTTCAGTTGGGATATTGATAGATTCGAAAGTGAAGGAAAAATTATGCTTCTCGACGGCACGCCTCTGAGAGGATTAAGAAAACCTGCGCCTGATCTCGATTCATATGAGTTTGGAGTATCTCTTCCCGCCCTTACTCTTCAGAGATTAATTAGAACTGTTGAAAAGATCGTTGAAGAAGAAGAGATTCAGAGGATAGCTATCGATCCGATCACTTCAATCGCACTTACATATCATCAGCTTCCTAAGCGGAGAAGAGCGGTCTTAACGTTTTTTGATGCCTTGTTTAATACAGGGTGTACGTCTCTAGTCACGTCCGAGTTGAGAACCAATGTTCTTGAGAGAGGGTTTGCTGTCGAAGAATTTCTCTCTCAGGGAGTGATCCTACTCCACACATTGATTCACGAGGGAAACGTGATTAGAGCGATCCAAATTGAGAAGATGAGGGGAATACAACATGACACGCAACTGAGACCCTATCAAATAGGGAAAGATGGCATAGAGGTATTCCCCAAGGATAGAGTATTCTAGCGACTCTTGTTAGGCTCCTATATTTCTCCAACGAATCTAGAAAAGATCACGTTTCTCTTAATTGTTTAAAAGTTGAGTATTGGACAGCGGAGTTCACGCATTGACTTGGGGAAAATGTGCCATCAAGACCTACAATCCAGATATTTCTATGGTCTTTGATGGACTTAGGGATTGAGCTTTGACTTCTAGCATCTCCGTCTAGAATTTAAGTCATAACGCAATAATTCAATTAGGAAGATTAGGCCAGAAGGGTTGCCTTAGACGGAAAGAAATGGAAAGGTATCTATAAGAGTAGAGAATGTGGTCGCTTCAGCTACCCTTAAACAACATGTAGACCTTAACTCCATCCCTCGAATATTTCCAGACGTTGAATACCGACCAGAAGTGTTTCCAGGCCTAGTTTACAGGTTGAAGGAGCCCAAGACTGCAACGCTTATCTTCAGTTCCGGAAAAATGGTGTGTACAGGAGGCAAATCTGAGAAACTGGCGAAGGAAGCGGTGACGAAGGTTTTTGACGAGTTAAGAAAGAAAAAAATTGTGACCGTCGAGAAACTTGACATTGAGATACAGAACATAGTCGCTTCAGGAGAACTGGGTAGAACTATAGATCTGGATAAAGCAGCATACATGCTAGGGAAAGCCATGTATGAGCCAGAACAGTTTCCAGGCATCATCCACCGTATGAGCGAGC
>CAYXJU010000256.1:0-2617 GCA_964464765.1 uncultured Candidatus Bathyarchaeia archaeon | reverse complement strand
GAAATAGTCTCATATAGATATTCTTCATTTGGTTGGCATATTCTTCTATCTCCATTGTTCCTAGATCCCGTGGATCTTGGCTGTATTGTTCAACGCGGAGATATTGATCATTTGCTCGCAGATCTCCTCTTCTGCTCTTGTTTAGACGCTTGCGGTTTAGCAGATTCGCATACGGAGGTGAAGTGAAGATTAGTTTGACGGTCTCATTCTCCAGGTAGTTGGGGGCGTTTTGAATGTCGTCGTTGACAGTGGCTTGTGTTGACGACCTGCTCAGTTTTGCCTGCGCCAGACGTTTCTTGCTGTAGTTGCAGTACTTCTTGTTTATATCGAAGCCGACAGCGTTTCTGTCAAGGTCCTGAGCGGCTAGTAGTGTTGTGCCTATTCCATTAAAGGGATCAAGAACGAGTTCTCCCTTATGCGTAAAAAGCTCGATGGCTTGCTTGGCTAGAGCGATTGGCATTACAGCAGGGTGAATGTCTTTGTCTCGCACATCGCGTTTCTCGTAGTAGACCTGCCAGACTCCTATTTGCGATTTGATCCAGTCCTTAGCAGTCATGCAATTAAGATGGCTACTTGGACACTTGCAGGTCCTGCGGTGAGGGATCTGAAGTCTCACTAATGTCTCCGTTTCTCTATCACCACTACCTTTGTCCTGATCCAGACCTCTATTGCCTCTTCTATAGCCTGCTGGATATTTCCTTTCTTCATGCCGTAACGTCTGAAGACTTCTTCTCGGAATCGTTTCTCCAACTCGTCGTTCAAGGATAGGTTGATTTTGCCCATGGGCGGTTAATATAGTTAGGTAGATATCTACTTAAATGCTTTTCTACGAAAGAGGGCTCTAGAAGTGCGTCTCTAGCCAGAAGAACGTGTATTGGTGGCACGCAGCTCTTGTCAGCTCTAAAGCGACTCAGCAATCCCACGCAGAGGCCAGTTAGCCACAAGCCCCACGATAATTCCCCTCGCAATGTTAGAGTGCAGATGGATTGAATATATTGAATAGCCAGAGGATGGCATAGCTTGATTTGATGCACGATGGATTCAGAAGAACTCCGTCCGATAGTCCTACATGTCCTCAAGACTTATCCAGATAATCGCTCACTGTCTGTTGCAGGAGTGATAGATGCGGTTCAGAGATTTGGAGTGAACAAGGGAATTTATCCGCAACATACAGGGCAGTTCAGAGGAGGGATCAGTCCATCATGTGAGATTCTCATGCCTTTGGAGGATCGTGAAAAAGCCCGGCAGATATTATGGCAACTTATCATCGAAGGAGTTCTGGTACCGGGTCACGATGAACTCAATCTTAACCTTCCCCATCTCCGAATAACCGAATATGGAAAGAAGTGCCTGCAGGAAGATGCGGTGATCCCTCATGACCCTGATGGGTATTTGAAATACCTCAAAGGGCAGGTTCCAAGCCTAGATCCAATAGCTGAGATGTACGTCTCGGAGGCTCTCCAAGCGTACCTCAGAGGTCTGATGCTCTCATCTACTGTTATGCTTGGAGCCGCGTCAGAGAAATCTTTCCTGCTACTATTTGATGTTTATGTTGCGGCCATTCAAGACACTTCTCGCAATAGCAAACTTCAACAGATCCAAAACAGTTTCATCAAAACGAAATTCGAGGGTTTTCAGATGGACTTCGAATATACGAAAAAGTCACTACCGAAAGAGCTGCGGGAGAATATTGACTTGCAGTTAACCGCCATCTTCAACCTAATTAGAATAACTAGGAACGAAATTGGTCATCCGACTGGAACAAGAATAGACCGAGGCCTTGCCTATTCAAATCTGAGAATCTTCGTTCCATATGTCAAGCGCATCTACGATCTCGTCGATTACTTTTCAGAGAATTCAGTGTAGCACCCTACAGTCAGTACGAATCCCAGTCATAATACATAGAACACGCAGAGCAAACAATATTTTTGAATCATTTTGGCATGATGCAGAACCCATGAAGAAGTGGTTCGATTTGGTCCTTGTGCCACATCAGTACCTACTAATCCATAGCTTAGCGGCTACCACGCTTTTATTCGCTGTTTAAGTCAATTTCAGATAATCCTTTCAGCAGCCGCGAAACTGATCTTATGGCATGTGTTCCGTTAGGTTACATGACAAAACTCGCAATACTCTTATTCGGTGCGGTATGGGTTGCTTCATGCATCTACATTTATGCGCCATTCTTTCCTGACAGAAATTCAGATTTTGAGTGGTTATTATCGGCTCTTACTGGAAATGTAGCTCTAGTTGCACTTTAGGGTATTGGAAGACTTCTTCACAGAATATGAGAACACAAATTCATCCATGTCTACCGCACCAAGGTCACTATGCCTGCAATAAATGACTGTAGAATCATCAATCTGAACTACCGCAGGCTGATCCTTGCAGGTACTCTTGGATCACATGGGGGATCTGGACGACGCACTGATTAAATGCTTGCGTGTACATTATGAATATGGTCGCTTGATTTTCTCAACTACTATACGCTCACCCTCAATCCAAATCTTGAGCTTGTCTTGAAGTGTAAAAGGAAAGGCTGAGTCATTAACAAGTCCCGCCGGGATATAGATTGAACATCGACCATTAGAACGATAGATCTTGGTTTCGCCCTGTA
>CAYXJU010000255.1:0-2641 GCA_964464765.1 uncultured Candidatus Bathyarchaeia archaeon | reverse complement strand
GTGGGCCTTCAATTCTTAGGCAATGTGTGTTTAATGAGAGACATTAAGTATTAAAGTAAGAATCTTATGTGAGGGGAATTTCATGACTAAGTATGAGAAACCGGATGTTGCGGTGGTCAGCAGTAAGGGTCAGGTAGTAATCCCTCAGGCTATAAGGAAGATGCTTGGTATAGAATCCAAGACAAAACTTCTTGTATATGGCTACCGAGATGCGGTGATTATGAAGTTGGAGTTACCTGATGTGGCAAAGGGGTTAGAAGATGTTTTTAAGAGGGTTGACGCTAAAATCGCCAAGTATGGCGAGTTGACCAATGAAGAGATAGAAGAAATAATCCAAGATCATAGAAGAGAAGAATGAGGTTAAAACTTCCTTACGAAGGTCACGAAATGAAAGTTGTCCTTGACACTAATGTACTGCTATCCGCCCTGATTAAAACTGGAAAGACTCGAAAACTGCTCCTCAGACTGGCCAAAGAAGATGTACAGTTGTTTTTGTCCAGAAAGATTTTCTAGGCAGGATTCGTCGTGCGCGAGGTTGCAGGTAGGGAGGCTTGGTTGCAAGCGCATTTCGTACAGTTCAACGTGTTTGTTTATCACTGGGAGTCGATCCAAATTATGGAGAAGAAATCAGAAGAACATTTTAGAATCCCAAAGCGTAGTGAATTGCTACTCGATGTTCAAGGGGTTTTTCTGGTGAGTCTTAATAAATAGGAAAAATATTAGTTACAATGTGGTTGAAGGGGATTGAGAAAACAAGCTAATGAGGACCTCGAGACATTCTTTGACAAGCAAGACAGGGTCTTAGTTGCCTACATGTTCGGGTCATACGCGAGGGGTAGACAGACCAGTAGAAGCGACATGGATGTGGCCATATTGTTGTCTGAAACTCCTGAAAAAATGCTTGAATACTACTTACATTTGATCGATGGGTTGTCCAAAATATCAGGCAACGATGTGGATTTAATAATCCTTAACAGGGCTCCCCCGCTGCTTAGGCATCAGGTAATAAAACACGGCAAACTGGTCTATTGCAGGGACGAAAAATCGAGGATAGAGTTCGAGGCTAGAGCTGAAGACGAGTATCTGGATTTCAGCAGAGCCGTAGCGAGGTATGATGAATGCCTTATGAAAGAGATTCTGCGATGGAAAGAAGCTTGATCACAGCTAAACTAAGCAAACTAAGGCGATACCAAAGGTTTCTGAAAGAGCTACAGGCAATATCAATTGAGGGCTTCGCCAAAGACTTCAAGATGAGAGGGGCTGTTGAGAGGGACCTTCAAGTTTCTGTTGAATGCGTTATAGATGTAGGCAATGAGATCATCTCTTCACTTCAACTCCAAAGGCCAGAACGCTACAGAGACATCCCGTACATCCTTGCAGAAGCGAGGGTCATCCCCAAGACTTTCGCTGAAAGGGTTGCTTCAATGATAGGTTTCAGAAACCTTTTGGTTCATGACTACGCTTCCATAAACCTGAACTTAGTCTATGAATTTCTGCAAACAAAGCTCTCCGATTTCGATGCCTTCACTGAGTATATTGTGAAATGGTTAAAGGGGAAAAAGCAGAGGTAACTCGCACCTAAGGACCAATCGAAGCTTATTCTCTTTCTCTTCCACGAGAAGCAACGAGTTTCGCTGCTTCTAATATTTCGGCGGCTTGATTTGCTTTCAGTTTGTGTCTTCTCTCACCAAGCTCATTGATAGCAGACTCTATGTCATGAATTTCGATGAACCCTCTGCTGAAGGCCTCCAGTAAGATTGTCCAAGTGCTCCAAACCTCGAGGCCGTACATCTTCGCAAGATCTGAGAGGACTTTCTCATCGACTAGGGTCATCTTTGCTCCTTTTTCCTCTGCCAATAGGATGGTCTCAGCATCCGGTCGAGAAATGTTTTCGCCCTCTGCTAATCTCTTGGCGGCTGAAGTCATCGCCTTAGGTATATCCTCGATTACAATCCACCTTTCTTCCATGGCTTTCCTTACGGCCAGAGCATCATCTCGGCCGAGCTTGATCCCTTCATCAACAACTTCCCACTTGACTCTGGGCGTAACTGATATCTGCTTGAAAATCCTCTTAAGTGGCTGCAACTTGTTGATTTGGGCCAGGTGGATTAGTGGTCCCGCGTCCGAGACCGCTTGTGACAAAGGTTTATTCCCCGTATCTCGCCTTCAGGTAGTCCCTTACTACTCCTGAATTCCAGTTAACGGGAACATTCTCATTCTCCAGCATCTCGAGGAATACTCTCAAAGGGATCCTCAACATTTCGGCAGCTCTGGTGGCCGTCAATCGTCCATTTCTGTAGATATGAATGATCCTTCGGCGTAAACCGTCCTCGATAAACTCCTTCAACAACGTTGACCGATCAGCTTTCTCAAGTTCTCTGACGGATTCTATCCTTTCCAAATCCAGGCGTGAAAGACGCATGGTGATCACCGCACTCTTTTTCTGCATATTGACCACAAAGGAAGAAAATACATTGTAATACATAAGCTTTTCTAATCCACATCCTTTAAGCAATGTCTACAGCCGCGCGCGACAGGTGCTAATGGATCCACATAACCTATGATGGTGTGGCTGAATAGCATGAGAGGTAAGTTACTGGTTTCTCTACTGAAGTTAACAGCTCACGGACCGGCTGGAATC
>CAYXJU010000254.1:0-2662 GCA_964464765.1 uncultured Candidatus Bathyarchaeia archaeon | reverse complement strand
TGGACTCAGCTTCTTCGCACTCTTCTCTTCTCTTGCAATATATGGAATGGGAGAGATTCTATCAGCGCTGTTCTATCTTATGACACTTGGAATAACTTTTGCAGCACTAGTTGCATTTCTAGAAGAGAAGTTTAAGACGGTCGGTCCCGAGAGAAGTAACTCGACAGCGGCGAATCTCACTCTCAGTCTGCTTGTAACGATTTCATTTTTCATGGCATACCTAATTTCCCAACAAGTGATCTACGCGATATCTACTTCAACTGCAATTGTAGGCGTAATTGCGATTGCAGGAAGATCATTGTTCAAGTTGGCAGTTGGTGTGACTATTCTGGAAGGATCTGTCTTCGTGATTCTCACGAGAATTCAGTTCTTCACAGCACCTGTTTCGATTCTACTTTGTTTACTCATGTTGGCAAGCAGTCTGGGGATTCCCTGCGCAGTCGCTCACCATAAGAAATGAATTCGTTGGATCTGGTCAGCTGAGAGAAAGGGTTATAGGCCCTCCACCATTACAGACGGAGCTGATCAGATAAGTAAGGAGGCAATTGAATTTGACCGTGAAGATTCTTGTTTGTGATCCCATTGAGCCAGACGGCTTGAAGATGCTTCGGGATATGGGATATCAAATAGATGAGCAACCTCAGATTACACCGGAAGAACTTAAGACAAAGATCTCCGGCTACGATGCGGTTATTGTTCGTGGACGCACGAAGATTACGAGAGAAGTTGTGCAAGCCGGAACCAAGCTTCGAGTTATTGCGAGATCTGGAGTGGGTTTGGACAACATAGACCTGCAATCTGCAAAAGAAAGAAACATTCAAGTGATCTCAACACCAGCCGCACCCTCTACCAGCGTGGCAGAACTTGCGGTCACTCTCATGCTTTCCGTTCTTCGCCAGATAGGCTACTCTGACAAGGCTATGAAGGAAGGGAAATGGATCAAGGCTCAACTGATTGGAAGAGAACTCCATGGTAAAACGGTTGGAGTCGTCGGAGCTGGAGGCAGAATAGGTCTGACCGTGGCAAGCACAGTCAAGAATGGTTTTGGCGCGGATGTCATCGGATACGATGTTATAGACATAAAAGACAAGGCCGATAAGGTCGGGTTTGATGTCGCTGAGAAACTTGAAGACTTGATGAGGAAATCTGACATAATTACTATTCATGTGCCATACCTTCCAAGTACCCACCACCTCATCGACGAGAAAATGCTTTCAATCTTGAAGAACGGAGCAATTCTAGTCAACACATCCCGAAGCGACATAGTCGATGGGAAGGCCATGCTGAAAGTCCTCAAGAACGGAAAACTGAGCGGAGTTGGTCTTGACGTATTCCATAACGAGCCGCCAAAAGAAGACTGGGAGAAGGAACTGGTAACTCTGGCTAATGGCCTAAGTGTTACTACATGTCACATTGGTGCACAGACACGCGAATCCCAACGACTTGAAAGCGTGATGGTCGCAGAACAACTAATCAACGTGTTTGGAAAAGCCTAACCTTTCCTCCAATACCAGAAAAAACAAAGACCACCCGACCCCTTCATATTTCTTGACAGAATCAAGGAAGAACCGCAGGGTATTTATCTGAAGCCAAGACATTCAGTTGCAAATCACTTCAAAAGTTGACAGCTCTGAACTAGGCAATCATGGAGACTATAAGTTGAAAGCCCTACAACTCCTATTACTGGGTTTGATAATCTTTTCCTGCCTGTTTCCATCTGTGAAAGCCTCAACGCTTTCTGTTGAACTCCAGAATGGAACTGCGAATGTGACGATTGCTGCTACGATGCAACAGAACTTCACAGCGCTGCAAGATCAAGTTATCGACCTGAAGGGTCAAGATCTTGAAGCCGCCACAAACGCCTTAAGAAGAGCACTCGAAACCAAATCGAGCGGAATGGTCACCTCAGACGTTTCTTTCAAAATCGTAACCAGTAAGTCCACATTGAACGTGACTGTTCTGTTTAAAGTCGAAAATATCAGTTCTGTAGCTGGGAAGGTGACGACCGTGGATCTCACGTGGAAATCATTCAATATTCCAGACGACCTTGTAACTCAGGATCTTTCGTACAATCTTTTTGGAAATACGTATGTTAAGCCAATAGTGCTGTCTTATTCCAACAGTACGTGGGCACGATTCTACCTTAACGAGACGCGCTCCGTATTCTACCAAGATGCCGCTGATGCGGCTGGAAACGCAACATTGCTAGATTTCCGAGCCCTTTCGAAATCACTAGCTTCATGGAACAGAACAATAGATCTCAAAGATCAGAAAACTACTTGGTTCTTTCCATCCGAGAGAGTTTTCGATCTGAGAGTCGACATTGAGGAACCGAATGGAACAAGATCCTATTATTCTAAAATTGAGGTGTCATCGAATATTGTGGGGCCAGACTTTGCAACCGTCAACGGAGACCTCGTAATCTCAACTCAAAGTGGCATAGAGGAACCACTAATGTTGGCAGTGGTCATAGTTGTATTGGCCATCGCCGTTGGACTTCACATGTACGAGAGAAAGATGCGAAAGAAAGAGGTCCGACCGAGACGTTAACTCTTTCATGTAAGCATTCATTGACCAAGGCATCCTTCAAGAACGTTTTCAAACGAATTCAATGAGGTTCAGGGGCTTCGAATTTCTCAACACTTCTGGACAAATATTTATG
>CAYXJU010000253.1:0-2674 GCA_964464765.1 uncultured Candidatus Bathyarchaeia archaeon | reverse complement strand
GCATATGCCGTGCTTGAATGGCCAAGGATCCTAGAGATAGCCAGGAGTAACATTTTCTCATGAAGCGTTAACGTTGTTACATTGTCCTCTCTAAAAGCAGGGTGGATACTTCCAGCTGCTTTTCGTATATGTTCAGAAGTTATTTCACGTGAACTTTCGGCGTCGGCGTATTTTCCAGCTCTCCAGAGTAGTTCAATAGCGTATCTCGCGTCTCCAGATGTGGAAGCAAGTTCAGCTATGAACTTTACATTATCCGGATAGATTGCTCCCTCTTTGAGGGCTAATTCAATTCTATCCTTTAGTATGGTCTCAATCTGACTTGACAAGTATCCATCTAATTCAATGAGGTTTCTTTGAAGCGTTCCAAGCGTGCTTCTATCTAGACGTTCTAGATATTTGGATTCTCTGAGGATACAGATCAGGGATAAACGCATAGGAGCGTTAATTCTATCTTCTTGGATTCTCGTGAAATTATAGATGGGGGAAGCACCCTCGGTCATTATTAGACTTTCGAGTTCATCCAACGCCAATATGAGGTAAGCATTTCTGTCGTCTAGAACATCCATAAGCACATCAAGAAATTCTTCTGAGGAGAAACCTCTCTGAGGAAAGTCGGGTGCAAACTCGGAGATCACCTTCTTCAACACCATGAAGGAACTGCCCTTGCACTCACGGCAGTTCACGTGTATATAGTGAAGGTTAATCTTTCGAGTCTTAGCGATTCTTACCATATCCAAACCAAATCGGTGAGCGAGAACTGTCTTCCCAGTTCCAACATCACCTGTTATCAACGCCCTCTGATTCATCGACCCCGGCTTCTCAAGAATGTTCCTGAAGAGTTGAACTAGAAAACGGAGTTCATCCTCCCTATGAGGAAGCTTGTTTGGAATATATTCAATTGAAAGTAAAGCCTCATCCTTGAAGACCGTTGGTCTCGAAAGAGCCTCATTTACAAGTTCAATGGTCGAATTCAAAATGGCACCGCCCAAGAGCGGCGCGTCTCTACGCCGCTAGTTCATGCTAAGCATATATTATGCTTTTTGTTCTTTAGAAAGAAATTAAAGATGAGAGGCGAGTGAAAGTATTCGGGAGTCAATACTCCATCTGGTAAGCCATCGGTCAGATAGAACTTACAAAATCGAGTTCTAAAGAAAAACTGGAATCAAATCTCGAATTGGTCCATTACGAGATGGCGGATTATGCGCCTATATCACGAACTATTTTCTTCGTTTTCCAACAAAATCCGAAACTATGCTAATCGGAGCAGCTAGAACAACAAGTATAGCCAGAAATCCTACAACCACCATGCGTACCCAACTGTTCATTTCAAATTACCTCGATCTGGAAGTTCAACTAAACAAGTAGGTCGCCGACAACTTATTCGGTGTGTCACCACATTTTGATATTTGCAGTTACAGTGACTCTGCCCAACTTCCATTGCATTGAGAACAATCAAAAGAGAAAAGGCTCATGATCATTTCATGGAAACCATGCATGTCAGAAATTCTGGAGGACATAAGCCTCGTTGCTCATATCTCAGAGAAGTGATGTTTACCCGGAACATCTGACAAATGGTGCCCAAGAAGTTCCAAAAGAAGAAAGCAGATACCTCGAACCAGTGCTATTTGCCATATCTTTCTAAAGCGACGTACAGATGATCTCGTCTTGGAGGTTTCAACTTCTTTGTTTCGCCATTCCTGTCAATCATAACCCTGCCCTTTCTGAAACTGACGACTTTGCCAATAGCTGTGGATTGAATTCCAGCCCTATCGAGGTTTGATAAGACCGCGTTTACTCTACTTGGACGAACAGCTATCAATAGAGAACCAGAACTCATGACCTTCAATGGGTCGATTTTCAGGTAGCGACAGATCTTCTCGGTCCCAGAGGCCAATGGAATCTTGGACTCTTCTATGATGCATCCACATTTTGATGCCTGCGCCAACTCCCATACTCCGTTGATGATTCCTCCCTCGGTGGGATCGTGCATCGCTTTTACTCCTCCAGTTGACATGGCGACCTGAGAGTCTTTTACAACACTAATTCTTTTCATGAGTCTTCGAGCTGATAAGAGCGTTTTCTCACCAACGCCTTTTCTCAGTATGTCGGTGAGATCTGTTGCCAGTATCGCCGTTCCTTCTATTCCAGCCTCTTTTGTCAGAACAATAACGTCTCCTGGAGTTGCTCCGTGCGACGTCACATATCTTCTTTTTTCAGTCTCGCCTATCATGAATCCCACTACGAGTGGGCGCGTCAAACCTGAAGTTACCTCTGAATGTCCTCCTACGACAGTGATTCCGAGTTCCTTGGCCGCGCGATCTATCTGGCGCATTAGGTCCTCCAATACATGTTTTCCACATTTCTCTGGCAAGAGTATGGAACAAAGGTACCATTGGGGATTTACGCCGCGGGTTGCGACATCGTTAGCATTGACGTGAACTGAGAGCCATCCTATGTTCTCAAGAGCACCTGTTATCGGATCTGTGGTAACGACAATAGCCCTCTTTCCTATCGCAATTATGGCAGCGTCTTCACCGATGCCGGGTCCAAGTATCAGTCTGCGGCTTTCCACGCCTAGATGCTTGAAGACTGTTTTTATGAGGGTCTGTGGAGGGACCTTTCCTGTGGGATAGAATGTTCGCATACTACACACCTACGTGGGGTTCCAGTTATC
>CAYXJU010000252.1:0-2683 GCA_964464765.1 uncultured Candidatus Bathyarchaeia archaeon | reverse complement strand
ATCACTAATCTTAGGACTCAATTCCATTTCTTGATATCTGGCTGATTTGAGCGTGAACCCTTCCAAGCCAGACTGTTCTAGAACAATGCTCTCAATCTCTACTGGAGTAGTATTTCGGATCTTGATTGTAACCTCAAGTATGTTGGACTTTACAGGAGGATACTGGAGCAGTTCAGCGGAAACATTCTGTTCTATGCTCAAGCCCTGAGGATACTTGTTCTCTGGCTTAAGCAGTTGAGGAAGAACCTGCTGCTTAACAGCAAAGCCTGCACCTAAAACGATGGCTATCCCTGTGCTTAGATAGAGAAACTTTCTTCGAGACAGTTGAGCCATGCAACGTCTAATAGATACTGTTCTGGCCAGGATTTAAAAACTTCTTTACAAGACGAGTAAATCCACTTGAAGCATGTTTGGGAAAGAACGGTGAGGGGGTGGCTCCGATTACCTCTCTTCTATGCATGTGGATAATGACCTCCAGCTCAGCTTGAGTTAGATGGAAGAGTGCCACTCCACGTGTAGATGACTGGGCAATCATAGGGTACCCTCCGTCAGACTTTAACTCACGTGTTAATAACAAGCTGGCAAAATCCAGTGGCCCAGCCTCACCTCTATCCTCTCCACGTGGTGTATCAGTGATAACCAATAAGCTATTCAATAGTGATCTATCATCGAAAGAATAGCTTAATAACTTCGAAATCTTGATGACCTTCTCGTCGTCGCTTGCCAAGAGATCCGCATAGAGTGATGGATCATGACTACAAAGTGGCAAATCTTAGTTATAATCATCATAACGCTAGCGGTTATCGGTGGCCTAGCATTCTACGTATTCCAACCTCAATTACCCAAGCCTTCGCCAACACCGACTTTCACCTTCATTCCAACCCCCACGCAAACCCCAACGCCTACTCCTACCCTGAGTCCGACAGAAACTCCAAATGAAGAAGCTCGGATTAAAGAGCTCCTTGAGAGTTATGTGAGGCTCTACAACGGTCACTCTCTAGATGATTTGATGACTTGCTTTACAGAGGACGCTGTGGTCAAGGAAACAAATGGAGAAGAGAGAGTCTGGACTGGAACAAGAAACATCAAAGCTAGGTATAGCGCCGCTTTCAAGAACTACCCAGAAGTCCGTATCAATGTTAGTGAGCCCATTGTGCATATTGTAGGAGGCATGGCCGAGGCAAATTGCCTCTATGATTGGATAACCGCTAAGGCCACAGTTAAGGGCGCCTACTTCATAAAGTTCATCAAGATAGACGACGCTTGGAGGATTAGCCTTCTCGAGATAAGAACATCACGTCCTCCAGCTTCATCAAACATCACGCCGACTCCTAGAACTTTCGATGAGGCTGTCAAGTCATTGAACACTCCAGAGTTGGTCAGCGCATTCGTGCATAATAACATACATTACAGAGCAGAAACGGTCAACGAGTACGTTCCAGCACGAATAGTATTCGAAAGGAAATATGATGACTGTAATGGATTCGCAACACTTCAAGCATATCTGCTTAGAGCTAATGGGTATGATGCGTGGAATGTAGGAATAGCTATCGAAACCGCAACAGGTCACAACGTCTGCGGCTACAAACATGATGGTGTCTGGTGGGTTCTGGATGTTGAAGGTGCTAAGAAAGGCCCATTCAACTCATTAGACGAACTAGGCGACTACTATGTTCGCGGTGGCAGCATCATACTTTTCAATCCTCTCGACATAAGATATGTATCAAACAATTCATTCGCGTTGCCCCATACTGTATTTAGAAAGTAACTGAAATAGCTAAATCATCTTTTGAGAGGAATCAGTACCACTATTGTTTGGCGAGCGTTAGTGAGCCTACTATTGTGTGTGCCCTTTGGTGAGTGCATCAGAAATTGAACCGTTAGGTTTTGATTTTTTGTGTGTGTGTGCCGTAGCCGGTGAGAGCACTCTAATTTGAACCATTGACTGGCGACCCGACACCAAGAAATTCTTCTGCCAAATCTTCATTACAGTTTTTGAGGATAGCTCTTTTGATTCTCCTCCGCTTTAAAAGGGATCTTGACAGAATTTTTGATGTGGTTTGGCAGGAGAAGACGGTAAAGCCAGTCGAATTCTAAACTCAAGAATCCTCAAGGTCAAGATATCCGAGATAAAGGTTCCAAATGGAAGGCTAAGGCACGATATTGGTGATACGGACCAGCTGAGCATGATGATCAGGATGTTCGGCTGGGTCAGCCCGATTGTAGTAACTGAAGATATGAGGTTGGTGGCTGGGCTCCGTCGCTTGGAGGCTCTAAAGAAAGCTGGAGCAGATCATGTCGAAGCCCAAGTTGTTCCGAATGAGCTTGCATGGATAATCGAGGGACTAGAGAACGTCGAGCGTGAGCAGCTTAACTGGTTTGAAAAGTCATCTTTCGAGGTGAGGCTTGACGAATATATGCGCCGAAGGTTCGGTGAAAACCCTAGGGGAGGCAGACCCACAAAGCAACCATACAACAGAGATGAGGGAGAAACTGGTGACCGGGTCACCGGTTTTTCAGGACCATGGTCTGATGCAAAGTCAGCGGCGCTACTAGGCTTCTCCAAAACAAAGATGACACGTGACAAGGAGCTTGTCGACTATGCCGAGCGACATGTCGATGTTAAGGATGCGCCTAACCGAAAGAAGGCCCTGCAGATCGTCCGCCAGATCAAGAAGAAAGA
>CAYXJU010000251.1:0-2712 GCA_964464765.1 uncultured Candidatus Bathyarchaeia archaeon | reverse complement strand
TCGTACATCTCCTCCTCGAACAGTGAGATCAGTTTGTTGATCAGCCGCTTGTAGGGAGCTACAAGATCCTGAGTGAGCAGGTATTCAATGAATTCGTGGCGGAGCGTATCCAAAGCTTTCGTCAAGTCAGCCTCGTAGATCAGAATTATCGTGCCAGTCACTTCACCGCTCTTTGACCCGTTGTTTGGCATCCACTGCAGCTTCAGTTCTTGGCCCATCTGGAATCTCCGTTTGAGATGATCTAGTTCAGTTGTCAGCCTATGGAGAGTTGCATTGGAACGATTCTTGGATGCCTTGGACATTTGTGACGCACCTAGGCACTTCGAACGATGGGAGTCCCGGCCTTCTTGCCAAAGGCCTGAAGAAGGGCCAGACACATCGAAGGGCTTGTATCTTGGCTAACTCATAACAAGGGGCAACGAACTCGACAATATCGAGATGGGCACGATGAAGCGTGCTAGGCGAGAACCTGTCCCGGAAGAAGTACGTGCAAGATTACTACTTTGGTGTGCTCGACACTGTTGTTTCTGTGGAAAGGCTTGCAGAACGAATATCGAGATTCATCACGTAGACGGTCATAGATCCAACAACGAAACTGGCAATCTCATTCCCTTGTGCTTTGACTGCCACGGAGAACTAACCCGTTATGGGACTACGCACAGGAGAGGCATGAAATATCGATTTCTTGAGATCAAGACTCGAAGAGACCAAATATACGAATTGCACACGCTGAGATACTTGCGTCTTGTCGACATGAAGATCAGCCGATATTTACATCATGTTAGGGAGCCAGACGGAAAGCCGATTGAAAGGGAGTGGGGAGATGTTTCTTGCACAGTGAAGACGCTGAGCCAGGACCTTCCCATACAAATACGATTGAAGATTGTTCCGTATCAGAGTGAAAGGAAACTGGACACGTGGCTAGATGACCTTTACTCTGGAAGAGCATTATGGAATCTGAATCCGGGTCAAGTAGTCTTTGGGCATTTTCATTTGCCAATAGTGAAGGAAAGTAAACCCTTCCTTTTTCGGGTCGAGATATTCTGGAGCGTCACAGATGTCCTTCAGAAAGAGCACCAAATGCTTCCATTCAGCTACGTTTGGGATGATCCCGGAGCAGACTGGTGGTTTGATCCAAGAGTCAGGTACACACCTGTTGAGAACCAAACAGTGATTTCCCAATCGGCAGAATCGAAAACATGATCAAACTGGCTAGATCCAAAACCAAGACGTTAGAGCATACTCTGGAAAGCGCTCTCTTCTCGATCATATTGCACAATGCACCCTCGACCTAACCGACTTCACCCGAACCTATCTATGATGACACATATGTTCCAGCACAGAAATCGGCTTGAACTAACAATTCCAAATCAGATGTGGAGGTGTTGAGTATGAAATCATTTGGTGAAGTTGTTCCTGAAAAGAAGAGTTTCAATGTGGACGCGAAAGTTCAATTCGCTGAGCTTGTTGGCAAGAGCTTCGTTGTTCTTGACTATGAAATGTTTCCTTCGAAGTTTGAGGGTTGCGAGAGGTTTGCGGTGATCCTGCTCAAGTCCAACGGGGATGAGGTAATCACGACAACGAGTTCAAGAGTGATAATGGACCAGCTTGAGAAGGTGAAAGGAGAACTTCCAGTCAAGGTGAAGTTGGAGAGAAGGAAGAAGTATTTCACTTTCTGCTAGCTTCTGGCCTTTGAGGCCAGAGGCCAGGCGTTACCATTCCTGCATGGTTTTCAATGCGGCCATCTCATCTTCTGACTGAACCTGCAAGACTGAATCGCGTAGTGGCCTAATTCGCAGGTTCGGAATGTGTCCGTTCCGCATCTCCTCTGGCGAATTCGGCAAGAGCGAAAGGGCCAGTCGGACACTGTCGGACGGACGGAAGCCATAACTCTTCCATCCGTCTAGTTTCTCAGCTAACTCCTTGGTCAGCTTGACAGAAATCTTTGTCACGGTCTTGATTCTAGCCGTGGAGCTTCCTCCCCATCTTGTAGAAGCCTTGGACGTTGCTGAAAATCGGGTCGGCAGGAGTGAGGACAGTGCAGGCTAATTGTTGCTCCACCATTTCGTGCAGCCCTCCCATTAGTGACCCACCGCCAGACAGCACGATGGCCTTCATGCACTCTAGATTCGAAGGCAACTGAGCCAGCAGATAACGAGTGTTGTAACTGATCTTCTCGACCAAGTGATCTGCAGTACTTTGAAGTTGGATGTCCAGATCCTTTCTATTTACTGGAGATTTGCCGAAGGCTGTGATACAATCGGTTTTGCCAGATACTAGTGCGATAAGGCTGTCTGTAGTGGGTTTGAATCCATGTTTTGATTGAATGAAATTGGAGAGGCTGGTGAGGACGTAGTCGCTTGCCAAGGGTTCCGACATGCCACCAAGCATGTTCAACTTCTCAATCACAGCGATTTCAGTGGTGCCGTGACCGATGTTGATGACTGTTGCACTCTGCAGATCTATGTCAAACAATGTGCCTACGGCCTGAGGATAGACTGCCAAATGGTTCAAGCGGAGCTTGTCCTTGAGCTGATTCTTGATTTGTTCGCGATCTTGTTTGCCAGTTTCGTAAGGAAGACCTGTGACTAGGCAGATCTCTTCGAAGAAGTGAATATTGAGCCTGCGTGGTGCTTCCTCCGCCAGCTTGATGAACGCTTCATGCTGAGGTTTGCCGTCGATGACTGGATAGAGTGTGACTGCGTTCGGATG
>CAYXJU010000250.1:0-2728 GCA_964464765.1 uncultured Candidatus Bathyarchaeia archaeon | reverse complement strand
GTCCGTCCAATTCATGATCGATTGAGGGCAAGAGGAGGGTACCCTCTTGATCCAATCCCCATGATGAAGCGGATTAGACTGGAGAAACAGACACCAGAATTCTTGAAAGTTGATCAGTGCTCAGAACGCTATGCCCTGTTGAAATCCGAAACGCATTCTTCATTTTTTGCGACAGGTCTAATCCTCAACTACCATGGCACACCGATGACACTGGAGGGTGGGTTAACACACTATGATCATGGGGCTTTCTGGAGTGAATTCAGAAACCTGCCCGAACCTGTACTGAAGCACATTAATGGGTCTTTTCAAGTGGACTTTGTACGGGACGGCTACGTTCATTTCACATTTCCAAGATCTGCCACTGTGGTGCGGGGGTACGAGTACAGAGGTGTAGGCCTGTTTCTGAACGATCCTCACTTGAAGTTGATTCCGAAGAGGCTTGGAGAGGGAAATTTGAAGGTTGGCGATGAAATACCTCTGAATGATGTTTTGCCATTCAAGAACGTTCTTTCATGATTTTGTGAGAAGCTCTTTTTTACAGTTCATGAAAATAATAAGAGCAACTCGTGTAATTCTCTATTCCAATGTTTCAGGGGATTGTGTCCATGCCAGTTGTCAAAAGTGACATGTCAGAGACTGAAGGTCTGCTACAGGTTGCAAGGCTGATGATGATATCCGCCAGAACCGCACCCAAGTCAGGCGGAAGAGATGATGTAGAGACCTTAATGATCTATGGCGAAGAAAAAGAAAAGATCGCAGAAGAGATGGAAAAGATTGCAGCCGAGCGAAATTCGAAAGGTTTTCTGCGAGATAGCAAGAATTTGAGAGACTCGGTCGCCGTTGTGTTGATTGGCGTAGAAGGGACAAAGAGCTTTGGCTTAGATTGCGGGGGATGTGGTTTCAAGACATGCGCGGATTTCGAGAAAGCCGTGAAGCCTAAGGGAACTGATTTCAGTGGCGCAAACTGTATTTTCAAATCTCTTGATATGGGAATAGCACTAGGTTCAGCTGTCAAAACGGCAATGAATCACAATGCTGACAACAGGATAATGTACAGGATAGGAACGGCCGCGATGAGGCTTGGACTGAACAAGAAATCAAGTGTAGTTATGGGCATACCGATCTCAGCCAAAGGAAAATCAATCTACTTCGACAGGCCGTAGATGTTATCTCTAGGCAATTCGAGTCTAACACTGACTTCTCGATCATGGCCTTTTGTTTTTTCAAGGGTGTTCAGTGAAAGCCAGTTTCAATGCGAAACAAGATTCCAGTAAACACTCAATACAATTCGACCTTTTCAAGAAAGTCTATGAGATCGCGGGCACCTAGTATCATGGGGTGAGATTTTGCCTCTTATCCATATGTACTTCGCCAAAGGCATGTCCGCTATTCAGACAGATGAACAAAGGGCAGCGCTATGTCGGAAGATCACGGACCTGATTGTTCAGGAAGCGAAAGTTCCACAACAGGCCACCTGGGTTGTGTTCAACGAGGTTCCAGCAGAGAATTGGATGATAGACCGAATGACACTCCCAGAATTCAAAGCTAAACTCATGGCAGAGAAGAAATAGATCCTTTTCTAATTCCCCCTTTTTTTGAAACGATCTGCAATCGCCAGGCGAACCTATGTCAAAGATGCAATACTTCTTCTTCCAACAGTCAGTAACTCTCATGACTAACATACACTTAACTAGATTCTCGAAAAAGTGATCATGGCGATGTAACTTGACTAGATTTGCAGGCATATTAGCTAAAGTGGCCGTTTGTTTCTTCGGCGGTTTTGTGGGTGCTATTGGCGTCCTTGTTGTGTCGCATACTCTCGGTTTGATAGGCATACCCGCATTGTTTGGGGCGAAAGCATTCCCACTTGAGATGCAGCTTCTCCAGAACTTCAGCTGGGGCGGAGCCATGTGGGGCTTTCTTGCCGCCGCTCTGCTAATTGTTGTGAAGAAAAGAGTTTTCATGATATCTCTTGTAACGATGATCGTAGCGGTAACTTACGGCCTCTTTGTACTTGGGAGGCTTCCAGTAATGTTGACGCCAGCGATCGTTTTTGCTTACCTTGTCAATCTTGTCTATTCTGTCATTCTTGCATTAGCAATTAGGTATTCTGGGGTTGCGAAGTAGGCCGAGCAGATTCTTCGCAAGGTCATCTCTTCTCTTTCATAGAGAAAACCTACATAATAATTCAAGTTCCGTAACAACGTCTAATTATTAACATAGTCATTGGTCGAGAAACTGGTTGAGGGTCCTTGAGTTGTCTGGATCGCTGATTCTACTTGTTCTCGAGCTTCTGAATACGGGTTTGGATCCATTCTGAGATTTTCTTCTCGCTCAGCATCTCGACTTCGCTTTGTTCTTTGAGTTTTTCTTCGACCGTCTTAAGCAGTTCCTTAGGTTTGACGGGTTTCATTATGTACGCGTCAGCGCCGAGGTTCAGAGATTCGACTGCGTTTTGGACGCTAGGGTAGCCTGTCACCATAATCTTCATCATTCGAGGCATGGTGCCGTGCAATTTGGTCAAAAGTTCCGTACCCTCCATGTCTGGAAGTCTTATGTCCAGCAACGCTAGATTGTAGAATTGATTCTTGGATTTTTCTATGGCTTCTCCGCCAGTCTCCGCTGTATCTACAGTGTAGCCTTCTAGTTCCAATATTTCCTTCATACTCTGAAGGATGTCTTTTTCATCGTCTACAATCAGAATCCGTTTGCTCTCCATGCCAGATCG
>CAYXJU010000249.1:0-2754 GCA_964464765.1 uncultured Candidatus Bathyarchaeia archaeon | reverse complement strand
CATGGAGTCTTCGCCTGTAAAATCATATGGGCGTCATTATAAAAAGGCAGTGACCAATCTTGGCCACACCCAAAGAAGATGAGGAAGTAAGAAAGAAAGGCTTCGACCTGTTCTGCGGGAAAGACGCTGTTAGAAGGCTCACTCCAAACATAACCGCAATCAAGGGAGACCTTGAAGGCTACCGCATAGTGGAGCTGAAAGACGGTAAATGGACCTGCGACTGCTTTCGCTATGCTCAGAACAATGATGCATGTGAGCACATATATGCTGCACAGCTTGCCAAGAACGCCAATCGCCGCTGGGAAACAGAAATACCTCCACATGATGAAAGCTCCTTGAAATGCCGCTACTGCGGCTCACCAGACATCAACAGGTGTGGCTTTCGATTTAATTCCAGAGGGATTTCACGCCGCTACTTCTGCCACGAATGCGAACGCAAGTTCTCCATTCGAATTGTGGAAAGCCAGCAGGCCATCGCCAATGTGCCAGCGGAGGTCGTATGGCTTCTAAATGCGGTTGGGTTGCAGGTTTCGAGATTGAATGAGTTACTCGTTCAACTAGACTCCAGACTAACTCAATACTCAGTCAGCAGTGGGGCCTGAAGTATCTTGTTAGTGGAGACTTTCCAGAAGGCTTCGCACACACTTCAGAAAGACATATTTTGCACTAATCAAAAGAAATGAACAGATCCTTTCATGCGGACGGGTCGGTTACTGTTATGCCGTTCTGTTCTAGATGTGGAAGAGAGATTCCATCTGGTATGAAGTTCTGTATGCATTGCGGAACATCTATGACTGCACCTCTTCCTACACCTCCAACCACACCACCACAACCCCCTAAGCCGTCACATGTTACGAGAAACATCATTGCTGTCGTGATGTTGGTTCTGCTGATTGGAGCATTTGTGGCTGCATTGTCCGTGCCAAGACCTGAAACTACCACCACTCAAACAACCACGCCCCAGATGACTGGAACTTCGACACCATCACCTAAGACTGAAACGCCACTAGATCAAAGAATCAAAATTGTCATGCTTGACTATAAGGTGAGTTTCTATGGAGTAAGCGTAGATGCGGTTCACCTAGACAACGTAATTCTGAAGCTAAGAAACGAAGGTGGGATATCAGTCGAGACAGATGAACTGATAATCTCATCAAACAAGGAGAGCGTAAGGGACCATGGTTTTGCTACTTTAGAACCGGGCAAGGAGAAGGAGGTTTCTTTCAAATTCATAACTGCCAAACTCAGCAAGGAGATCGGTGTTGAGCAGATCGAAGTCACGATGAAGCTTCTCGGCTATGAAAGCAAAAGCCTCCATAGAACAGAACAGACATTGCTTGAAAAGAGAGCCTCAATTCAAATTCCGAAAGCCCAAATTGGAGATACAATCTCCGAAGTCAGAAACCATCAGAATCTTTCATTGACTTTCCTCTGGTGGAAAGAGAGCAACATTGCAGTTAGAGAATGGTCAGAGAATTATTACTATACATTTACTGCGAAGCCCGGCATGAAATTTGTGATCTTGGCTTATAGATTCCGGAATGATGGAATCAGAGCGCAGTCAACCCCTTATTTTAGTTCAGGCGAAGTGGCTACTAACAAAGGATACATATACTCAATATGGACTGCTCCCGGTGGTCTTTCTTCAAAAGAGCATAAACCAAGAACTGCAACAACTGATGAAATCAGAAATCTTATGGGCAAATCGGGAGCTTTCAAGCAACTGTTACCCGGTGAGTCGACTGAAGGTTGTGTTGCCTTCGAGATACCGGCAGATACCACACCCATAGAAGCAAGCCTTGTCTACGTGCCTCTCCTCATAAGATACAGGTGATGGAATCCATTTACTGCATCCCTTCAAAAGTGACCTTCTCTCCCATCGTTACCTCTTTGTATAGAGGTGCATGCAGGTGACGGAGCGAACGCCTGAATTCGTCCTTGGTTTAATAGGCGGCATCATTGGCATAGCCACAACCCCAGGGCTCTTCTTCCTTGGCGGATTCGTAGCGTATCTAGGGGGGCCAGCAACCTTGCTTGGTGCTGCCATAGCAGGGGGAATACTCTCAATATTGGGGCTAATTGGAGCAGCATTCGTCAAGAACCATCCAATACTTTCTGGAGTCGTAATGTTCGTCAGCGGTTTACTGGGAATCTTCGTAGCACTAGGACTCTGGATTGGCTCTCTCCTACTACTCGTCGCAGGGATTGTTGCACTTATCAGGAGAGAGAAACCCATGCAGCCACTCACTCCTCAACCAGTATACTATTGCACGAGCTGTGGCAAGCCATTGAAGTACCTATCACAATACCAGAAATGGTTCTGCGAAAACTGTAGGATGTATCCTCCAACAAGAGAAGAGATTCTGCAAAGGGCCAGCAAGGCACTTGATGAAGGAAACACAGAACTCGCAAAAAGGCTCATGGAACAAGCAAGACGATAGTCTATTGGCATCATATATGGGCACTTGTAGTCTGTCCAAAGACTATTTTGAGGTCTATTACTAGACTCGAAGGAGTAGAAGACACACTCTTAATCTTCCAATCAAGAGTCCTGAGAGCATGACACTAGAGGGATGACAACACGAATGTTGGCTGGTCAGATTTAGGAGGATGAGTAAGACGGTTCTATAGAATGGAAGAATCTCTTCATAGGTCAGGCCTCAAGCTATTCATCTTCCATCTTGGCTATTTGCTGGATAGGCCATTTTGCACGTATTCTCTTCGTGAGTCTTGCCACTACCAGAATAGGCGTGA
>CAYXJU010000248.1:0-2762 GCA_964464765.1 uncultured Candidatus Bathyarchaeia archaeon | reverse complement strand
GGTATTGCTGTCCTATTTTGGACTTGCTCGCCGGTTATGTGTTATGTTACGAGTGTGGACTTGAACTAAGGTATAGCAAGCACCGGATGTTGTTGTTCCAAGTTTGGACTTGAGAGCCAGAAATCAAGTTCTGTTTGGATCGCAGGATAGACGGGCTGGATGCGCCGAGGAATATGACCTAGAAGCGCAGCCTTCTCAGAATAGGCGAGTAGTTCAGTCCAAGGCTTGTTCAGCTTGATGTCGAATCCCGCCGCTTCTGCTCTAGTCTGGTGCAGCAGATACTGACTCGTTGATCTTTTCACAAAGTTCTGTTGGATCCATAGACCGTCCACAATGAGCTGGGAGGTCATAAGTGAGTGAAATCCCTTGCGGGTTCCTAGCCATGCCTGTAGGATTGAGTTTAGGTTTTCGACTAGATTGTTGATTCCGTACCATGATGTTTTCTTCGTGCGCCAGTGGCCGGTATCTCCGAAAACCCTTCTCACCGCCTTGGAGTATTGGGGCAATGCGTCAGTCTCGACTACGATTGGAGTTTTTCTAGCTAACATTTTTGCTTCTTGGAGAGCATTCGCCAGGTTGCTGACTGTTCGGCTTTTGATGATCTTCAATAGTAGAATGAATTGTGTTTCAAGGTCTAGAATGGAAAGTAGCCAGAATCCGACTCCCTGAAGTGTCACATATTTCTCATCGACTTGCCATACACCGCCGATATTGCGGAGAGGATGCTTGTGCAAGTACCACCTCAGAAATCGATTGATTAGGTATGAATAGGAAACTACGTAACGAATTGCGGTTTTGTGATTTAGCTTCACTCTTACTCTTCCAGCATTCCTCGTTCAATATTTCGGCTTGATTCACCGCTGAAGAAACGACTCAAGGTCACGGCAATGATTCGGGGGGAGTGCCTCCGCCCTGTAGGATTGGTGGGAACCCTCATGCGGCATGAGGTACAAGAGTAGTAGTCGCGAATTTCGCCGTGTTTTGTGAGGTAGACGTCGCGTTTTATGACATCGTCTGACCGTCCACATTTTGAGCAAATCGGTCTACCCTGGAGGAGGACGGATAGTACTGGAGAATCAACGGAAGGAAACTCGTCGTCCACATCCGTTAGCCGACCCTTAAGGACCGATTCAAACAGAAGATCGAGGTCAAGAATAGTTGACTGGGTGTTATTCATGTGAGGAACAAGGATCGATGTTGTCTTCGACAACCTTTCTTGTGATTGCCTGAACTTCGGAGATGTAGCGGAAAGAACATTAAGAGATCCCCACACGATCTCTTCTGATTGGCGCTTGTCACCCGTATCGTATTTGCGTTTGGACACCTCACCTTGATCATTGACGGTGCCTGTCAGACCAGCTGCCGGAGTTCCATCAACATCGATATTCTCAGCCCGTCGCATCGAGCGTTCGGCCGAGACAAGACGACGTAGACAGTCAATTGTAATGACTGCCTCTTTCGGCTGTTTGCGAATGACATAATGGGTGAAGGCAAATGGCTCCAGGCGGCTTTGCAGGAAACCGAGAGCCTCTGGAGTGAGATTATAACCATTCTGGAGGAATGTTAAAACGAGTTTACGGCTTTTGGCGTCGTATATGTTTCATTCCAGCCTGGAGATAGTTTAGTATACGTATACTTTACTTTCCCATATAAGCTTTTATAGTCAATGTTAACTATACCTCCTAGATTGGGTGAGTCAATTGGAGCTTAGAAGCGCCAAGATGAAGAGAATCATTGAGATATGCTCGAATGGGCCAGTAAGATTTAGTGACTTGAAGAGACAGCTGTCTATTACCAGCGCTGGTTTGGCAGGAAATCTACAAAGGTTGGAGTCTGGTGGGCTGCTCGCCCGAACTGAGAATGGTTATCTTCTTACAGATAAAGGCAAGGAGTTTCTCAGGGGGCTCACCCTAGCAGAGGAGATGCGGAAACAGAAGCTTGTGAAAAGACTGCTAATACTGCAGGAATTGGTGCATCCCAGGGAGATCCTCAGTTTCGGTTCACTCAGAGCGCTAGTGTCTCAGGAACCACTAACACCCGAGCGATATGAAGCCCTCTCTGTTACTGAGGCGCTTGAGGTGACCTCTGATCAGGAGTTTGATCCGAACGCAATAGTAAAAGTCTATGCTAACACCCTAAAGCTTTTGCGCAACATAATAACACCTGATAGGCCAGCAGCTAGACTAAGTATAGCTTTCGATCTGAGAAAAGGATTTGATCTAGCACGCCAGCAACTTGAAAAAGAATTGAAGGAGGAGAAAGATGAGAACAAGAAACGCAAGCTACAAAAGATCTTGAACAAGATGGAAGGTCAGAGAGACAACATGATAAAGGACGCTGTGAAAAGGTTTGTGAAATGATCACATCTTCAGGTCATAATTTGCCATGACACTTCATACTGTAATATTGGTTCCCATTCGTAGTTGCTTCTGGAGGGAGCCATTCAGTAGTTTGCATGTTACCTTAGGCAACTTTCGGTAATCATCACAAAAGTTTCTTCTTTGCTGAAGTCTTGTCCTTTACATATATCATTAGATCTCTCAGTAGGTTGATGAATATCCCGTTCCTTTCCGCCTTCTCGAAGTCTCCTTTGTGTTTATCCTCTCTAGCCAACGGAACGGAGAATCGGTTCTTTTCTTGAAAGCCGGCTTCAATAAAGTATTGGTGTGCGATCAATGGTAGATCTATTATATTGTCTCCTTCATGGGGTTCAGGCAGGTAGGGCTGCATCAGAAACGCCACATGACCACCTTCCTTCACGG
>CAYXJU010000247.1:0-2790 GCA_964464765.1 uncultured Candidatus Bathyarchaeia archaeon | reverse complement strand
TAGTATTTCCAGTTTCTTCGGTAGCTTCATCTTTTCATTCTTTATTTTGTAGCAATCATTCCGTAGAACCATCATCAACCTGTACTTTCCATCTCTCTTCCAGTATCCGGGCATATGTACTGTCTTGATGTTTGGTGGAAGGTTGCCTCTCCGTTCCAACCTTTTCAATGCAAAATAACCTTTCCATGATTCGTTGTTTTTCCTGAGGATTTGTTGTGTTGTTGCAGAATCAATCAAGGGAGAATATTTCTGATAGAGATCATTGCAACTCCAATCTATCTGTTGATATGTCGCATACGCCTGTCTTTTGCGATAGGTTGCTTCATTCCAGAGTTTAACACAATTAGTCGCTCTTTCCCTTAGCACAATTTCCTGTTCCACGGAGGGATCAAGAATGAAGGTGTTGGTTCGCTGCATGAAACTATCCACATCAGTTGTTACGGATCGGATTTTAAGCGGGATCGCAATTCATCTCCATGACTAAAGTCAGGAGCTTTCTTGCGCCCCATATGGTAAACGCATTGCGATTCTTGATACGCTTTGTTCTACATTTCACCTCCACCGGAATCCATGAGCTGCCTGTTCTTATTATCAAATCAAGAGGGCCTCTTTCTTCGACCAAGTACCCTCTTTTGGAGAAATACTCAACAATCTCTCCTGCAAATAATAGAGACCGCTTTCCTCTCTTAGCCATTGTATCAACTGCTACACTTATGTATCAGCTGATATATGGGTGTATCACCACGCGCCACATCGACTTCACTTATCAACCTCCAACATCCATTCGCCGCTGACTGCAAACATCTTGCCAAGACCCACGTCAGGCACAGGACCCTAGCGATGGTGATGGCATCCACGCCCCAATGCATCAAGCGAGATAAGTTGATGACCAAATACCCACGACTCATCGGAACCTTCTACAAACCATTTATGCTCAGCCAAGCAACAATCATACGATGATGTGGTAAACCTGAAGGACGTGGAGAAGTCGATTTTTTGCAGACATATGGAAAATGCGTCTCCCAAAGTTCGTTTATGTGCTTGACCGCGACTACGAATCACGAACATGTGACTTTCTGAATTAGCGAATTGGATCCCCAGAATTGTGAAACTAAGAGAGTTGATTCTAGGCTACCTCAGACTATGCGAGAACTTTCTTACTTGTGGCTGTTCTTACGTACCCTGAAGCCCCCTTCATTAGTTGCTCATCTTCTGTTACCAAGGTTAGGTTCCCTGTCCTTGCAATCCTGATGTAGCTCGCGTCGTAAAATGTTATTTTCTCCTTTGCTGCAACCTCTGCAACATCTGACAAGTCCTCAGCACCGACAACAAGAACCTTAGTGCGAAGAACGACACGTTGGAAAAGGTCCAGGAATTCCTTGAACTCATCTTCTCCAATTGTATGATGCAACACATACTCTTTCCAAAGCGCATTTCCAACCTCATATTTGGTCAGCTCAAGGATGCAATTCTCATCGAGCGCACGAAGCGCGCCATCTTCACTGACACTTTTGATAACTTGAAACAGTGAACTGGCATCGAATAGAAACTTCATCGCCTTTTCCTATCCTCTCTGATACTTTCAGCCACTCTCTTCGCGTCCACTTTTCTAAGAATCTCCTTCATTCTCTTCAGCGCTTGGAGATTTTCCTCACGTTCCCTACGTTCTATCTCTCGAAGTATTGCCGCCCTAGCCACCTGACTGACAGATATCCGATACCGTTTGATCTTACGTTTTGTTTCCTCGTCGATTCTGAGTGTTGTTACTTCTGTCATTGTATAGTCAAAATTCGTATTACAATATCTGTATATAAGTAATCGCGCTGCTAGGACTATTTCAGAGCAACTGCTTTTCAGAGTCACAATTTCCGAACGTAGTATTCTTACGAACCGAAATAGATGACTCAAAAGTGTTCAACATGTTTCCCAGCTTTCCAAGAGAACCGTAGGCCTTAAGTATTCAATAGCTATCGTTTGTATACGATGAGCATGACACTACGTCCCTTGGCTACTAGAGTCCCAAAAGAGATTGAAAACGAGATATGCAATATCATGAATCTCCTGAAGGTGGAGAAAGCACAGGCGGTACGGATGATTCTGGAGATAGGTATCTCAGAGTGGAGAAAGAGAACTGCGCTTGAGCTTCTCCGCGATGGCAAGGTAACCTTCGCGAAAGCTTCAAAACTCGCCAAGCTGGATGTCTGGGACTTCGCCGACCTTGTGAGAGAAAGAAAGGTTGACTGGGTGAAATTCCCTGGAGAAGATATTCAAGATGAAGCTAGGAAGATCGCGAAGGCTACGCACGAATGAAACCACTGATCTTCGACGCAACTCCCCTCATCTATCTCACGAGAGTAGGACTCGTGAGACTGATAGAGACTCTTCCAATGCAGAAATTTGCCGCACGTTCCGTATTCAAAGAGGTCGTAGAGATTGGGAAACTCAGAGGCTTAGCAGATGCATTGGCTTTAGCAGATCTATTTGAGGTGAAAGCAATTAGCATCGTGAATCCAACCAATACGGCACTACTGCGAACACTTACAAGAATTAACGGCCTCGATGAACCTGATGCAGAAACGTTAGCTGTTGCCAAGGAACATGACTACAAAACCGTCCTCGACGATCTGCTCGCCCGAAAAGTTGCTAGGACCTACGAAATTGACTTCGTCGGGACCCCATACATACTAATCCTTGGAATCCAAAACCATCTGCTCACCAAACAAGATGCTGCAAAGGCGATCGATGAAATGATCGAAGCAGGCTGGAGATGTAGCCCTGAAATCTATCGCG
>CAYXJU010000246.1:0-2801 GCA_964464765.1 uncultured Candidatus Bathyarchaeia archaeon | reverse complement strand
CGAGAGCCTGTGGCCTTAACGGGCCTCGAGGGTTCAAATCCCTCTCCCGGCGCCATACTACTAGTTCAAATCCCATCCATTTTTCCTATGGGGAAGTGATGAACAGCCCTGATAGAATCGATATCCATGGCCGTGAGCATAGGTTCGACTTAGCTTCACGCAACTTGGAACAAGACCCTGGCATTTGCCAAGAAAACAAGATCTCCATCCAGCGTTTCATTACTTATTGTCGGACCGAGAATCTGAGTCTTGAGAGGCAACTTATCTACCTTCAGAAGCTTACCGTTCTAGCCCGACTTTATCAATCACCATTTCACGATGCCACGAAAGATACTATCCTTGATCTTATGGACCGTGTCAAGAAAAGAGGCGGCGCGGAATGGACTTATCAGATGTATTGTGTGACACTAAAGAAATTCTACAGGTGGCTGAGAAGTACAGACGAGTATCCACCAGAGGTCAAATGGCTAAAGGCTAACGTTAGAAACAAGACGAGCGTGACTGCAGACAAACTCCTGAACGAACAGGAAGTTCTTAGGCTGGCGGAGGTTGCGGAAAACCATCGAGACCGAGCATTCGTACTAGTTCTCTATGAGAGTGGTTGTAGAATTGGTGAGATCTTAGGACTACGGATTAGAGACATTGTCTTCGATGAACTTGGTGTATTGCTGAGCGTCTCGGGTAAGACGGGTAACAGGAGAATTCGCATAGTAGCGTCATGCTCGGAACTCACGTCGTGGATCAGTGTCCATCCCGAATCGCGGAATCGAGATGCACCCGTTTGGGTAGGCGTGGGAGCGGTTGGAAGAAACGAACCGTTAACCTACTATGCTGCGAGGAAGCTATTGCAGAGATTGGCAAAACGTGCAGGTATCAAGAAGTCAGTTAGACCGCATATATTCAGACATTCTCGGGCGACCGAGCTATTGAGAAAAGGCTACAACTTAGGCAAGCTTCCAGTTCTATTCGGATGGACGCCTGGAACAAAGATGCTCAACGTGTACTCGCACCTTAACGGTGATGATGCTGGAGAAGAGATCCTCAAGCTACACGGACTAGCAGCTAAGACGAAGAATGAACCAGAACTTACTGTAAAGTTGTGTTTGAGGTGCAAAGAAAGAGTATCTAGCGTGTCAAGGTTCTGTCAGAGATGCGGCAGTCCCTTGGATATTGATGAGTTGGTTCTGGAAGAGAAGAGAGAAGCGGCTGATACTTTGCTTAACCTTCTGTTGGACGATCCAGAAGTACGTAATCTAATTGCCAACAAACTGAGCGGGCTGGACAAAGAGAGATTCCGTTGGGTAACTTCAGGGTTCACTTAGTCTTCGACGAAGTAATCGCCTGCAACTCTCTTCGCTCAGCTTCCTGCCGCACTAGCTTTTTCAAGACTTTAAGCCAATAGGGCGTCTGCGAGTCTTCCTCCATTTCTGCAATCAAATCTTTTTCATCCTCCATAATCACACTTGTTTCAGTTCTGATCGTCGACAAGTAGCGACAGAGTGAACGAGATCAACATACTCAAGGTCGATCTTATGTGCTCGAATCTTGAATTGAGCTGACTGTCTAGACGTAGCGAGGCCGCAGGATAGACAAGTCACATCATTTCCATCTTTGGACTCGACGAAAGACCTAGGCTTTTGACATCGAGGACATCGAAATTCACGAGTTGTATTCTCAAGCTTTCTACGCCAATCGGGTCTACGGTAAAGAATTGCTGCATCAACGAGTTTGGAGAGGTTGAGCTTTGGAGCTTTCTCACCCACTAGTTTGATGACTGCTAGTCCGACATTGGCCATGTCATTGAGTTGACCGAACTGCACATCGTTATCAGAATTCACGTCGAAACCAAGAGATTCAACCCGTCTCTTCAAGGTTTCACGAAATCTGTTGGCTATCGGATCTAGGTTCTTTTCGTCTAAGAAGGCGAGCAGTTGGAATTTGGCCTTTCGAAATTCAATGAAGTCTTTGATCTGGTTGCTCTCTCTGACAGCTTTGTCGATTATGCCTGGTGGTGTAACACTTCCTAGACCATGATTGAAGCTGGAAGCTAGGCATGGATTGTAGTGATTGATTTCTCTGGACAAGTCATGCGCCTGAACCAAATGAGAATTCTGTAAGACAGATTGTTGCGCAACACCTTGTCTCATCTTTCGCAGACGGCAGATTGTAGTATGATCAATGCGGCCTCCAAGATGAGCTTCGATTTTTCGAGATGACAAACCTAGCTCAAGCAGCCAGATAGCTGTGCCAACATCTCTTGGGTCATGCTCGTCGCCAACCGGCACATTCTCACCTTCTTCTAATCTGAAATTTCGGGTTGCTCGCGAGTTTTTGAAGGAGCGTTTAGGGCAGCTCGAAGGTCTCGTATCCCAGCTAGTAGCCGAGAAAGGAGAACAAGCTCACGCTCAGGATCAGAACCGCAGCGAGGGCACTTCAAAGAAGAACTCCTCCAAGAAGGTTGTCAAATCACAAGAAGTGGATCAATTACTGGCAGATGGATGGGAACCAGTGATGACTCTGCCTGATGGTAGAATAGTAATGAAAGCTGTGTGAGTTACCATATGTAATGGTACTCAAAGATCAAAACCTTATCTTGCAACTCAAGAACAATCTATAGGCGAGGTGAAATCTTGCCGAAGAAGGCGAAGAGCAAAGTCAAGAAGAAAGTGAAGAAAAAGGCTAAACCCAAGGAAACCCCGTCACCAGCACCAACACCTGCACCACCAACCGAAGCAAAACCGGAGACACCGCCAACTCCACCTGCAACCACTTAGACACTGGAAACGCCTACAGCCTAGCAA
>CAYXJU010000245.1:0-2806 GCA_964464765.1 uncultured Candidatus Bathyarchaeia archaeon | reverse complement strand
CTGGAACTAGAATGTCGCATTCTGACTCCAAGAGTTGTTCGCATGTAACCGTTCTGGAACCTTCGTAGCCAACTACGGAGCCTGTTCTCCTCTTGTGGTCCAGAAGCTTGAATGGATCGATGTCGCGCATGATGCATGCTCCTTTAGTGTCACTCACAGCCACGATCTCTGCACCCATATCATTGAGAATCTTTGCTGACCAATAACCCACTTTGCCATATCCCTGTACTGCCACTCTAGCGTCTCTAAGGTTGATACCGACTTTCTTGGTAGCTTCTCTAGTACAGATCGCTACTCCCCGGCCTGCGGCGGATTCTCTTCCCGGTAAGCCACCCAGAACCAGTGGTTTGCCCGTAACGACCTCGGGGATGCTGTATCCCTTTATTGAACTGTACGTGTCCATTATCCAAGCCATTGTCTGCGCATCGGTGTTTACGTCTGGAGCTGGGATATCTCTATGGGGGCCTATGTCGTCTATTATCATTGTGGTATATCGCCTAGTTATCCTCTCAAGCTCAGTTTTCGAGAGTTTCTTCGGATCGCATACAACTCCTCCCTTCGCTCCTCCATAGGGGAGATCCATCAAGGCTGTCTTGAAGGTCATCCATGCCGCGAGCGCCTTTACCTCATCAAGCTCGACAGCCGGATGATATCTAATTCCACCCTTGTAAGGGCCTCTCCACATGTTGTACTGGACTCTATATCCAGTAAAGACCTTGACTCGTCCGTCATCCATCCTTATGGGCACAGAAACTGTCACAACCCTTCTTGGAAACTTGAGTTGCTCAACAACATCGGGACTCAACTTCAACTTCTCAGCTGCAATCTCGACCTCCTTAATCACTTCCTCGAAGGGATTGACCTTTTGTTCCATTGGGATATGACACCTTCGCCTCTAGTGTTCCCAAATATATTGGGTCTGCGGAATTAAATGTGCCTCTGAATTTCAACAATGATACTCGAAGGCTTGGAACCAGTATTGAGCTAGCTACCCTCATCTGTCCCGAAATATAGGATTAGCGAAAGGGTTTGGTGAGATGTGGATCGTGCACACCGCAAGGGGTTACAAGTGGGTGAAGAACATCTACCTTTCCAGGTCTAAGTGGATTGTGACAATTTCACATATGCCTACCAAGACTGAGCTGCACCTCCTATCAGCAGATCCTCACGAACGGCTGGTTACAGCTAGATCCTCAACCATTTTGATCTCGGCCACGCCACTTAATGACGACGAACTTGAACTCTATTGCGGTATTCAGCCAGCTGATGTGTGCAGATTACAGATTCCTTCACAAACCAATTCAGCTTCGCGGTGCCGTTACTTCGCCCCCAGAGAGAGAATTGACAGTGAGTCTGCAATTGCTCTTGCCCGCAAACTTCTAGCTAGGCGATCGGTTCGTACGCTGATACTTATGAACCGACCTGTCACTCTTCGAAGATGGCTTCAAGGTTTTCAAGATGCCCCATTTGGTTCGCGCGTCATAAGCATCTTGGGCGGTGACGGTTCGCGGAAAAGATTGGAGAAATTCTCGAGGTTCATGTCGAGAAAGGACTCAATCCTCTTAACCAACTCGACTGTTTTCTGGGAAGGAATAAACATCAAGGAACTGAGAATCTTGGTCATAACAGAGGAGCCCAATCCGAGGCCGAACTTGGTCGATCTCTACAATGGAAGAAGCAGAAAGTTTTCGCATATCGTACGAAACCGAATGACTCGGGGAATGGGGCGAATAGGAAGAGAGCGAGGAACCGATGCCATTTGCCTAATTCTGTTTCCTTACAAGGATGCAAGAGTCACGCAATTTGATTGTAGTTCTGCTTCAGTAGAAAAGACTGTTCAATTATTGACCGAAAAAAACAAATTGGCAAGCAACATACCAAGGAGCTTCGATTCCACCCCCCTATAAGAAATGAATAATACTGTGGAGGAAACTATTCTACACGCTCCACTTCGATTTTTTCTCCACTCCTCACTTTAGTTAAGGATTTCGTTTCTCCAATGATTTTTCCAAAGACATTCACAGGGCTGGCTGCCCTTGGTTTGGCACCGGTGCTGACTGGAGTGGGTCCGAAGAATATGCAAAAAGCGTTTCCTGGAGGCCAGTAACCTAGGTCTCCTATGTCTACTTCTTCCTGAGCCTTTTCATCTTGTACTTTGACTGGGATGGTGAAGTAGATCTCTTCTCCCCATCTGTTCACTGTGCCGTTGATTGGCAGAGCCTTCCATACGGCTTCAGCGGTCTTCGGATTCTTGTCAGTAACAATTTCAGCTAAGATTTCACCTATAGACTGAGTCTTGATTCTAATCTTCTTGGTCAATCGCATCCGATCCCGATACGCATGATCAATATGTAAGTCCTTGTTCCATGATATTAGTCTGAAGGCTCATTTTAGAGCAGGACACCCAGACCCCGAAAGTGGCTCACAGAAAGCCGTTCGTTGGACTATTCGAACACCCAATCACTAAATCGCCACATCCGAACCAAAAAGATCAACCTTATAGGATCCCTAAAACTTCAACAATAAATCGAAACCAAAAGGAGAAAAAGACGAAAGAACGAGCCCACCGCCAAAGAAGGAGTTGGTAGCGGGGGATGATTCGAACATCCGTTTGGAGGCTCAAGAATGAGCCTGTGTGAGAGTGGAATCGCGCAAATCTTTGGGCTAATCCCCGCGGGCCTGGACCAATGATGCTCCCAAGAATAGGCTCAAAATATGACTATGGTGGAAAGGCTTAAGCTGACTGGTGAGATCAAGTCATAGTAGGTTCTGAACTTGAAGTTCAAATCCCTCTCCCGGCGCCAAA
>CAYXJU010000244.1:0-2809 GCA_964464765.1 uncultured Candidatus Bathyarchaeia archaeon | reverse complement strand
GTTATGTACTTAGCTGCAGATGATGTTCTGAAAGAACCATATCGGCTAGATGGACATTTCTTTGTGATACCCAAAGGCTTCGGACTCGGTGTGGAAGTCGACCAAGACAAACTGCAGAAATACAGGAGCAAGGACTTAAATCCAGAAGTCCTTGAGTCAGGAACGCATAGGTGAGATCTCTTGGAATTTGAAGGTAGAGACATAGTTTCAATGATGGACCTTAGTCGAAAAGACGTCGAAGGTATTTTTGCTGCTGCAAGAAAAATGGAACCAATTGCGACAGGCAGGACAGAGAAAGACGTTCTGAAAGATAAAATATTGGCAACGCTCTTCTTTCAGCCAAGTACAAGAACTCGTCTAAGTTTCGAATCAGCAATGCATAGACTCGGTGGCGCAGTATTGGGGTGGGCTAGCCCCGAAGTAACACGCGCTGGAGATGCATATGGAGAGACACTTACAGACACAGCATTAATGATCGAAAAGTATGCAGATGTTGTTGCGATGAGACATTCTCACGTCGGAGAACCCACCAAATTCGCCGAAGCAGCGAACATTCCAGTGATCAACGGAGGAGATGGTTACGGCGAGGGAGCCGAACATCCTACGCAAGCTCTGCTGGATCTTTATACCATCATGAAGGAGAAAGGTAGGATTGATGGATTGAAAGTACTGTTAACGGGCGATATGAACCAGAGGACCCATCACTCATTATGTTACGGTCTTGGAAAGTTCAATGACGTTCAAGTCTCCCTTTTTTCTCCGTCTAGTCTTCGTCTGCCACAAGGGGTGAAGCAGAATCTTGACAAGATGGGTCTTAGATATGAAGAAGTTGAGGAAATCGACAGCTTGATGGACAAGATTGATGTTATCTATGCATTAGGCCCCGCAAAGTCGCGATCAGAACTACCCACAGAGGATCGTTTTCGCATTCACATTAAGAGGCTGGCAAAGGCAAAGAAGGACTTGGTCGTTCTACATCCATTGCCTAGGCTTGATGAGGTCAGCACCGACTTGGACAAGACCGAGTATGCAAAGTACTTCATTCAACCTCTGAACGGGGTAGTCATACGAATGGCCCTGCTGGCCCTGGTCTTGGGCAAAGCCTAACGTTCCATATGAGAATCGAAATGTAGAACAACCACTATTCCCGTTCTCTCCACGTGTAGAGTACAGGAGATGGCAATACATTGTTAGGTGGATACATGGGCAAGATCCTATTTGTGGATCTCTCATCAGAGTCCTTTAGGGAAGAGTCACCGAACGAGGACTTGTACCTTGAGTTCTTAGGAGGGTATGGAATAGGCGCCCGGCTTCTCTACCAGTTGATGGAGAGGAGAATAGATCCTCTTAGTCCAGGCAATTACCTTGGGTTTCTCACTGGCCCACTTACCGGCACCCCCGCAGTGACCGGCAACAGATTCACTGTGGTGGGAAAATCTCCCCTCACCAGAGGCTGGGGCGATTCCAACTGTGGAGGAAGATTCGGTCCACATCTGAAATTTGCCGGGTTCGACGGCGTGTTTGTCACAGGCGTTTCCAAGCAACCGAGATTTCTGTTGATCGACAATGGAAAAGTCTCTCTAAAGGATGCAGGCAATGTCTGGGGCAAAGATGTCTACGAAACGGAGAATGAATTGCAGAAGGATTTGGGAGATGAAATTCAGATAGCTTCGATAGGACCCGCAGGAGAGAGACTCTCTCTATCCGCGGGTGTTATGAATGAGAAATATAGATCTGCCGGCAGGTCAGCGCTCGGAGCTGTAATGGGATCAAAGAAACTCAAAGCTGTTGTTGTTAGAGGAAACAAGAAGGTGCCTTTGGCTAACGAGAGGAAGATCAATGAGGTTAGAAAGAAACTCATACATCAGATTAGAATAGAAAAAGTCGGATTTTCGGACACATATACAAAGTATGGAACACCAGGAACAATTGGAATTTGCGCTGTAAGCGGAGATTCACCAGTGAAGAACTGGTCCGGTGTAGGAATTGTCGATTTTCCAAACTCAAGCAGGATAGACTACGAATCCATTAAGGGCAATAGACTTGTCAAGAAATATGGTTGTTGGCAGTGCCCGATCGTATGTAGTGCAATTGTTGAAGTCAAAGAGGGCCCTTACAAGACCATTGGACACCAAGCAGAGTACGAAACGGCCGCTGCTTTTGGAACATTATGTCTTAATGATAATCCAGAATCAATAATCAAGGCCAATGATGTCTGTAACAAATATGGCGTCGATACGATAGCGGCAGGAGCACTGGTCGCTTTCACAATTGAGTGCTACGAGAACGGCTTGCTCAGCAAAGAAGATACTGATGGATTGGAGATGACTTGGGGAAATCACAAATCAATAGTTGCTCTGACAGAACAGATCTGCAGGGGTGAGGGTTTTGGAAAAGTTTTGTCAAGCGGAATAAGCAATGCTGTGAAGCATATTGGCGGTGAATCTGAGAAGTATGCTATGCATATTGACGGTGAAATGCTCCCTATGCATGATTGCCGATTCGAGCCAGCTCTGGCAGCGATCTACAAACTAGATGCGACACCGGCGAGGCACACCCAAGGAGCATGTTTCTTCTTTCCAAGTGATTTTGATCGAATAGTTAAGAAACCAAGTCCGGATGTCTCGTCTGGAAGGAACCAAGCACTGTACACAATCACTTCCTTGATGCACATTGTTAATTGCTCAGGCATATGCCTTTTCAGTTTCCTTTCAACCAACTACACGGCATTGTCTGAACAACTCAGCACAGTAACAGGCATTGAATATGACTTGAAAAGACTGCTTCTCATGGGGGAAAGAATTCACAC
>CAYXJU010000243.1:0-2809 GCA_964464765.1 uncultured Candidatus Bathyarchaeia archaeon | reverse complement strand
ATGAGCAAGAGGCAGCTGAAATAGCCCTCGTAGACTGGTTGAAAAAGAATAGAGATGAAGCCCAAAAACGCCTAGACTCCTACGCACAGAAAGGCATAATCGTCAAGGATCCTGGCGTCGTCAACGTGAACACTCAAGTCTTATTCAAAGCAGATGTGCTAGTAGCCAAACAGGAACTCAAAGACTTCCTCACATGGTTTGAAAATGTGCTAGTCCGCGACCCATACCAAGACGAGAATCCAGTCTCAAGAGAAGCCAAAACCACTGAGATCCAAGTAGCGCAACGAGACGCCAGAGACCTTCTTCGGAGAGTTCAGCCTATACTATTGAAAAGTCGGGATCTTGAATTGACAAAACTTGTCGAGACAATAAGTAAGAGATTAGAACCAGCGGAAACTTGTTAGGTTGAAACGTCTAATGCTTTCTTCTGAGAAGAGCTAGAATTATCATATCATGTGATTCTAAGGGAAGCCTCTTGAAACTTCATGCATATACACACAAGAAAATCCCCTAAAAGTGGGAAATGTGCCAGAACTCTCAATAGATTCTTTGTGGTCAGTTGCTAGGACCTCCGAATTTTTGCGCATTAGACTTGTCTACAAGTTTACCAACATCATTAATCGCGGGCGAATCGGCAATCAATCTGACCAAAACACGGTATGCGAAACTCGAGAGCATAGAGAAGTCACCATGAGTAACGTCTGTCAGGCCCCGATGCACGACATCATTTCTGATGTGGTAGAGTCGGAAAGTCTCGTTGAAGTAGAACATACGTTCGTCTAAGTTCCTGCCTAGGAGTAGAGCAACCCTCTCGGGTAGAAGAGTGCTTATAGGCTCCTTTCTTTTCAGCAGAATTGACTCGAGAGAGACTATCATAGACACAAAAGCGCTAGTCGTATCTTGGTTATTCATCGCATTGCCAAATAGATTTATGGAATTGATAAGCAACTTCTCGAACTCAGTACGTTTAGCTGAGTCTTTGGCAAGTATGTCGTGCATCGTCTTGAAAGAGTCCTGCTCCATGCGTGAAATCTCATCTTCGCCAAGTTTCAGCTCATACCAGTAACCCGTGTTTTGAACAGACATCACATGTCCACCCAATTGACGAAATCCTGCCAAGAATAACTGTCCCTTGGACATTCTTCCCTTAAGGTCAATGTACATCTTGTATGCTCGTGCATCCAATGTGAAAACACCTCGACTATAGAATCGGAGAATGTTCAATGCTGTTTCAGCTTGCTCGATCGCTGATTCGATAGCCCGATCAGTGTCCCCAGCCCTTGTTTCGACACGGATAACCGCTCTACCATTGTAGTCTTGTTTGACCCTGTCCTTGAAAATATTTTCCGCTTGCACCTTAACCTCTGGAGGAGACTTCACGTTTCTATTCATCTCCTTGAAAGTGTCAATGATGGAATTCATCATCTCCTCATCAAACATCCTTATGGAAGAACGCCCAATGATCAGTTCTCTTTTCAAAATCACATTTTCTACGGGAAGATAGAAGATCCATACGTCTGGAGTAGTCCCTTCAAGCTGGCGTACAAGTTCGTCAGTACAAGAATTCGTCTGAGCCTCAATTTCCGATGGATCTACTTCGCGCAAGTTGATGGCAGCGGACTCAATGCGACGTTCAATCTCTTTGCGAGAAAAAGTTTCTCTGATAGCAGGGTCTTCCGTCAAAATATTCATAATCTTTTCAAATGCGACAATGCCTTCCGAACCAATCACAATAGCTTTGTTGGCTTTCGCGACGAATTTGAGTGGTTTCTTCATCATCTCTTGCAGTTTCGAAAAATCATGAGTATCCTTCCAAACTCGAATAAACGCATCTATGATCTGTTTACGCTTGCTCTCTTCCATTTGAACCGCCCAATCTCAATACTCAAGATCATCAGGCATACGATTCAATTATGATTCAATCGCCGGAGCAGGCGTGCGAATGGACATTCGTCGCTTTTCTTGCGCCTTGATTCAATAATGCCAGAAATGATTGCTGGCAATCCAGTGCCCAATAGCAGACCGGAGCAGAACACAAAAAGTTCTCGTCTATTGGTCGCGTCCGGTGACTCGAGATTGATCCATATTGGGGAGTATCTGAGTACTTTTCCCAGAGAATGGATGTCCCATGAATAGTAAGGCTTGCCCCCCTTCAGATCAGAAGTATTGGGTTCAGGATGTATTTCAGTGATCAAAATGGGATTGGGTAGATACAAATCTACGCTAGCATTTACTGCTTCAAGGAATGACCATGATGTGTGGTTTCCATGGAGATTGCGGTCGACGACTTTCATGTCACTATAAGGGCTGAAAGGCAAGATTAACCAATACCGAGAATATGATATTTGCTTGGCCGGGCTCTTCCAAACAAATTCAAACTCCACTGTATATGAATGGTTTGTTCCAGGTTCGGGTTTGACCTCAATATAGATCAAGCTAGTATCCAAATCGTAGTCTGGAATATTTCTGAATCTGGGGTAGTCTTCGTATTTCGCCTTACTTGTGTAATGGGCCGGCGGCTGTTTTGAATCTGTTGTGATACTCACATAAATGGATCTGCTAGTAACCATTCCAGGAACTTGGATTCCAAACCCAAAAACATCGCAATGGTTGGCCCAAAAATTCATTGTGATCATTGTGTCTGCCTGCCAGTCGGCGGTGCAGTTGACATGCATTTCTATATGAGCATCCTGAATGATTTGCGATCCAAAATACATGAAGCCATGTTCTGGATAACCCCTGAATGTAAAAATAGGGTTGACTAGAAGGTACAAACATAGGCCCAAAACAGACGCTATGATGCCAAAGA
>CAYXJU010000242.1:0-2827 GCA_964464765.1 uncultured Candidatus Bathyarchaeia archaeon | reverse complement strand
CCAAGGGCTTCGAGCGTTTCCAGACTTACAACCCCGAAGAAAAGCCCCACTCCCAGCACAAGTAAGACACTTCCAAGTGCCACCAACGGAAGCAAAGTGAAAGCGTTTCCCTCGGTAACATCAGTTGTCGGGTTGATATTGCTCCTGAAAAATACTCGATAGAATGTTATCACGTAAAATGTGAAAGTGATCGCAGCCGTAATCAAGACAGACAGAGTAAACATGTTCAGTTCTCCTTTGAAGAATTCCAAGTAGAGCTCATGGATGGTACGATAACCGAGCAGAGGAGGTATCGAAGAGAGGCTTAGACCACCGACGATAAAAGAGAACGTTGTCAACGGCATCTTTCGGGCCAGCCCACCAAATCTGCGTATGTCTCTAGTTCCCGTTGCATGGACAACGTTTCCTGCAGATAAGAAGAGAAGTGACTTTGCCAGCGCGTGGTTGAGTATATGCATCAGCGCAGCGCTCATAATAATCGCGACTGGGAACAAAGGTCTGCTAACAACTCCCACCAAAACGAAAATTATGCCAACTTCGCTTATGGTTGAGAAAGCCAGAACACGTTTGATGTCCTGCTTGAATGCAAACAATGGGGCCTTAACTCCGAATATTTCTAGAATTGCGCATATTGCGCCCCCAAAAGCAGATGCGATACCAAAAGCCAGAATAGCACTACTGATGGCATACTCTGAAAATGCAATTGATCCAACTGATCTAATCATTGCGAAAGCTGCGCATTGGACCAATATCCCTGACAGAAGAGCGCTTACAGGAGTTGGGGCTTCAGAGTGTGCTCTAGGCAACCATACCAGCCCAAACGGAACTATTCCAGCCTTTACCGAGAAACCTGTCAAAAGCAGTGCGGATATAATCATCTTCGTTCCGCTGTCAATCTGAATTAGATTTGGATCGGACAAGAGGACTGTTTCTGAAGAAGTGTAAGTTACAAAGATCCCCAGTAGGACAAGAACGGCGCCAATGATGCTCAGAATGATGTACACGACCGCAGCGGATATCGCATTCCTATTTCGACTGAACAAGATCAGAATACCGCCTGTAGCGGTAGAGATTTCCAGAAAGGCAAACATAGTGACTAAATTGAAGCTCAGTGTTAGACCGGTCATCGATCCTATGAATATCAAGAGTATCATAAAGAAGAATTCAGCATTACTATCTTGCTTCATTTCAGAGATTGCGTATATGGAAGCAAACAAACCCACCAATAGAGTTATTTCAGCTACGAAGAGACCGGCTGCATTTGCAGTAATTGTTCCAAACGAAAAAGAGGAACCTGCAACCGCTATCCCCAGCATGTAAGTAGTGATTCCGAGTGCCGCGAGAACGGAGAGAACTACAGTAATGTCTCTTGCTTTTCTTGAGAACATGTTAGCTGTGAATGATGCGGCCGCTCCACAGATCGGGATAAGTGTGGGGAGTATTCCGAGAATCTGATTCACGGGTATTCCTCTGCTTGGGACCGAGAAGCTACGTGTGCTTCTTCATGAAATCTTCAATCTTGTCATAAGCTTCGGCTAGGATTTCGTCTTGTGGAAGGAAGACCACTCTGAAATGGTCTTTGCCGTAGATGGGATCGAAACCTGATCCGTGGACCACGAGTACACCTGTTTCATTCAGGATATCAGTTACAAACTCTGCATCATTCTTCCATTTACCTATGGCCTCTATTTTTGGGAATATGTAGAACGTTCCAGCTGGTCTAGCAGACGAGAGCCCTGGGATCTCGTTGAGGCGTTTCCAAGAGAAGTCACGTCTCTTTCGCAGCTTCGAGACTGTTTCAGAAATGTGTCCCTGCGGTCCTCGAAGCGCCTCCACCGCCGCTTTCTGGGCAGGAGTGCTTGCGCAAAGCCTCACACGGGACAGTCTGTTAATGCCATCCCACACAGAGGCGAGCTTGCCGTCAACATCTCGCAGGTATAAGTATCCAAGACGCCATCCGGTCATAAGATACGTCTTTGAGAACCCATTCAACCCAATTATCGGAACGTCTTTACGCAATGATGCGGCCCCTTGGAAAGTTCCATCATACACAATGCCGTCGTAGATCTCGTCTACTCCCACCGGCAAATCGTGCGATGCTGCTATGTCCAGAATTTTTGTAAGATCACTTTTCGAGTAGACAGCCCCACATGGGTTGTTAGGGTTTATGATCATGATTATCTTGGTGCGTTTGGTAATCTTGCTCTCAAGGTCTTGAATATCCGGCGTCCACCCTTTACTTTCAATTGTCCGGTACGTCACTGGTTTTCCATCAAAGAACTTCACGTAAGCAAGGTACGGCGGATAACATGGTCCAGGCAGCAGAATTTCATCGCCTGGATTCACCACGGCGCCGGTTAGGAAAAGAATGCCTTCCGAGATGCCTTCCGTTACTAAGACATCGTTTGGGTCAATCTCAACGCCATTAACACGTTTTTCTTTTTCAGCTATTGCCTGCCGAAGCTCTGGCAATCCATTAGATGGTGAGTAGTAGTTCATACCCTCCCTTGCAGCTTTCTCCATAGCTTGTATGATGTGGGGAGGTGTCGAGAAATCGTACTTCACAGGATCTCCTATGTTCAAGTAAAGAATCTTTTTCCCTTTCTTTTCAAGTTCATTTGCTTTGAGAATCACATCACGAATGGCGTATTCTACGCCTCGCGCTCGTTTAGAAGCTTCGATCACTGTTCATCCACTTCCAGTTATCGGTCGAACGTAGGGTCTTGATCAGTACATAAATATTTGTCCAGAAACGTTGAAAAATATGCAAGCTCTGAACCTCATTGAATTCGTTTGAAAACGTTCTTGAAGGATGCCTTGGTCAATG
>CAYXJU010000241.1:0-2834 GCA_964464765.1 uncultured Candidatus Bathyarchaeia archaeon | reverse complement strand
CAAGGATTAGGTGCCACGTTACATGCAGATCTGGTGCATGGCATGGACCCACATCACGTGTGGGAGACGGCCTTTAGAGCTGTGGGATTGGCTATCTCAGGCGCTTTCGAACAGAACGAATGGAGAAAAGGCGCCACAATCGGTATTAAGGGCATACTGTAGCAACCACAAACAGCTTATACTCAAGACTGAGAGCTTGAAGTCCATCAACCATCTTGCATAACAACAGTCTCAAGGTGTGTAGAATGGACGAGACGAAGGTCGTCGAAATCAAGAATCTAACGAAGAAATTCGGAGATGTCAAAGCGGTCGACGACGTTTCCTTGGATGTAAAACGTGGAGAATTCCTCGTAATCCTTGGCCCCAGCGGATCGGGAAAAAGCACTCTCATGATGATGATAGCAGGTTTCATGAAACCGGATGAAGGCGACATTCTGATAGATGGTGTACGAGTCAATGATAAACCTCCGTACGAGAGAAATGCTGGCATGGTGTTCCAAAGCCTAGCACTGTTTCCACACATGAGTGTTCATGATAACATAGCATTTCCTCTTAGAATGAGAAGAATGGCTCGAGAAGAAATTGAGAAACGCGTCGAAGAGGTCTTGGACATTGTGCGGCTACCGGGCTTGGGAAAAAGGAAGATTCACGAACTCAGCGGAGGACAGCAACAGAGAGTTGCCTTGGCGCGGACTTTAGTGTTTAAGCCCTCTATATCATTGCTTGACGAACCTTTCGGAGCCTTGGACAGAAAACTGCGAGAGGAGATGCAGCTCGAACTGAGAAAGATACATGATGCTCTCAACGCGACTATGCTACTTGTCACACATGATCAAAGAGAAGCTTTGGTTCTGGCCGACGACATAATGGTAATGTGTGATGGGCGGATACAGCAGAAAGGTCCGACAAAAGATGTCTATTTCAAACCTAGGAATATGTTCGTTGCAGACTTCATGGGGATGACAAATCTTCTGAAAGGAGCGGTTTCAGAAATAGGATCGGATACCATCACTATGACAACTGACGATGGATTGAGAATCGTAGCACTCAAGGACACCGATGCAAAGATCGCTCAGACTATGTGCTTGGCGATAAAGAGTGAGAACGTGTCGATCTCAAAAGAAAGAGGCAGCCTCGATTTCGACAATGTATACGAAGGAGAAGTGAAGAAGGAAGTTTTCGAGGGATGCAGTGTAATCCACGAGGTCGCGGTGGGGAATCGATTGCTAAGGACTTTCTCACCAGTCTCTAACAAAGTCGCATTCAAACCGGGCGACCGGGTTTTTGTCGGATGGAACGGACGCGATTCTGTGTTGCTCACATGCTGAGCAAGCTATCGCATTCTCAAGTATTCCCTCAAGCCGACAACTTTGTCAAGTAAAACTACCGCAACAATGGCAACGACTACGTAGACTGATGATATGGAAGCGAGTAGCGGAGTTAGAGCGGTTTTTATTGAAGTGTACAAAGCCACTGGAAGTGTCATGCTCTTTAGAGTTACAAGTATCATGCTAGTTATGAATTCAGTAAGCCCAAGAACGAACATCAGAAGTGCTCCCGAGATTATTCCGGGGGTCAATGATGGAAGAGTTACGAAAAGAAAAGTCTGAATCTCCTCTGCGCCCAAACTCTGAGCTGCATGTTCAAGATTTGGATCCAGAGAGTTTATGGTTGCACCTACGCCCCATATCATGAAAGGAATGTTGATGACCATGAGCGCAAACCCTACTGCCCATATTGAACCTAGCCAACCTAGACGCGCATAAATGAAGAGCAACCCGATTCCCGATACAATTAATGGAATTGTGAAAGGCAAGAGAAGATAGACTTGCAAGAGGTTTGCGGCTTTTACCTTGTATCTGTTCAAGGCCAAGGCAGTTAATACTCCAACCGGAACTGAGAGTATTGTGCAAAATGTGGCTGCGTAAAGGCTGTTGAGGAAAGTTCTGAGAAACCATCCTGTAACCGCCAATTCAAAGTACCACCTCAATGTGAAACCTTTGGGTGGAAAAGTGACAATTTCACTTTCCGTGAAGGAAGTTGCGAAGACGATAATCGTTGGCAGGATGAGAAGAAGAATACAAAAGGCCACTACAAGCACAAGGATCGGCTTCATCCGTATCGAATGATGAGACGCGCACATCATAGATCACTTACCTGTTCTGGAATACATCAACGTTCCAAGCCCGACCTTCTTCAATACGACAAACACGACGATTGAAGCAACAAGTGTGACTAGAATGGAGAGGGCTGCAGCTTGAGGATAGGCAGAAGCGTTGAACATAAAATTGAATATAGCGTTGGCCGCGAAGTCAGCTTTGCCACCGCCCAGAATGTCCGCTTCGGCGTATGCAGTCACACCAATTGTGAACGTGGTTACAAAAGCGGCAACAAGACCCGGCTTACTCAACGGAATCACCACATGTTTCAACGTTCGGAATTCACTTGCGCCCAGATTCATCGCGGCGAACTCCAAGTCCCTTCTAATAGCGACTATGGCTGGAGCTATCATGAGAACCGCGAGTGGCAGCAGGACCTGTGTCAAACCTATTGCGACGGCGGTCTCTGTAAAAATCAAGTCGATACTCTTACCCCAAACCAGTTTTGAGACAAAGGAGATGAGCCCGTTCTTTCCAAGAATGATTAGCCATCCGTACACTCTAATCACGTCTCCCGTGAAGAAGGGTACAAAAAGAGTGATCAAAAGTATCTTCTGAAGAATTGACGACCTCGTTCTCACTGTAACGTAAGCATAGAAGAACCCGAGGATGATCGAGAACATACTTGCGACCAGACTGATTCTCAGGGTTCTGAAGAATATCGTCAGGTAGGCT
>CAYXJU010000240.1:0-2836 GCA_964464765.1 uncultured Candidatus Bathyarchaeia archaeon | reverse complement strand
CACAAGTTTCATAAAGAGAATTCTTCTCTTCGCGTTTGAAAGAAAAACAAGAGAGGTTTTGGGAAAAGCTTCTTCACTGTATGCAAAGTAGACTGGATTCAGGCGGTTATAAACAGAAACATCCTTGGAGACCAACTACATGTTCATCGTTCTTTTTTCTCTCAGTGTTTCTGCGATGCAGATCTAAGGCATCTATGGAAAAATTGATAGTCAACCATGAATCTAGGAAAGTAAACATCAACCATGATTTCCTTGTTCTGTTCATGTGATAAAGGACATTCATATTAGTGCAATCTTCGTGCCGACAGCATCACCTGGCAATCCCTTTCGAAACCTCACTTCAAGGGCCCCTCCTACCGTGAATGCTGACGACTCTGCATATTAACTGGCGCGCGCGATCGCAAACCAGATCAAGACACTTGTCTTGAATTGTTCTTCATTTCTAAACCAAGTAGAACAATACATCCAAGTAGAGATATTATGCCCACGATCATGAATGTGTAAATGAATCCAAACAATTCAGCGATTTCAGCACCGATTAGAGCAGCACATCCTGTCCCTATGCCCGTTGAAGTTGAGTAGAAACTCCATTCAAAACTTCTTTGTTTTATATTCAAGTTTCTGCTCCAAATACCCATCCATGATGGAAAAGCTAAACCACTTCCCACACCATGAACAACTTGAGCAATATAGATGAGATTCACATGGTTTGAAAAAACATAGATGAAAGGAACACTTGAAACTATAAGCGTACCAAGAATCAGACTCTTTATTCTGAAACTGCGATCGTTCTTATCAACTATTTTGGAAAAGAATATCTGCACTGTGCTTTTTGTGACTATGAATGCCATACTTGCCAATCCAGCAGCAAATATCGTTCCGCCGGTCAGATTTTCCTTGATGAAAATGGAAAGTACAGGGTCTACTAGTCCAAAACCGGTCAGAACAAACATATCTGAAATTACGAGTAGCATAATTGTTCTATTCATAGCTCTGATTTTTCCTCCGTTCAGAGAACCCTGGGCATATATATTTCAGTCTGCTTTGAAAGTATCCTGCGACGCAGGGCTGACCCCATTTGAAGGTTGAGTGACTGCAATAGATGCATGCTTTGTTTGTACGCGGGATGCTTACCTCTTTGCCGTCTATTTCAAAGGTTATGTAGTGTCTTGCCTTCATATTCATCTTTCTCCACTCTTCTCAGGCCTCGCAATTTCCTTGCATTGGCCGAGTCTCTAAACCAGCAAATCGCACGTGCATGAACTGTGAAGATGGATCTAGTTGTACTTTTGAAAAGGCTTCAGATACTTCTCGTACTTGTTCCGCAGTTGTCTGCCCTTATTTGTTAGGCGGTATGTATGTCGCTCAGGGGCTTTCTCCGCAGCTTGGACTGTACCCTTTTCTATCAGGCTTAAGCTGTGCAGTTCTCTTAGATGATGATAGATGTTTCTAAGACCGTCCTCGCCTAAAGAGCTATAGAACTTGTCATTCATTGTCTCCCAGACGCCGTAACCGTAGGATGCTGTTCCTATTGCCTCATCGTTGTGTAATATGGCTAATATCTTCAGCTTGGTCTCTCCGATGCTTCCTTCGGGTTTGCCCATGCGGATACACTCGTCAAAATTTATAAGTTGGACTCCCATATATTAACATACCTAGAGGTATTATATCAATAGGTAGAAGCCGTAGCAAGCGCATCCTGTTTCTTTATTTATGATCATGGGCGCGTGTGATTGGTGAGGTAAAAAGCATGATAGCAGTTGCAATTGTCAAGAGGCGATTATAGTCTCTGCCTTCCCGAGTCCAGCGAAGGAGCCGAAATTTGGTGTTGACTATGAAGGGCATCGAGTTCGTAGAGAAATGGTTTAGTGCTGAGCATATCCCAGCAAGCCTCACAAAGATTTACCAGCTACTCTTGAAGTTGATCTGGATGAAGGGCATCATGGAAGCTGAACTTGCCCAAAAACTAGGTTTCAGTTCACTATGTATAGAAAAGGCAGTGTCTGCAGGCTATGTGAAGGTTTCCAGCCTGCCAATTATGCCGGAAAAAGACGCCCAACAGAAGATATCGAGATTGGTAGGGAAGCCTCCGAGGCGACTCTATGCTTAAGACTGTGGAGTCAGATAAGAGCATAAGTGGTTACTGAATTGCCCAAAGAGACTGAAATATATCTGAAGGAGCAAAAAACCTCAGTCAAGGTTCTTATCTTGGATGAGCCCTCCGAAGACTGGCAAACTTTCACAACTTTCGCAAGAGTATTTGCAGGCAGAAACGACCTTGCATTAAGAGTTTACTCAAAGATCTTAGAGGCAAACAGTGAGATTTCAACATGGGATCTAACAGCGTTATTGAACGAGCCCAGATACAGCATAAATAAAGTCTGCACTGATCTAGAAAAACTTGGCCTCATCGAAGGTGAGAAACAGTTCAAGGGACAGATGGAATTCAACTACTGGCGTCCAAAAGAGCAGGTCTCGGGCATACTTCGTCTCATACCGGCAGAGTATTTCAAAGACGGCAAAATGCCCAGTTTATCCAGTCAAGTAGAGGAAGAGTGATTCAAGATTTGAACATAAGCCAAAGAACGATCTCAGAGGGAAGCAAGTCTATGAGAGGAAGATTCATAGGCTATAGAGGCGGGCAGCGCACTCAGCATAACAAGTACGCCTTGATCAGGGTGGAGGGCGTTGGCAGCAAGAGAGAAGCCGCAGCATACATCGGCAGAAAGGCCGTTTGGCGCAGTTCAAGCGGTGGTCGATCGATAGGTAAAGTTGTCGGCGTTCACGGTAGAGGCAGCGTCCTTGAAGTAAGGTTCAGAAAGGGGCTGCCAGGAGA
>CAYXJU010000239.1:0-2840 GCA_964464765.1 uncultured Candidatus Bathyarchaeia archaeon | reverse complement strand
AGATTACGTCTGGATCAAGTGTCCTAATGGTATTAACGAGTTGAAGAAGTTTTTCACGCTCATTTGATCCATCAATAAGATGAACTGCTTCTTTCGATGTTACTGTGATGGTTTCTATAGGATCAGTTTTGGTTGGAAGTTTCCTTTTTTTAAGTATGGTTGCTGAGAGAATGATTTCTCGGAGTGGTGGAATCTCATAGTCTAAAGATTCTATGTTGTCCTGTATTTTCCAGACGATTTCTCTTTGTTTGGTGATGGCTTCAACATAGGCGAATGGGTAGATATTTTTTTCATACATGTAGAGTTGGCTTGGTTTTACATCTACATTGTATAGTTCATAGCGTTTGTATCTACCATGAACAAGCATTTTCTCTGCTAATGTTTCGGATTCATTGGAATTCTGAACTGGAACTCTCAGAACTTTTGAGGGGTCGTTATCTTCTGGTTTAACGAATCTATTCTCAATGCTCATTCCTTCAATTCGTAACTCATCTGCCAAGTTGACGAGATCCCTATATTCTCCAGCAATGTAGAAGCATTGTTGCCACGAGTCAACTAATCGAATCGCTTGATCGTTTCGCGTCTTCAGCCAAACTATCATATTGCCATGTCTTGGGTAAATGTCCAGTATCCAACCTTCAACTCGACCACTTGGTCTCTTCGAGAATGCGGTTGATTTGTTCAATCTTATCACGTAGCTCTTTCAGGCTCTTGTGATGCGAAAATAGAAGTGAGAGAAACATTCCCTCAGCCTTTGTAGGTAGTACCGCAGCACCAGCCTCGGACGCACGTCGCCTACACTCGTCCATCAAATCATCGAATATGACACGCTCATCTATGCGAAGTGCATCTCGAAACCTCTTCCACCGTTTCAGTTCCTCTTCAAGCAATACTCTCCATGAGGGAATAGTTCTACCCACACGCATCTACCTCAAAAAATTCCTCTAATACTCTCGACGTGGATTGTCTGATTACGAGGTTCTGTACTGGGCGCGTTGGATGTTTTTCGAGAGCGAATCTCGTGAAATGATCTTGTTCTTCAAATCTTATGACGATGTCTACTCTTTGCTTGATTGCATGTAGAAATTGACTTGAGACTATCTCATCAAGACTCGTTGTCAGGACTATGGCTCGTTCAGCTTTAGCTATCGTGACTAAAGTGTTGAGTGCAGTCTTGAATAGATCGAGACTTCGATTATTGCGTAGATCGGGGTCACAATACAAATCGACTAAATCGGAAACTATGACGAGTTTGATTCTTCTTTCGTGAACAGCTTTCGGCAGTGTCTGAGTTATCAGTGAGGTTAACTGGTAACATGTGAATGCCCGTGACACATGAGTTCGATCTAACACTCTATCTCGGTCCAGTAGACTCTCTTCTGCATACTGCACCAAAAGATAAGGATCGAATGAGTTTCCCCCATCGATAAAAATAACATCTGAATCGAGTCCTCCATCGTAAGGATCAATCTGCGATTTAACACAGAGAAATTCAGAAACAGATAGGCATCGCCTCGAACCATAAAGAAAAGCTAACTGTCCCAGTCGTAGACCATTGGTTAGCTTGTCAAGACTCTCATCAGCAAAGAATATGCGTGGTTCAGAAGCCAGTTCATTTGCCCTACGAAAAACCAATGGAAAAGTTGAGCCGCACCTCTCGGAGAAATATTGAATCATTACATGGACCCCCTGTATCGAAGTGTAACTCTAACCTAAACTGATCCAAGGTATAGGCAAGAGAGCTGCTGAAAACTAATCAGAGAGACATAACCGAAAATATGATGATATGGATAAGGTGTACGGACTCCATTTGGACTTGTTCCACCATATCTGCAAATGGGTTCTATCAAACCTTGGAAAGGTAACTATGTGAAATAGCCACATCGCTTGTGTTATATATTGTTCGGAGAAGTAGATAGTAGTTAGGGCTCTCCCTCGGTCGTGAAAGAGTTGGTCGACTGGGTCACTCTCTATTGTGAGAAATGTGGAGCGAAAAGAAAGCATACTTTGGCATACATGAGAAAGAAGCCTCTTATCGGTCCCAAGTATCGTCTTGCAACATGTGCAGTTTGTGGACATCAAAGAAAATATCATAAAAGGAGGTGACTATGTCTGACTATTTGCTTCCTCGAATTCGATGCAATATTGTCAAGATTGTTCCAGAATAACGGAAACTTGGATTTATTGGTACATAAATCTATGCTCAAAGAAGTGCGTATGCCGACCCAAGAGGAAAGGACACAAATCAAGGAGTATGAGAAAGCAGACAAACAATTGAGAAAGCAGAAGTTAGAGAGACTGGCCAAAATACTTGAATCCAAGCATCATACAAGGTTTGAGAATCACGATTGGAAGGATATTCTTGCACAACATATCTATGAAAACATCAATCACAATCACAAGCGATTTAACATCATCTTTGGACACACGGATAATGAGGACAATCTGCTTGGCCCACTTAGAGACTATTTGAAGAATGAAAAGAAATTCAAGGTTCATGACAAGCATAATTTCAAACGTGATGGATGGCCTGATCTCTACGCTGTAAAGCGAAGCTTAGGCAAATGGACAACTGCTTCTATAGATGCAAAAGTGAGATACAAAGAATTTGATAGCTTTCTGGGTCATCAGTCTGCTATATTCTCTCAGTATTCCAACAAGATCTATGTTGGGACAACTCCAGGCATGGTGGCAGAAGTGGGGAAAAAGCAAGCCGATGGAATGATAGCAAACGGAGAAGCCCATTTCGAACGTATGTTGAAAAATGTTAAGGCAGGAGCATACTTAGTCGATATGAAGGTAGGTAAGGTCATCGACCATATCAATAGCTCGGGTAGTTG
>CAYXJU010000238.1:0-2863 GCA_964464765.1 uncultured Candidatus Bathyarchaeia archaeon | reverse complement strand
GTTGACACAGACGTAGACTCTCCAACAACGGCGATCGTCTTAGGTCGTCAACCCCAACCAGTTCGAGAAGTAAAGACATTCATTCCCAAGATCATTGAAGCAAAGTGTAACAAATGTGGGAAATGTTCAGAGGCCTGCCGTGCTCACGCTCTAATCCAGATCGTAGACAAGTATCCAATATTCTTTGAGGAACTATGCTCTGGATGTGAAGCATGCCTCGTAGCATGTCCTCAAGAAGCCATAGAACGCGGGGACAAGATTGTAGGACACATATGTCATGCCCCTGGAGGCAGCCTCAGCTTCATTGGAGGAGAATTGAAGCCCAACGAAGCACGATCAGCCCAAGTCGTAACCGCTGCAAAAGATGAGGCATTTAGACAAGCAAGCCGAGAAAGGTTCGACATCATAGTAGTTGACACACCTCCAGGTACACATTGTAATGTGGTGCAAAGCGTGAAATGTGCAGACTTGGCCTTGGCGGTCACCGAGCCAACTCCACTCGGCATATACGACCTAGATCTGATTCTAAAACTAACATCTACGCTGGGAATACGGACCCGAGTCATCATTAACAAAGCCGACATTCCTGGAGAGAATAGAATAGACGTGCTCGAAGTCGCAAAACGTTATGGAACGGATGTGGTCTCAGAGATACCCATCGACAAGAGACTCTTCCAATCCTACGTGGACGGAAAACCCATCGTGACCCTATCTCGCAATTCACCCGCGGCCGAAGCCATCATGAAACTTGCGGAACAAATCGTCTTCCACATTAGGAACACTCATAAGATCGAATCTCCGCCAGCGAAATTTGAGTAACTCGCTGAGTTCGAGAGGGTTGAGTGAGACATGACGGCGCTTGAAGAAAAGGTGAAAGAAAAGGTAAATGCGATTATTGATCCCGAAACCGGCCTGTCTTTCCAAGAGATGAGGTTGATCAAAGAGTTGAAGGAAAAAGAACCTGGAGTTGTGAGAATAATTTTCAGACCGTCAAGTCCTATCTGCCCAATCGCCTTGAAACTCGCTTATGATATTAAGGATGTAGCCATGAAAGTTGATGGGGTTAACAAGGCGGTGGTTTACTGCCGAGACCACCTGATGCAGGATACAATAAACAGCATCATCAACGCTCCCGCCACCACGTCAACAGCTACTACTGAGAAATAGTGACTGGGAGTCAACGAATATTCATGAAAGGCAAACGAATCGATAAGATGAACAAGAGGAAAATCATTCTAAGAATTCTTGGAAACGAGTTGGTGCCTTCATTTGGATGTACCGAACCGGCGGCGGTGGGTCTAGCAACCTCAATAGCTTACAACGCCACAAAGGAAATTCTGCCCTCTTGGCTTCAAGTGCGAAACACTACCGAAACCGTCCTAGACAATCTAACCCAAGAGAATATCGAGAAAATCATCGTAGAACTCGACCGCTTCACCTATAGAAATGGCTTGGATGCGGACATACCTGGAACAGGAAGGCGCGGCATTTCGGTAGCAGCGGCTCAGGGCGTATTCTGCGACCCAAACAAGAAGCTCAGTATATTCGAAGACTCTAAAGCCGAGAACGTTGAAAGGATTGACAGACTCCTGAAAGCTGGCAAGATTAAACTCAGAATTCTTGATGGAAGAACCTCATGCATCTACATCAGGGCCAGGGTGTTGGTGAAACTCCCGGGAAGATGTTCTAGTGAAGGTATCGCCATCATACAAGATGCTCATACAAACGTAGCCTTCGTTCAGGGAAACAGAAGAGTCCTTTACCGAAGAGAAGAACCTCTAAAAAGTATTCTCGACCTGAAAGCTTTGTTGATGGTAGGTCTCGAAGAAATAATCGATGTTGTGAAGAGCCTATCGAAGGAAGATTATGATCTTGTGCGAAAATCCGTCGAGATGAATCTGGAAGCGGCTAGAGTTGGAATCCATAACAAACCTGGACTTCAGATAGGCAGCACATTGAGGAGACTGGTAGATGAAGAAGTTCTTGGCAAAGACATGATCAATCATGCGGTAGCTCTCACTAGCGCTGCAGTAGATGCAAGAATGGCCGGATGTATTGTTCCAGTGATGAGTTGCGCAGGATCTGGCAATCAGGGCCTGATGGCAACGCTACCTATTGTCGCCGTTGCGGAGAGATGGGGATGGGATGAAGAGAGGATCGTGAGGGCCATAGCGCTATCCTACCTCATAACTTGTTACTGTACCTCGCACCTAGGCTATCTGTCGACGCTTTGCGGAGGCGCCATCAAGGCGGGAGTAGGAGCAGCTGCTGGAATCGCCCACTATTTGGGTGGAGAGGTTCAACAGATCAACTCTGCGATGGAGAACATGATAGAGGCAGTTACGGGCATCATTTGTGATGGAGCCAAGACAAGCTGCGCCATAAAGTTGGCTATTGTCAGTGGGGCTGTTGTCGAGAGTGCTCTCTTGGCTCTAAGCGGTATTGTAGTTCCCTTTCAAAGTGGGATCAAAGGCAAGAATCTAGAAGAAACCATCAAGAACGTCAGGAAGATATCTGATAGTATGACCAAGACAGATGAAACTATCCTTGGAATAATGAGTAGAGCAATCAGCCAAGAATCGAAGCACTGGTGATTGTGTGAGATGTCATCAACTTTTCAGATAATCGTTGGACCACAACATCCAGCACTGAAGGAACCTGAGAGTTTCAGGTTCACAGTCGATGGAGAGAATATTGTAAAGGCTGAGGTTCGTATCGGCTATGCGCATAAGGGCGTAGAGAAACTGGCTGAAACAAAGAACTACATCCAGAACATACCTCTGATGGAGCGCATCTGCGGAATATGCAACGTCGCCCACACACTCTGCTACTGTCAGAACCTCGAGTACCTATACGAGAAGGA
>CAYXJU010000237.1:0-2867 GCA_964464765.1 uncultured Candidatus Bathyarchaeia archaeon | reverse complement strand
ATCTTGTTAAGTGCTGATGAAACGGTCGCAGCATCAGTCTCTCGCATAGCATGGGCATCAGCAAGGTACTCTTCATACCAGAACGCGTAGCCCAAGATCATAGGCGGAGCCTTCTCCTTGAATTCAGACGGATACCTCCTAGTCACTATTGTGAAACCGTAACCGAGTACAATGCTGATGTTAATGGCTGCCAAGACATAGTTAAGTTGGAACTCTATGATCCCTACCAAGAGGAAACATAGAACAATCACAGATGAAACCATGAAAGAAGCTTGTGCATACGCCGTTACTCTGAAGCTGGTATTCCTCTCAACATGGTAAAGTTCATGTGCAATCACTGCTCTAAGTTCTTGAGGATTGAGCAGTCTCGGCAACTGTTTAGGGACAACTAGAGCCTTCATACCCGAACCGAGGCTCAATGAAAAGACGCGGTACCCTTCTTCCGTCAACATAACCCTTGGTGTCACAATACCATATTTCGCCGAGAGCTTGGCTACCTCACTTAACAGTTCCGGAGGGGCTTCTTTCAGAGTTGCTTTCAACGATTTCCATGGTGCGATAGCTCTCACGTTCACAAACAACGTAATTACGGAAAGTAATAGAATGAAGAAGTAGAATAGCGAGAGAATGTTGCCGTATAGAAACATTTTGCCCAGTGAAACCAACGCAATTAGAAGGAAGACAATCGTGGTGAAATGTAGTAGATCTTCAGCTTGAATGTCGCGACCGATATACTTCTCTTGCCACGACATCCTTGTTCTACTCTTCACCCAATTCCTTCAGCATCTTTTCCACATCGACAGGACTCAGGAAATCGGCTAATCCATACGATCTAAGGGTCTTTAATATGGTGTCCGGGTTAACCATATCCTTCATTGGAATAAGCATTAGCGCCGCATTTCCGAGATGAACAAAAATGAAGTTGTAGTTCTTTGCTTCTTCAAATCTACAAATCTCTGAAAGTTTCTTTGGTAGATCAAGTGTCCATGACCTGCCTCGCTTCACGACTGCCCTAGCGCCTAGGATGCTCTCCGGAGTAACGTTAATCTTAATCGACGTGTCACGCTCACCTTCCTATTAAACTGTGTAACATTTTGTCACTGAGATATTTGAAGACACATGTTTGATAGTCTTTGCAGGGGAGTTGCTGTATATGATACGAAAACAATCCACTGGTAAGTGGCGAAAATTTGACGTTATGAGCCATAGAGCGATGATTCGAAACTGTTGAGGAGGGAAAGAAAGAGTGATCATTGAGCTTATTCTGTTGGCTTTGACTGCAGGGGCAATCAAATTCATGACGAGCGATGGCGCTTCTCGTAATGACGAATTTGACTACAATGATGAATACGATTATCGATACCACCATATTCCAACAAGCTATGCCACCGGTTACAACGATGAAGAAGACGGTTCCAGTGGTAGGGAAGACATTGATGACATCTTGGCGAGAATGAGAAGTTACCATGTTCCATCGGTTGGAACACACATTCCAGACGTTGACGAAATTCTCCGCCCTTACAACATGTTCACTCCACAGCGGACGAATAGAAGAACGAATGAAACTACTGTCTCAACCGGCACCAATCGCCGCTACTACCGCTTCGATCGTCGTACCGGGCGTCTCGAATACAGCGAGGAATGACCACATTGAGTTGGACTGTAAACCGTGCAATTCGGACTTATGACAGTCAGAATCATCGCAGTGAATTGCGGATCTATGGTCAGAACGCTACTTACACTTTCAGTAGGTTACATGGTTCTATGGCATGTGACGTGCAACACGGTGTAATGGTGTACATTGATCATCAGCATCAGAATACACGACTAGTTTGGGCTCAAAGGGGTAGATGGGCTGAAAGCGGGGACGCCGTAAGCTTTCGATGCGATGGCCTCTGGGTTGATGTGACAGTTCCAGGAACTTCTGAAGCCGCTGTAATGCAAGCGCTTTCAACTGCGCGTGCCAGGGCACCGATGGTGCATCCTATTCCTGCTCGCATCGACCTGCAGGAGGTTGTGGAGGTCTAATGGTCGAATCTGCTTCCGCAACTGTACTCTTGCCTTCAACGAATATACAGCCAAACTCAGCAGAAGTGTCTACACCTTTAGCCAAGACGCTGCACCTGACGCATGGAGACTACGTCACCATACGCGGGAAACGGTTTACAGTGGCGCCTGTTGAAATCGTGAAGGGGGAAGGTTACTTCATACGACCAGACACGTACACTCGCCAAAGCTCTGGCGCCACGCTTAACGCCACAGTCGAAGTTAGCAAGGTTGAGAAAGTTGTCGAAGGCTTTCGCATAGTGCTGACCATGGCTGAAGGCTCTGAATACCCTGATAGCGACGAGATCAAGTCTCTTCTACTCGGCACCTTTCTCGCGCAAGGTCAATTTGTAGCCTGCAACTTCTGTGGAGACGCTCGCCTCGATGCTAAGGACAACTCCTGTCATGACTTGGTCTTTACGATAATCGAGACGAAACCTTCACTCATAGTCAAGGTTACGAAGAATACTGAAGTCATAATGTCAAAGGATGCTGAAGCAATCTCAACGGTCGAGGTTAGCTACAATAATATCGGAGGTCTCTGCAACACGATTGATAGACTCAGGACCATTACAACAGTGTCACTTTCGAGTTCTGAGTTTTTCAGTCAGTTTCGAATTCCCAAATACCGAGGCATCTTACTGATAGGTCAAGCTGGAACAGGCAAGACGCTGACGACCAACGCTCTTCTTCAGGAAACAGGTGCCTACAGAGTACCGATCACTCCAGATAGGCTGTCAAGGGACGGTCCTCAACAGGCCGCCATGAGGCTTAGAGAGAAGTTTGCTGAAGGCAAGGAACATGCACCATCCATCATTACC
>CAYXJU010000236.1:0-2878 GCA_964464765.1 uncultured Candidatus Bathyarchaeia archaeon | reverse complement strand
GGTTCAAGGTTTAGAGCTAGAAATTCTAAATAGAGATGGAAGTCGAAGCCTCGTTGACATTAATGCATCTCCCCTACTCAGAGATGCTAATGTGATTGGCGCTCAGGCGATCCTCAGAGACATTATGGAGCGCAGGCGAATGGAAGAAGTGAAGTCTCGTTTGGCTGCCATCGTTGAATCATCCCCTGATGCAATTATCGGCAAAACCTTGGATGGAATAATTACAAGTTGGAACAAAGGAGCAGAAAAAATCTACGGCTACTCTTCCAAAGAAGTTGAAGGTAAATCCATTTCAATCCTAGTTCCACAGGACAAATTGGATGATTTTTCGCACATACTTCAAAGAATTGGGAAAGGAGAATCAATCAAACATTACGAGACTGAACGCGTTAGAAAAGATGGAAAGAAGATCTTTGTCTCGTTGACTGCGTCTCCTATTATAGATTCATCTGGGAGAATAATTGGAGCTGCAACAATTGCACGAGACATCACCGAACGCAAACAAATGGAAGATGAACTGAGGAATAGCGAGAAACGGTTCAGATTGCTCACTGAGAGTCTTCCCGTTGGGGTTTATTCGGCTCAGCCAGATGCGGCTTCGTCCACGACATTCGTTTCTGGTAGGATTCTTGAACAGACCGGCTATTCAGTAGAGGATTACAAGAATAATCCGGACATTTGGAATAGGATCGTGCATCCAGATGATAGAGAATTTGTCTGGAAGAAGTTAGAGGATCACCGTAAGAACAAGACCCTGTTGGATATTGAATATCGTATCATGGCTAAGGACGGCACTGTCAGATGGCTAAGAGACAAAGCCAGTCCAGTCTTTAACGAGAATGGAACTGTACTTTCAATTGATGGATTCACTGAAGACATAACTGAACGAAAGAGATTGGAACAAGAGTTGAAGAAACGGACTGAACACTTGGAGGAGTTGGTTGAGGAGAGAACTAAAGAGATTCAGATGTTGAATGGAAGTATAATGGAGAGGTTGGTGCAGAAGACTAATCAGATTGACACCATTTCCAAGCTTAGGGATCGAATTAGATCGGTTCCAGATATCTCGACTGGAATGGATATGATTCTCGATGCAGCTTTGAAGGATCTGGAGATGGATGCAGGTGCACTATTAGTTTTTGATCTGAAGGAAGATGTTGCGGATGTTCGAGCCTTCAAGAGTACTTCGGAAAAGATTACGTTGAAATCAAATTATCCTCCTTGCAGATTATCTGAATGTGAGGTCCTTAGATTGGACCATGCCATATCCAAGACAGAAGGCATATCCTGTATTCTGGGAACAACTAGTGTGCATTGTGCTCCAATTCATTTTGGAAGAGAAGTTGAGGGAGCCTTGATGCTTGGCAGTCAAGGGGCTCTGACATTAGATGAAAGTGATAGAACCATTCTGACAATGTACGCAGATCTAGCATCAACACTGTTCGAAACGCAGAATCTGGTAGTGACACCTGCCAGCGAGGCTACCAGACCCTATCGACATTATGAACTAGAATTCGGAAGAGCCTACCTAACAAATAACGTGGAGTTCGCATTCGAAGTCTTCAGAGACAATGTCCTAGGCGGATTAGAAGGCTTATGCATCACCAGAGAATACCCACCCAAGGTTAGGGAAAAACAGGGATTAAAAAAGACACCAATCATCTGGATCAGCGGAGAAAGCGCGGAAGAGGAAACTACAATAAACTCACTCCAAGACCTATCAGTACTCATCAACGACTTCCTCAACAAAGCTAAGCATGGCATAATACTACTGGACGGTTTTGAATATCTAATAACCAATCATGGATTTGACTCATTCATCAGATTCCTACAACTAGGCAGAAGCCGAGTTGAAGAAAAAGGCGCAATCCTCATCGCGCCAATGCTAGAAGAGACATTAGAACTACGACATGCAAGACTCATCGCAAGAGAAATGTCAACAATCGAATCCAAAGAGGCACAATGAAGACTGCAAATTATCTACACACTTGTCACTGAATATTCTTTGGTGTGGGTCGCTCAGAACTGGACCGTAGTTTAGGCCAAAATACAATTGTGTGTGGTCACCACCCTATGAAGCGTATCAGCAGATAATGCGACTCTAATGAGAATGATAGATTGATGATAAGGGTAGTCGAGGCCGAGGTGCAGGGTTTTCGTCCGGAACACCAACAGGAAGAAGTGCCACTACAATAATGTGGCTGGGCAGATCCAATATCTGTCTCACTTCTCTCTCGCCGAAGAGTCTGACCCAGCATGAGCCTAAACCTAGCTCAACAGCCTCCAGAACAATGTGTTCAATGGCGATTGACACGTTCAGAAGTGTTGATGGTATTCGTTCATTCAAACCTTCTGAGGCTAAAGGAACTGAGGTCTACATCAAAGATTCAGACGGCATCTGGATAGAACTCTTGGATTAGTTGAAGAAGCTTTTCTGTTTGCGTCCGCGGTAAGCGCATCAACAGTCCAAATCTTAGGGGCTGCACCAAGAGATGCACACAGAGATGTTGTGGTAGTTATGGCACTCCATCATCCTCTGCTACCGCGGATAAGATTGAGAAAAACGAGCGATTCTTCAACGTCGTGGTCTTCTCTCGTCTCCACTAAAATAAGTTAGAAAGCAAAGCAATCGTATCGCAAAGCCGAAAAAGCAGATTATTTCGACTAGACTTTTCGGCGTCTAGACGCAACAGCTGCTGAAACGACGCTGACTAATCCGATCAATGCGAGGTAAGGCGACAGGATGGCTAACTTGTTTGATACGCTGCGTATCACGCTTTTTCTAGGGGCAACTTCATGACGTGGAGTTTTGTCTTGGAGTCCCGCTAACACGGCAGAGAATACGTCATCCCACTCCTCCACCCTTGCCAAGTCTGCG
>CAYXJU010000235.1:0-2891 GCA_964464765.1 uncultured Candidatus Bathyarchaeia archaeon | reverse complement strand
GTACAGGAGCCAAGTCTGAACGACAAGCGAAGAAAACTGTGATGAAAGTTGTGGATGACCTAAAGAGAAATGGGATCGTCACTGTCGCTAAACCTGCCATTCAGATACAGAACATAGTTGCGTCAGCAGGATTGGATGGAATCATAGATGTAGAAAAAGCAACATACTCGCTAAAGAGGACCATGTATGAGCCTGAACAGTTTCCAGGCTTGATCTACCGCATGGAAGAGCCGAAAGTTGTGATTCTTATCTTCAGAAGTGGAAAGCTTGTAATTACAGGAGCAAAGAAAGAAGAAGAGATACATCGTGCCGCAGCCACACTTCAGAAAACTCTCGAAGAGAAAAAACTCATCCACCACGAACAAGAAATGCGGTAAGCGCCAACAACCATGAATCAACTAGAGCAGCCTACTGAAGAATAGGCCAGCTTCTAGGCGGATCGAAATTTCTCGAGGGCCTTGATTCGCTTCAGTTCCGGCTTGAATGGTTGAACCCTAAGCTTCTCCCCTCGTTTCTGTATTCGGGAGATTCTTCTTACTCTTTCCGAGTATCCTGCGAGAAAGAAAGAGGTGCCTTTGATTCTGAATTCCAATCTCTTCGTAAGGGCTGACAGTTCCCGATAATCCTCCATTAGACCTTCCTTCTTCAGGAGAACTTGTTCTCTGCGCACAGTCCTGAGATACCGTTTTTCCTCACCGATTATTCTCTTGAGTTCACGACAACTTCATTTAAATCCTGCGCCAAAAGCTTCAGATTTGCTGAGATACCCAACATGCCAGCGCGAACCTTTCTTCTTTTTTCGCGTCTCGATGATTCCAGCTTCATTCTCATCTACCCCTACAGCATTCGAAGATACTGCTCTACGACTTACTAGCTTCAGAGGTCGCTCTTTTAATGTCGATTCGCCGCCGTATGCTTTGGTGTGGACACACAGCAAACGTCCGGGTTTCTCAAGAAGCGTGACTCAGATAGACACGCAATTTCGAAACCGAGCGGAACTGTGATTGGAAGAAACCTGAAACTTCACTAGAGTTGAGAAAGAGGAGAGGAGTGTGGGAAACGGTTAAACATGGGTCATCCTACTCTCTCTCCCTTTTTCGAAAAATCAGATTTCTCAAAAACTTCATAGGCACTTATCATTGTCTGTATAGCTTGCGTAAACTCTGAAACATCCCTGAGGTTCTTTGCTCTAACATTGAATCCTCGTATGCTAAGTTCTAGTTCGAATTCCACAAAGTTCACCTCCCTACGTTCATGAGTTCAAGACGAAAATCTTATTCAGAGTCAAGCTTGGCTAGTTCTTCTTCGCCCACTTAGACTTCCTCGGTTTAAGCCGACCTTTTCCTCTAATCTTTCTAATCTTTTCTCCCCCGCTCTTATCTAATATGAGTCTCGTATATCGGACTTTTTCAGCCTGACGTTGCAGAACGGGCATATCGGCTGGTAATCAGAGAACTGTGTTCTACATCGAGGGCAATACCAAGCCATTAGGTATCCCGTTACGAACTATTAATGCGAAACGTCGCTCTAGATCGTTACTGTGGAGCCTAATGGACAGAGTGGGTGGGAGTTTGTTGGTCGTCTGATTGGACCTGACTTTCTCAGTCGCTTTATTACTGGCGGCGTTGTATAGGATACGAGTTGAAATGTCTTAGCTGCACTGAGGAACTTACAAAGGAAACGCGGTCTCGACAGAGACTTCGTCTATTTGCTTCAGATCGCGAATAAGCATCATTTAAAGCCCAATCTCTTTCGTGTCTCTATGCTGGCTGCACATGACCGTGGTAACTCCCGATGTGGAAAGGTTAGCATTGAAATGCGCCGACGTGGCGCAGACTCTTCAACGTACATGTTCTCAGTTAACGGAAAGCCGGTTGCGCAAGCTAACATCCCAGATTATTCGGTTGGGAGACTGAAGAATCTGCCGGAGGAATTCTCACAGTGTATCGACCACTCTATTGAACGTGAAGACTCGAACAAATTGGATGAGAACGGTGAGAGGAGAATTATCGATCTGAGATTGGGATTGAAGGGCGTATGTTTCAAGGCGGTTGTTGCTAAGAAATCAATTGTAAGAGCTGTGACCTCAAGAGACGGTGCCCCGCTCTTGGTTTGTTCTGTCACGCTATCTGATGGTACTGGAGAAATTCCGCTTACCGTATGGAACAATCAGATAGGAACGATCTTCGAGGGCGACCGAGTGCAGATTCACGATGCCACGGTGAGGAGTTACAGAGGCGAGATCCAACTCTCGCTCAACAGAAAGGCAGGCGGGCTAACCGTTCTCGAATCAAAGATAAGAACTCCAGCCGCATGAGTCTGACTATTACCGACGTTTGCACGAAACGCCGATACCACAAGAATTCAGGGTGATGTTTCTGTAGATGTTTGACTAGTCAAATAGGGAAGACTGCTAGACTAGGTGAGGTGTGTAGATTGGTGTTGAAGAAGACAGTTATTGTAACCGTGTACAGCACGGCGGAGAATGTATCCGAGTGTATATCTGATCGAGAAATCAGGAAGCTCTTGGTGGATGCTCTTAATGTAGCAGAAACGCGTGGAGCTATCAGAAAGATCAGTAAGTGGCAGCGACAAATATCTCGTTGAATACAATGGTGTATGAAGTGATTACCAATTAGTGAAATGGGCTAGGGGTCGCACGGCATAACGAGATGGCTAGCAAAAAGGAGAGAAGCGGTAGAGTTAGATAACTTGCCCGTTTGTTTGTACACAACCCGAACCACTAGAGATAGAATTCCACACACTTGGAACTGAATTCGTATGAAGCAATGAACAACTCTTATCTAAGTATCCGGTACCCACTGATCAAGATAAGACATTACATTGGGAGATGGAAGATTGGGAAAGAACAGCCAAAGAAAGAACAAATT
>CAYXJU010000234.1:0-2893 GCA_964464765.1 uncultured Candidatus Bathyarchaeia archaeon | reverse complement strand
ATGAGTGGTCTCGCCCATTCTGTCATGACCGAACCTGTCGAATGTATCTGTGGTACTCTTGTTGACAAACCCATCCCATCCTCAATAATCATCAAAAACGTGAAGACCGGAACATTAGGCAAGGAACCGTTCTTTATCCCATATCTGCCCAGTCCAATCTTCAATGCTTCAGAAGTCTACAAAGGAAGACAGAACTGGAACCCATTGCTGGACACCCTTAATCAGGACAAGGGTCTGCGCGACTTGATAGGCGACCTATACGGAAAGAAAACGATCATCGGGATAAACAAGAACTATGACGTTTCAAGGCATACCTCTTGGGACTGCAAGATTGATGACAAAGACAACAACTACGAAACAGTATGCCAGATTATTCCATTACAGGACAAGAGTCTAATGGCCACCCGACACATCATTGACAAACCGAAAAGAATTGAAACCGCTGTCAAAGTCATCAGCCGAATACGCAAAACAATAATCAACTACGGCTACAACCAGTTTTCGACGGGATCGATCTCTCAACCTTGGGCAAACAAGATCCTCCAAATCCTCCAATCCACTTCTAGGATGCAGCAACCCGTCCAACAATCGGCTCCACAAATTCCAACACGCTCCACATCCTCTGCCCAGCCCTCCTTTGGTATTCCTCAACCGGAACCGAAGGCTGCAACTTTACATGAAGCAAAACAGAAAATCAAACGCCTCGAAATGGGAGTGGGTGATGTTCTCGGAAAGGCCAAGGCAACTCTGAAGAGGATGCCTGAAACCCCAACAATAACCGAACCAACCTATGGAACACGGTGCAACAACTGTGGCAGAGAGATCCAAAATGATTTCAGGTTCTGTCCATACTGTCAGACTATACTTAAGCCAAAGTACTGTGGCACATGCGGAAGAGAACTCAAACCCGACTACGTCATCTGTCCATACTGCGGAAGAAGAGTTGGACAAGGCAATCAGTAACGTCGGGATTCTCCTCTATCTCAGAGTATTCGTCGGATTTCAGAAACAGATCATGCATTCTTGGTTATGGGCTTGATCAAGAGGGGCATCAAGGCTTTCTTGTGTCGTTTAGGAATGCTTGGAGCCCCGCCTCCGCAGTTATTATGTCCTGCTCGACGGTACCTGTGCTCACACCGATTCCTCCTAGAACATGGTTTCCAAGTTTAATGGGCAATCCCCCACCAATTGTTGTCATTCTTCCTCCGAATAGAGCTTGTACTCCAAGATCTGATTGGCCTGGTTGAGCGAGTTTTGCTTCTTCTTCCGTTGAGATTCCAAACATAGCGGCAGCGAATGCTTTGTTGATAGCAAGTTCGCCGCAGCCGATGAGAGCTCCATCCATCCTCTTGAAAGCTAGAAGAATTCCCGCTTCGTCTACCACTGCAATATTAGTAGGAACTCCTATCTCAATCGCTTTTCTAGTCGATGCTTCAATCATTCTTTCCGCATCATTCCAACTCAGTCTAGGTACTTGAATCATATGTGTCCACTTTTGACTCATGGATCTGCTGTATTTCTATTTAATACTTAAAACGATGAAAGAACCGATGTTAATGATCGTCCATGTGCGCAATTCGACATTGAGTCATCTTTGACGTGTTGAGTTGCTGATCAAAGATGAAGGCAAGAGCTGCTGTCAGCTACTGCATACCACGATTGCATTGCACGATTCCATGATCTCCCAAATGCTTTCTTTTTATCTCGTGAGGTCGCTGCGCTAGACAGCACTCTTACGCACTGTTCAGGATCTTGTGGTGTACATCGATCTAGACATTCTAGTAGGGGAGTCGTCTGTGGCAGACTATCCTCCTACACAATACTTCTTGGATCCGCCGCCGGTTACCATTATTGCCTGTCCCGAAATGAAAGCTGAATCGTCTGAGGCTAAGAATACAACAACTTTCGCTACATCCTCTGGCAATGCCAATCTACCTAACGCAATCTCCGAGGCCCATTGCGCCTTTACTTCGTCTGCCGTTCGTGATTCAGCTTTTGCGACTTCTTCGGCAGCATAATCTAACATGCGTGTTTTCATGTAGGTAGGGCAAACGGCATTGACGTTGATTTTGTGCGGTGCCATTTCAAGAGAGAATGCTTGGGTGAAACCTACGACTGCAAACTTTGATGCGCTATAAGGAGCGTTGAGCATTTCACCAGTGATCCCAGCTTCTGAAGCGATGTTTACTATCTTTCCACTTCTTTGCGCTATCATATGTTTAGCAGCAGCCCTGCTGAAGAGAAAGACTCCCTTCGCATTGATATTGAATAATGCGTCCCAATCTTCTTCTCTAAAATCTAGAACTGGACCGATCTTCAAAATGGCGCCAGCATTGACAAGTATATCTATTCTCCCAAAATGCTTCAAAACCTCATTTACAGCCCGATCGACATCGCTACTCTTCGATATGTCAGCCTGAATAGTTAGGGCGCGTCGGCCTGTTGCATTAATCTCATTTACAACATCTGTGGCTAGGCGTTGGTCCACTATCGCTACATCTGCGCCCTCCTTCGCTAAGGCCAAGTCGATCGCTCGACCCAGTCCTCCTCCGCCTCCAGTTACTAGGGCGACCTTACCTTCCAATTTCATATTCATTTCACCTTTCAATGTCGTATTTATCGTCAGCGTAACGAAAAATTGCATATATCAGCATTGCTGGGTCAAATGTTCATGCTATCAAGTATGGTTGCTAATGCACGTTGCTTACCGATGGGGTGCACTGCTAGATCTCATCGACATCGCGGTACCACTTCTTCGTTGCACCAACCTTTGCCCTCTTTTCCCACTGCGAGGTTTTTGGTTGGTTCTCAATCATTTTCAGTAGCTTGTCAATCCTCGTCTCCACTGTGGTCACCTCATCAGTAGTCAATTCTATCGTAGGTAGGTAACTGT
>CAYXJU010000233.1:0-2899 GCA_964464765.1 uncultured Candidatus Bathyarchaeia archaeon | reverse complement strand
GAGGCGAGAGTAGCCAAGAAGCGAGGGATTCCAGTTGGCTTCCAAATTACTTCAAGAGAAGTCACCGAACGCAAGCAGGCTGAGGAGGAACTCGCTGGAATCTCGGCCTTTCTCAGCAACATCCTATCGAACATGTCAGATTACGTTCTTGTAACCGATGAAGACTATACAATTCGATTTCTAAATGACACTGCCAGAAAAATCCACGGCGATATAGTTGGAAAGAAATGCTATAAGGCCATTAGAGAACGCGACAGCCCATGTTATCACGCAGGTATACCCTGCGAAGTGCATGAGATAATTGAAAAAGGCGGAGACCATTTCGAAGATACGCGCCTCAGCAATGTCATTGGAAGGACCACCAATGTTCGCGCTAGGCCTACAATTACATCTGACGGTAGGAAAGGCGTAGTGCAGGTTTCCAGAGACGTTACAGAAGAGAAAAAGTCAAAGGAGAGGCTTGAGAACTCTCTTTCTTTGTTGCGCGCGACCCTAGAGTCCACTGCCGACGGTATCATCGCAGTAGACATTGATAAAAGGATAACGACCTACAACCAAAAATATGTCGATATGTGGCGTGTCCCTGATACTATCTTGGAATCTCGTGATGACAGTAGAGTAGTTGCGCTTGTACAGGAACAAGTAAAAGATCCTGAAAGCTTTCTCAGAACGACTGAGGAACTATTCAATCACCCCGACCTAGAGAGATCAGACATATTGGAATTCAATGATGGACGAACATTTGAGAGATACTCTAGGCCCCAAAGAATACAGGATAAGACAGTCGGAAGAGTAATCAGCATAAGAGACATTACCGAGCGCAAACGGATGGAAGCTGAACTCAAGAGATACGCTGAACACTTGGAGGAGATGATTGAGGAAAAGACCAAGGAATCGGCAAGATCTAGACAATTTCTAGAAACAAGTATGGAAAGTGCTCCAGACTTCGTGTATATCAAAGATAAAGATTTCAAATACGTATTTGTAAACGAGATATTTTGCAAGTTTCATGGTAAATCTAAAGACCAGATTCTTGGAGGAACCGTCTACGATGTATATCCGAGAGAGCAGGCTGACTTCTTCACGCAACAAGATAGGCATGTGCTTAAGACAGGTTCTGTTCATCATTCCCCAGACTTGACTATTACTGATGTAAACGGGTCAACCCACATAGTCTATGCGATAAAGACGCCACTGAAGGATGCTGAAGGCAATGTAACCCACCTTATAGGTATCACCAGGGACATCACCGAACTCAAGAGGATGGAGGGGCAACTTCGGCAGGCTGAGCGACTGGCTGCTATCGGTGAGACCACTGCGATTGTAGGTCACGACTTGCGCAACCCATTACAGTCCATAGTCAGCACCATCTACTTAGCCAAGAGAAAGTATGAGAAGTTGCCGTTGCCTTCTAGAAAGCTTGCGGAGAAATTTGCTGCAGTTAAGATGTTCAACATGATAGAGGAGCAGGTGAGGTACATGAACAAGATTGTTACAGACTTGCATGATTACTCTAGACCCTTGCAGCCTCAACCTGCTGAAATCAGCATACCTCAACTCATCAACGATACATTCTCCATGATGACTATTCCCATAACCGTCAAGGTTTCCGTGGAAGTTGAGGAGGGCTTGAAGAAGTTGATGGTTGACCCTGACCTGATGAAGCGGCTCTTCACCAACCTGACAATAAACGCCCTCCAAGCTATGTCTGAGGGAGGCCAACTGACGATCAAAGCATCAAAGAAAGGTGAAGATGCATTCATAAGCTTCCAAGACTCAGGGGCCGGCATACCTGAAGAAAACCTGGATAAACTGTTCAGCCCATTCTTCACTACCAAAGCTAAGGGACAGGGATTGGGTCTACCGGTCTGCAAACGGTTGGTGGAGGCCCATGGAGGCACAATATCAGTGGAGAGTAAGGTCGGCCAAGGCTCCACCTTCACAGTCAAGCTACCACTACAGAAGAAAAAGACGGAGGTGAGTTAAAGATGGAGAAGCAACGTATCCTAATTGTGGAGGACGACAAGACAGTCCTTAAGAACTTCAAGGAAATCCTTGAGTTGGAAGGTTACATTGTTGACACGGCTGAGAACGGTAAAGAAGCGATTGAGAAATCCAACATCAACTTCTACAATCTAGCCTTAGTCGATATCCGCCTCCCAGACATGGAAGGAACGAAACTCTTAACCATGATGAGGGAGGCCACGCCTAAGATGGTCAAGATAATCATCACAGGATATCCTTCACTGGAGAACGCTATCGAGGCCGTCAATAAGGGAGCTGACGGCTACATAGTCAAGCCAGCAGACATGGATACTCTGCTGAACAAGGTTAAAGAACACCTAAAGAAACAAGAAGAGGCCAAGAAATACAGTGAAGAGAAAGTCACAGAGTATATTGAAACACGAGCCAGAGAACTGGACATATAATAAGTCGCTGTAACTGTAACTTGCGTCACACTTGAGTTACCAATGTTCTCGACTTCACTAACTACAACCAACCAGTCCAAAGAATTGAGAAGAATGGTTATCGTGAATCACTAACCGACTGGCTACATGAATGGAAGATGGTATTGAAAGAAGAGAGCCAATGGCTACTCCTAATCTGAATCTAGGGATATTCTCGACAGGAATAAAGGTTTTGACCTATTGCTTCGGTTTCAAGAATTCATCCTTTTATTTTCTTCAGATGGGTAGAATGGAAAACCTCGGCGTTACAAGAAGAGGTTGAGAGGCCTAGCCACTGTTAATTTAAACGCTAATAATATGCTAACCGACCCCACCATTCATTTTAGTGCGCGCTAGGCTGCCTTGCTGACTTGCGTGTGACTTATACTTTTACTTCTTTTCTTGGTCTTTGAAATATTCAACTACTCTAAGTAATGCAGCGAAGGACTCTC
>CAYXJU010000232.1:0-2915 GCA_964464765.1 uncultured Candidatus Bathyarchaeia archaeon | reverse complement strand
GAGCACGGTTTTTCTCGACTCTGGGCATGACCGTTTCCGCGTTTGTATTCGTGGTTCTAACTATGTTTCCTTGCAATTTTGATTATACGACATTCGGACTTGCAATTTTCGCTGAAGGAATGGGCATGGGTCTATTCATGTCTCCTAATACAGCTTCCGTTATGAATTCTGTTCCTCCTGAATATCGGGGAGCGGCGGCTGGGATGAGGAGTACACTTCAAAATGCTGGGTCGACGATTGGATTGTGTATGTTGTTCACGGTTGTGTTGGTGGCTCTATCAAATGCTTTGCCACACTCTATCGCGTCTGCATTGGTTGCTGCGAAAGCCGCGCAACTTGTTCCAGTATTCGATAAGATTCCACCTACAGGAGCGCTTTTTGCAGCTTTTCTAGGGTACAACCCTATGCGGACAGTTCTAAACCAGTTACCACATGATTTGATCACGTCGTTGGACAGCAAGACAGTTGATGTCTTGACGGGAACGACTTGGTTCCCAAACGCGATAGCACCAGCCTTTATGGCGGCTCTGAATATCGCATTCTATTTCAACGCCGGCTTAGCGATTGTCGCAGCTATAGTTTCATTGCTTAGAGGCAAAAAGTATGTTTATGGCTTGACAGGAGAAATTTTGCCTGTCAAAACACCGGTATTGAAGACTATTCGCACTGGAAATATTAGCCAAGATCAGTAGGCGTTCAGTCAAGTGTGGCTATAACAAAGGGTTCACGTAGTCGAAGAGGAAACAAAAGAATCTCAATACCACTACTGTTCAGCGTCTTTTCTGGTTTTCTAGAATATTTTCGCGAACGGAATGAAAACCTGTCCACGATTAGATTCACCATTGGTGCAAATTGTTTTTAAGCAAAAGTTCTTGCAGGTCGATGCTTGAAAGTGATGAACAAAATCAATTATCCACGTTTTGGAAACATCCTACTTCAATGCCTATTCACCATTGAACAGTGCAAAGGTTTTGTACGAGTATCGGTCCCATAATTATCCACTTTCGTCACAGGAAACGTATAGATGTCCAAAGTGTGGAACATTTCTCTCTTTGCTGCCGGGAAACAGACGGTACTCCACAGCATGGCGTCATATCAAAGTGGAAGTATTGCTTCCCGAGAAGACAACACCCTGTGCAACTTGCGTATCAACCAACAAATCAATAAGTATATGCTCTGGCTCCTCGGGTGCAAGCATATCGCCAACCGACGTACCTACAGTACCCTCAACCGGCATCACAGTATGCTGAACCCGCTCCACAGCATGTTGCAACGAAACCTCAAGAGACGACCCAAGAGGTTACCCGTGCTATACCCGCGCCTTCTTCCCTCTACTGTCCATATTGTAGGCAACCTCTAGCATATGCACCGAATCTTCAACGATGGTACTGCAGATATTGCCAGAGACCAATTTAGACTATTGGATCAGGGAGTCTGAGTCAATATACTGCTTTTATCCTTGAATTCACTTGATCTTTGAGGCTTTAACCCAAGCTTCTCATAGAGACGCTTTGCCAGTTTCTCAACACCGCACGTTGCATTCCCATAAATATAGAGAGCGTCGTCGCAACATGTAATCTTAAACAACACGTAAACCTTAACTCCATCGTTCAGTTTTTCAGGCATAGAGTATCGACAAGAAGTGTTCTCTGGCCTTCCCTATTGATTCAATCTTTCAGCGTGGGCCAATGATCTGCAATGTTCAGGGTTGCATAGGATACGACGACTCGAACGGTTTATCTGAGTGCCTGACTACACCATATTGACAATCAGGTCTGCTGGGAGCACCTTGGTGAAGGTGCGCGGTTTCCTGGTACGCCTAGTCCGCCTAAGGAATAGGGTATCTCCTAAAGAATACGATAATAAGAAACCTGAAACCTGCTGTAGAGATTTTCCAAGTGAATGTGTAGGCTGCGATTTCTATCGAAGTGAGTCTCCGAGAACTCTTACACGATTGGCTCTGTCTTATGGAGTGTACCAGCCAACTCCAAAGATCGTGGAGAAATGTCTAAAACACAAATACAAATCGGTTACGATGTGATGTAGAATCTGCTTCCGTAATGCGCTAGTGGGAAAATCATCTTTTCATAACTTTCCTGAAGACGGGCATAGCAACCCCCATAGTTACGGCGGAGTAGATCCCTAGCACAATAACGTCCAAAATTACTTGGTTGAAACTCGCGTTGAGAACCATGATCTTTCTGAGTGCATCAGCAGCATAGTACAGTGGTAAGAGTTTTCCAACTGCCTGGAGCCAGTTTGGCAGCTGCTCGATTGGAAATACAATGCCACACAGAAACATCATTGGAAACTGTAAGAGCATCATCATCATCTGCGCGGTTTCTTGCTCTGGCGCCATGGAAGTAACTATTATTCCTATACCAGAAAAACTGGCGACTCCGAGAAGCATGACCAATATCATCAAGAAGATGTTTCCATAAACTCTAACGCCGAACAGGAGCATGGATATTGCCAGAATCATGAACCCCTGTATCACCCCTCTAACCGTTTGAGCCAGAATCTTTCCGGCGACGATTGAATACCTAGATACTGGGGCGACCATCAGACCGTCCATGGTGCCTTGTTCTTTCTCCCTTGATATGGCAGCGCCCAACCCTGATAGTACGCCCATAACCGCTGTCAACGCGATGAAGCCTGGTGCCAGGAATTGGAATGTGTTGGTGGTGCTACCCAATAGGTTTCTCTGTTGGACGCTTACTGGTTCCGAAACAAAGGACGGATCGACATGATTGTCCATATTGGCTATGAGGGATGTGGACAAACCATCTGATATCCCCTTGAATATTGATGCGGCTTCGCTGTAGATAATGGAAGCCATTTGAGGATTCGTATCATCCACTGTAATTATGACTGTTGCTTGTCGTTGTGAATTGAAAGCTTCAGTAAATCCAACT
>CAYXJU010000231.1:0-2918 GCA_964464765.1 uncultured Candidatus Bathyarchaeia archaeon | reverse complement strand
AATCACCCCAGAATCCCTGAGCCAGTATGCAAGTTGTCTCGCAAGCTCAGAAAATTCCACAGAATTGTTCATACAGAATCGGCTCTCAGATTCACTTCTATTCAATCAACGATACCACAGAAGATACTTATCAGAATTGATGATATCTCCAACTGACTGCTCTTGAGAAGCGGAAACAAACTCATAACACAAGATTGCCAAATCTGCTCGGTAGAAGAAGGTTTAACTTCAGGATCTGCCGATCATACCGAACCAAAATCGTCCAAGGTATGCTTCTTTGCTGAGTTCCCAAGATCAGAGAATCATGAATGAAGCAATCCACATCGCGGAGGTAGCGGAAAGCAAGTCGATAATCGTGAGGATCCTTGGCGCATTGGCGGTAAGAGCGCACAGTCACAATTCAGCTGATCTCTTTACCAAGCTAGGTCGACTTGGAAACACTGACCGCGTATTCACAGACATCGACTTTGCAGCCTACAGCAAACAAAAGGGAAAGTTGAGAGGCCTATTCGAAGATGAGTTCAAGTTCAAGGCTGACATATGGTCGTTACTTCACATGAGAGACAGGATCATCTACCAACATCCAGAAGGACTCTGCAAAGTAGACGTTTTCTTGGACAAACTTGACTACAGCCACCCGGTCAATTTCGGATCAGACCCAAAGAAAGGAAGACTCAGTCTAGATTTCCCCACAATCTCCCTCGCCGATCTGATGCTGGAGAAGCTGCAGATCCATCAAATAAACGAGAAAGACATCAAAGACATCATTATTCTCCTGCACGAACATAACGTGGGCATTGCGCAGGACAAAGAGATCATAGACGCCAAATACATGTCTTCCACCCTTGCGAATGATTGGGGTTTTTGGTACGACGCAACAACCAATCTGGACAAGGTCCTCACAATGGCAGCTGACTATTCAACCAGAGGATTGATTTCGAACGAGATGCTCGCCGACGTTCAGGACAAGATAAGTCGGCTGCTGAAATACTTGGAAATGGAGCCAAAATCCAAGGACTGGGTTTCAAGAGAAAAGAATGGAATCCAGAAGCAGTGGTGGAAGGATGTCGAAGAGGTTTCCCGATGATTGTTTCTGGGTCTATGAACAATAGCTGAGAATCATAACGAAGGGCAAAACACGGGCTTCTGATTAATTGTAACGAAGATCTAAGTAAACATCCAAAACCGATTCACAGCTATGATACTCTTGCAGCATGTTTGCCACGATATCGATACTCTATGTTGCATGATCCCTCTATAGATACCATGCAAGGTCCAACCGGATGCTGTGGCGTGCAAGCGTTGGCGAATAGTAAGCAATCCTTTGGTTCCACTAATCCTCTGAGGATTTCCCCGCACCTACATTGCTTGGATTCTTCAAACCTGATTTCCTTGACTTTCTCCAGGATCTTGCAGTGAATAATTCCAGCATCGTACGAAGAGAATTCCGGTTTGAGCTTCATTGCTGATCTTGGGATAACAGGAAAGCCTCTCCAGACTATGTCTGACGGTTCAAAGACTTGATCGAGAAGTTCTAGAGCCTTCTTATTGCCTTCATAGTGGACTGTTCGGGTATACTCGTTTTCAACCTTCGTCTCTCCCTTCTTGATCTGCTTGGCTAACATGTAGACAGCCATCATCATGTCCAGTGGTTCGAAACCCGCCACGACTTGGGGAATATGATATTTCTCTGAGATTTCTTCGTATGGCTTCATTCCAATTATTGTGCTTACATGCCCAGGTTCAATCAGACCTTGAATCCTCATTTCACCGCTCGAAAGCAGCGCGTGGAGAGCGGGAGGTATGTACCTGTGACAACACAGCACTGAGAAATTCCTTGGAGGTTGCTGAAGTAGAACAGATGCTGTGGTCGGAGCCGTGGTTTCGAAGCCCACCGCCATGAAAACAACGTTCTTGTTGCTCTTGGACGCTATCTTCACGGCGTCCTCAATACTGTACACTATTCGCACATCGCAACCTTGAGCTCTCGCATCCATTAATGACCTCGAATATCCAGGAGCGCTCACAGCGTCCCCGAAAGCTGTCACCGTGATGCCACTCTCTGCAAGAGCTATCATCTCTTCATATTCGGTGGGGGTTGTTACGCAGATTGGACACCCGGGGCCTTGCCTAATGTCAACGCCACACGAATCCAGCAACGAATCCAAACCGTATCTGACAATAGTGTCTTGATGCGTGCCACATACATGCATCAAAACGATGTTTGCCCTAAGTTCTTGAAGTCTTTCAATAATCTTCTTTGCAAAGTCGCTATCTCTATATCTGAACATGACGAATCAGCACCAAACATCTTTCGATCTAAGGAATGGTTCCTTAAGACCAGTTATTCTAATGGCTAACACTAGGCTGAAAGAATTTCTTCCCAGAGTTTCAGCGTCTCCCTAGCTTCTTTCTCGTCTAAGATTTCGATCGCAAACCCTGCATGAACTATTACATGATCGCCTATCTTAGCGTTAACGAGTGAAATGTTCGTTTCTCGAATCACGCCGTCTCCAAAATCCACTCTGGCGTGATCGCCTTTCTTTTCAACTATTCTCGCGGGAATGGCTAAGCACACTATGACATGGCACCGGAAATAGAACCGTCAAGATTCAAGCGATGTCTAAGGTATAAATCCTTACTTCTTTGAAAACGTTAAACTCGCCGCAGAAGCTTGACCAAAAGATGAACCCCCATCGCCACATGGAACCTGAACTGGAATCACAAAGTGAAGCCCCTCTTTCAAAACGATTCTTTCTATGGTGGAAGCCATCTGTTTGTTGTAGGCCACACCGCCAGTGAAACCAATATTCTTCACACCAAGATCTTTTGCTTTCATTAGGGCAAAATGAGCCAAAGCTTTTGCAAGGTATGCTTGCGCTGAGAATGCTAGACTCTGAACTGGTTGGTTTCGGAGT
>CAYXJU010000230.1:0-2920 GCA_964464765.1 uncultured Candidatus Bathyarchaeia archaeon | reverse complement strand
CAGAAGAATGGGAGTAGGGACAAGTTTGCTTAAGGCTCTGCTTGAACGCCTGAGGTCGAATGGAGTTGCTGAAGTCCTGTTGGAGGTTCGGGAAGACAATTTGGTAGCTGCTGGATTGTACAGGAAACTGGGTTTCAGAGCATCCACTAGGATCGCCCACTATTATGAGGATGGATGTGCAGCCACAGTTTTTGAGAAGTCGTTGTGACCATTGCGGTAGACCCAATAGTCAGCTAACCGATCATTTGTGGGGTTCGGTCGAATCATGGAGTCTATGATCTGGCTTCTAGACATCGACCATGAAACAGTCAATGATCTTTCGGAGATCAGGCTCTGGGGAATCGATGACAAAGGTAGAAGGTTGGTCCTAGTAGATCGTAGTTTTCGTCCGTACTTCTATCTTATCCCTCTTGACGACACTAGCGTGGAAGAGTTGGTTGCAGGAATCAAAAGCGAGAGCGCAGGTTATTCTGGCGTAGTTGATGTGATCGTTGAGCATGCAAGATTCTTCGGAAAACCCGTCAACGCTGTCAAGGTGATATGCAAAGATGCAGCGAAAGCATCAGAGTACTCTAAATTGATGACGAAGATTAGTGGGGTGAAAGATCATCTAGAAGACGATCTCAGGACATCGTACCGCTACCTTCTTGACAACGAATTGGAGCCGTGTGGATGGCATCAAGTTGAGCTAGGCGAAAAATTGTCAAGACCGGACCTTAGAGTTGATGGAGTCTACGAGACGAAATGTTCGCCTGTCAAGGTCGAGAAGAAGCATGCCCTTCCTTCTCTTAGGCTACTTTCCTTCACTGCAATTCGTTTCTCTGATAAAGGAACTCCGAAAGTGAAAACCGATCCGATAATTGTGATATCAATCGCTACGAGTGAGGGAGAAAAGAAACAATTTGTTACCAACGATGATGACGATGAAAGGACTATCCGAGATTTCGTTTCATATATCCAATCTCACGACCCAGACATAATTATCGGATACGGCTCGAATACAGTAGATTGGCCCTATCTAATTGGAAGGGCCAAGCTACACAAGTTGAAGCTTTCTGTGGGTAGGACCGGAGCAGAACCTCATCGCAGTATGTATGGACACATGTCAGTTGCAGGCAGAGCGAATATTGATCTGGCCGATCTTGCCGAAGGGATGTTGGAAATCAAGGTAAAGACTCTCTGGAACTTTCTAGATTTCTTAGGGATTCCGACAAGGGAAGGTGTGCAATTTGTTGAGGATTTTGAGATACCCAAGCTCTGGCAGGTTCCCAGTGGGAAAGGTCAACTGATGGAGTTCGCTGGTGAGTGCGCTTCGCGAATCCTAGAAGCTGCCAAGGCAACAATGGATTTCATGATGCAACTTGCATCACTGACTGGAATGCCATTGGACTATGTGATGGCATCTGCCGTTGGGTTCAGGGTCGATTCATATCTCATGAGACAAGCGAAGCGACTGGGGGAACTGATCCCGAGAAGACTCGAACAACCATACATTCCATATCGTGGCGCAATTGTTCTCGAACCCAAACCTGGCATTCATGAGAAGATTGCTGTCCTAGACTTCACAGCAATGTATCCAAACCTCATGATTCTTCACAACATATCTCCGGACACTTTGCTCAAACCAGAATCGTCCAACGTCGAATACACAGCTACCCCTGAAGTTGGATACAAGTTCAGGAAAGAACCGGCAGGATTCTACAAAGCTGTACTTTCCAATCTGATCTCCGTGCGAGAAGATTTGAAGAAAGAGTTGGCAAAACTAGACCCGAGTAGCAGGGAGTGCGCAGTTCTTAGAGAACGTGAGAAAGCTGTCAAAGTGATTACTAACGCAACATATGGCTACGCCGGGTGGGTAGGCGCAAGATGGTATGTTAGGGAGGTAGCCGAGGCGACAGCGGCCTTCGGAAGAGCTACTCTACTGAAAGTCATCAACATGGCGAAAGGTATGGGGATTGTCATCGTGTATGGTGACACCGACAGCATCTTTGTCAAATACGAGCCTGAGAAAATCAAGAAACTACTCATGAGAATAAGGCAAGAACTAGGTATGGAAGTGAAGATCGACAAAATCTATGAACGCATGATCTTCACCGAAGCCAAGAAAAGATATGCTGGTCTCCTCTCAAGCGGAAGACTGGATGTCGTTGGGATGGAAGCTGTTCGAGGAGACTGGGCAGACATTGCAAGAATAGTCCAGGAAAACGTGTTAGAACTCGTCTTGAAAGACAACAACGAGCGAAGGGCACTGGGCTACTTGAGTGATGTGGTCGCTAAGGTCAGAACCAAGAACTTGCCGCTCCGAGATTTCATAATATGGAAGACCTTAACGAAACCCGTTGAAGAGTATGAAGCTCGATCAGCTCATGTCGAGGTTGCCAAAAAACTCATGAACGAAGGTTGGAACCTTGCAGTTGGCGACAAGGTCGGATTTGTGATAACGAACAAATCTGGAAAATTGTTTGAGAAGGCTCAACCATATTCTTCAATAGGACTTGACGATGTCGATGTGGAGTACTATTTAAATAGCCAAATTATTCCAGCTGCCATGAGAGTTCTGAACGTGCTTAAGGTAACTGAGGATCAACTTGACTTGGAAAAGACTCCGTCTCTAGCAGACTTCACGTGAAACAAACGATCTTGCACATAGATTCGATGTATCCACAGCTTCGACGTCAGCGACGTGTGTAGCCTGTTACCTACCAACTATGTCAGACATGGTCATGATCTTGACGTTAACCGGACGCTTTGCCACTTCGGATATGCGATCCCCTATCACGAGTTTGATGTTTCTCTCTTCAGCTAGGTCCAGTAGGCGTTGGGTTATGACTCCGTCAAACAGGAGAGTATGGGCGCCTCCAATTGTCGAAAGCTTCTCGGTAAGTTCTCCGACGGGAACCCTTGCGATCTCTTTCGAGTT
>CAYXJU010000229.1:0-2930 GCA_964464765.1 uncultured Candidatus Bathyarchaeia archaeon | reverse complement strand
TAGAAATGGAATAAACATGGAAGTTGAAACCATTTACGATTCGCTAAAGTAGCACTTGGAATCCAGCCAAGATGCAGGGCATCTAACTCGGCAAAGTCATAAAGGATTTTTGGGTTTCAAGTTTTTCATGAACATGCATTGATTCGGAGCGATCACTATCGATTTCGGTTTGCTGTCATCAGAAAAATCGACAGGGGCGCCTCTCACCAAGACCATTGGAATTCTTTCATTGGTCTCTCCCATTATGAGATGCGCTGCACTGACCAGATCGTCCGCAACTGCTTGTCGAGTTATTAGCATGGGTTTACCAAAGAGATCTTTCTTTTTTCGGTAGTCTTTCACTGGTAGAAATCCAGCAACTCCCAAAGCGACCCCAATCGTTCCCATTCGTAGTGGAGTGGTTCTACTATCAACAATAGCGACGCCGATTTTTTTTCCAGTAACCTTGAATATTCGCTTTCGAATCTGTTCAGCGGACTTCTGAGGATTCTCTGGCCAAAGCATCAAGCTTCCTTTTGGAATGTTGGAATGATCTATTCCCGCATTCGCGATCAGAATATTGTTCTTGAGTGTTAGAAGTGCTCTCGGTACTCCTCCGTAGATCTTCTGGCTTTCACGTATCACAAGTTCTGTGCAGCCAGGTTCCAGTGCGTATTTCTTAGATAGTAACTTGGCACGTTTTGACGCCTTTACATCATTCAAATCCACTACACGATTTTCCAGAGTCGACACAATTTTCGTTGCGACAACTAGAACGTCATTATCCTTGAGCTTCAGTCGTCTTCTTGCAAGAGATCGCAGAAAAATCCTAACGAGATCATCGCCCGGCACTATGATCGGGGTATGCAAACCATAGATCTGCACTGCTTTTGCACCTACAAGTCTGCGTTCGAGTCAGGTTTAGCTTTGTCGATCTGTCTATTCAAGATAATGTGTTCTATTTCGAGAGATGCATAGAATAATGTGAATAATGGACTGGAACTCAAAAATAGCGTTTGGTGAAATATCTTAGTTGGAGAATCTGTTCACGCGGGCTTTGAGGTTTCTTGCCTTCTGTGTCTGCATCCCCCAAACTTGAATGAATCCTTCTGACCATCGTTGGTCAAATGTTTCCTTGAGGTTGTAGTTTGCGAGATTCTCATCGTACAGGGATTTTGGAGAGGTTCTTCCAACGACTCTTATAGATCCTTTGTGAAGCTTTACTTTGACCTTGCCGTTCACGTTTTTCTGAGTTGTATTTATGAAGGCGTCAAGATCTTCGCGGAGCGGGTCCATCCATAGCCCAACATATGCAAGATAAGTCCATTCTGCGTCCACGCGTTCCTTAAAGAGTACTTCATGTCTGGTCAATACGGCTTTTTCCAGATCCTTGTGAGCTTCTAGGATTACAATGGCCGCGGGACATTCGTACACTTCTCTAGACTTTATTCCCACCAGTCTGTCTTCTATGTGATCAATGCGCCCTACCCCATGCTTCCCAGCAATCTCGTTTAGGGTGGAGACCAAAGTCACTGGATCAAGTTTCTGATCATTGATGGCTACCGGAACACCTTCCACGAATTCCAACGTAACTACGGCAGGTTCTGATGGCGCTTTCTCCACAGAATTCGTCCATTCAAAAACCTCCTCCGGAGGCTCGGCATAAGAGTCCTCGAGTACACCACATTCTATTGCTCTGCCCCAAAGGCTCTGATCGATGCTATATGGACTTTCAGTCGTAACAGGAACAGGGATTCCACGCGCTTTTGCATATTCTATCTCCTCGTTCCTTGCAAGGTTCCATTCTCGGACAGGCGCAATTATCTTGATGTCTGGAGCAAGCGCTCTGACCGTTATATCGAGTCTCACCTGATCATTCCCTCTCCCACTGCAACCATGAGCAACCGCAGAAGCATTCTCTCGCCTTGCAACCTCAACAAGTTTTGCCGCTATTAGAGGCCGCCCAACCGCCGTGCTCAGTGGATATTTCCCTTCGTAAAGCGCATTCGCTTTGATGCTTGGAAAAACGTAGTTCTCCATGAACTCTTTCTTTGCATCTATCGAGTAGTGTTTTACTGCTCCTGTGGCCTTAGCTTTCTTCTCGACGGACGCCATGTCGTCACCCTGTCCAACGTCAACCGTAACTGTAATTATGTCTGCAGAGTGTTTCTCCTTCAGGTATTGGACGGCGACAGAGGTGTCAAGTCCGCCTGAATATGCCAAAACGATCTTATCTTTAGCCATTGAGCCATCTCATTCAGCTTTCATTACTGATGCGCGCTGAAATCTAATAATTCATTAATAAGAGTTGCTCTTACACAAATTATCGTCAATCGTGGGTGGAATTTGAGCCCTAGCCAAAGAGAGTATTGAGGGGAGAGTGAATTTTGGAACTGGACGATACCGACAGACAGATTCTGAACATGTTGCAGGACGATGCGCGGAGATCTTTCAAGGACATTGCGAAAGAAGTGACCGTGAGCGAAGCAACAGTATTCGTTCGAGTAAAAAAGTTGTTGAAAAATGGAGTAATAAGATCCTTCAAGGCAATAGTGGATCCAAAGCTAGTGGGAAAGGAGACACTTGCATTTGTTATGTTGAAAGTCAATCCCAATGTCTATACAAAGGTTCTTCCGATTCTAATGAAGATGGATGAGATCTACGAGATATATGACGTGACAGGAGCCTACTATGCCATACTAAAGATTCGCACCAAGAGCACTGAGGAACTTGCCGCAATAATCGACAAAATCGGCATGATCGAAGGAATCACCGGAACTGAGACTGCAGTGGTTCTGAGAAGCATAAAGGAAGAGTTAGCTATCAAGACTTGACGAAGAACGGCGTACTGACGGCTGCTCATATCGATTCAATACACGCCGTGCATATTGAAGACTTCTAGCTCTTCGTATTTCAAAACCGAAAGAACGAGCGCAATCCCGACTGCAGAA
>CAYXJU010000228.1:0-2954 GCA_964464765.1 uncultured Candidatus Bathyarchaeia archaeon | reverse complement strand
CCAACTACGAAGAGACAAACAGATATTGCTAATGAAATATGCTTCATCTTTTTCCTAGCTAAGGCCTGTCAAAGCTCCAAGCGCCATACCAACCTTCTGAGGAATTACGCCTAATATTTGCTATGCGAAATCGCGTCAGAACTCTCACTTTAGGGGTTGTGCCAGCTTCGAACTCGAGGATTGGGAAATGAAATGCCTTATCTCATATGCTTTCTGTCTGCTGGTTCTGCTGGCAATCATCTCATCAACAATCAAACGCGGACACATTAATAGAATGCCATCAACAGCTAGACTCATAGAATGACAGAATCAGAATAATATTGTGAGAGAATCGCGTGCGTATGATGACTTCGTTACCCTGCGAAGAAAGGTAGGTCGCATGATTCACTTCGTCCCTAGGGGCAAATTGCAAGAAGTTCAAGACTGACTTCAATTTTCAAGAGAGCTTTTGACGTACTGTGTGTGGGGCGTTATCATCCAGTAAAAGGCGCGGATATGCTGCATCAGAGATTCTCTCATCTAAAGGGCCCGATCAGAAGGGCAGATTCCTAGCGCGCGCTACTGTTCCATTTGAGGGATCATTGCCTCTTGCTCCCTGGGGGGGGGATCTTTCTATGATGCATAGTTACCTTCTACAGTGCAGATATGCCAATCAGATGATTCGAGATTCTGGATGCCCGCCTTGGGTACGAAACTTACTACTCACAACTTATGCCTTCTTGATAGAGATCACTTCTTGGCATCAGGTCACCAGTCAAGGTTTCAAATCAGGATGCTCTCAACAAGGGATGGGAGACAGGTAATTTGGCACTTTAGCCTGGGATGGGGAATTCTGTTTTCGACGTGTAAATTGACACGCGGAAAATGCATTTTTTCAAATTTCACGCACTCTAAGTATGATCGTGCAACTGAACAGGGCTAGAAAGACTTACTAACTCATTCAGACAACAATTTAGTTGAACTTGTTATGGGATCAGATAGTAAGAAAGGGGAAGTACGGAACAAATTTCAAGCTGGTGCGATGAAGGTAACAGCAGCAACTTCACCAGAACCGCCTACTCCCGGTTCCAAGGAAACGATAGCCAATAAGAATGCAGGCGGACCCTTGAAGATCATAGAGAAGTACGTCAAAAGCGTTTCTCCAGTAACCGGACCCGAACCTCCAACCCCCGCTCCAAAGAAGATTTCGAAACAAGAGAAGAAGTAGGGTTTTGATCTGGATCTGCTACCGCTGGCAGATATTCTTGTAATCATAGTCTATCTGCTGCCGGGTTTCATATCCTTTCAGATTCTCAACAAGATAATGATCGTGGAAAAAAGGTTTAGCGATCTTGAAGTGATTGTATGGAGTATCTTTGGAAGCATCTGCATTTATGTTGTCTTTAGCGCAATGAGCGGGGGATTCTCAATAGAGCAAGTCAAGGGGAACGTATTCGACTGGCAATACCTTTCAAGACTTATGTTTCTGTCAGTATTTGGAGGAGCAATGGTAGGAGGCCTAGGAAGATTGCTGTTCAGACGTGGACTTTTCCCCGGCAACTGCTGGGAAGTCGCATTCAACCAGATAAGACTAAAGGGTTCTTACGTTTTAGTATACACTGAAGACGGACGTGATTTCAAAGGCATGGTAAAGCATTACACTGCTGGTGAACCACCATATCAACTTTTAGTCGAAAAGCCAAAGTTGATACTGAGGGATGAGAAATTCAACGTACTTAGTGAACTCGAATACGGTAAGAGAGTGTTGTTCACAGGCAACACAATCAAAGAAGTAGTGTTCCTCTGACCTGGCTTGTATCTAACTAGCTTGGATTCATGAAATGGACTGGAATGACAAGATTATTGTCAATGTGGCTCAGACTACTGGAGACCCATATCAGTTCATTCGCAAGATAGAAGAACTGTTCGATCCGGCGATTGACAAGAAAGGCGACCTATTTTCATACGTAGGCATGGTCTTATACAGATTTTCATATTTCAATTTGGCTTTGAATTCTTGGAATTATGCGCTAAAAGAATACGTCAAAAACCTCGACAAAAGAGGCGAAGCAGAGTGCTACGGAAATATCGCACTTGTTCATGATAGCTTTGGAGATCTTAGAATGGCAATAGAACACTCCAAGAGGTCCCTTAAGATCGCCCAAGAAATTGGCAACAGGCACATTGAGTTAAGATGTTATGGGAATCTTGGCAACAGCTATCTCGATTTGGGTAATTCCAGACTAGCTCTTGACTATCATCTCAAATCACTGCAACTCACTAGGAAAGAGGGAGACAGGGCAGCCGAGTTGAGAAGCCATGGAAACATTGGAAATGTCCATCATTACATGGGCAATTTTAGAGAGGCTCTCAGTTGCTATGGTAAATCTCTTGAGATTGCCATCGACACGGCGACAGATCCGCGGAAGCGGGCAGTTACGCAAATTTGGGCATGGTGTGCAATAGCTCAGGATTCTTTGAAAAGGCCATCTCCTATCTTCAAAGATCACTCAAAATCTCCAAGGATCTTCAAGATAGGACTATGGAGGCTGCGTGTTACACAAATCTAGGTATCAGCTACAGTAATCTCGGACAGTTCAGAAAGGCGATACTGTGTCACGAGACGTCTCTCAAGGTCGCAAAAGAAATCGGAAACAGGTCTGGCGAGCTAAAATGTTACGGAAATCTCGCTAATACATATTCGAGCCTAGGAGATCTTCAAAAGGCAGTCGAATACTGTCAAGTTTCTCTTGATATTGCCAAAAAGATTGGAAACAAATTCGGCAAACTCAGAGCCTATGTCAACATCGGGATTGTTTATAGAGATTTCGGCAACTTCCGAAAAGCCCTAGAGTACTATGAAAGGGCCCTAAGTATATCGAAGGAAATAGAAGATGAGTCAGGAGAATCGACTTGTTACGCAAATATTGGTACCGCATACGTTTGTCTGGGACACTACAGGAAAGCGATTGAGT
>CAYXJU010000227.1:0-2981 GCA_964464765.1 uncultured Candidatus Bathyarchaeia archaeon | reverse complement strand
CCAAGGTTCAGAGTTGACCAAGCAGTCAAATGGTTCTCAAAGTTCCCACTCGTCATGGGAGTGATTGCTATCATATGGGCCTATGCCATCAAGCTTCTGGGGATAATTTAGACAAAGACTGAGGAGGAAGCAGACAATTGGGAGGAAAAACGAAGTTACTAGAAGAAGTGACTCAGAACCTGACGAAATGTGTGACTATTGACTATCCGGGTGGAACTTGGCCTGGAAAGAAATTCAGTTACATAGTTCCAAATGGAAGAGGCAAACACGAGTTCGACAAAGAGAAGTGCATAGGCTGCCAAGCCTGCCGCAATGTCTGCCCCAACTACACGATAAGCATTCTGGACAAGAATGAAGAGAGGACTGTATCAGTTTTCTTGGGACGATGCACTTTCTGCGGTCGATGCATGTTCGATTGTCCTGAAGACGCGATAAAGCTAACCCCACAATACGAGTTCGCGAGCACTTCGCGAGACGACCTGTACATCAATAATGTTGTCGAACGAAGTAAGTGCAAGAACTGCGGAGAATACCTGTTTCCAGATAAACAGTTGAAGCGGGCTAGAGAACGCATCTTGGCAGAGATTGATGAACGAGTGAGAAAAGTGTTCGAAGAAGATACGAAAATCTATCTGGACTACTGTTCGGATTGCCGAAAGAAAATCGGTTACACAATGAATACACTGACTCGAAAATACTATTGAAAATGGAGGAATGGGAAGAGCTTTGAATCTGAAGCAGAAGAGCAGATTGTATTCGCCATGGGTATTTCATGCGCACTGCGGTGGATGCAACAACTGCGACATTGAAGTTGCAGCTGTCCTTGCTCCCAGATTTGACATCGAGAGAATTGGGGCACAACTCAAGAACAACCCTCGCCACGCCGACATCATTCTCGTCACAGGACCTGTTCCCAAGCATTCTGCGCCATTCCTGAAGAGAGTGTACGATCAGACCCCAAAACCCAAGGTTGTGATGGCTGTCGGAGGGTGCGCCGTTGACTGCGGACCATACCAACGAGACGACGGGAAAGGGAACTACGCACTAGCAGGCCCAACAGACAAAGTGATACCGGTCGATGTTTACGTTCCAGGATGTCCACCAAAACCCGAGTCCATACTACATGGCGTCGTCCTAGCAGTAAGCAAACTCGCTGAGAAGAACTAGGAGGAAGAAACCTACGCTGAAACCACTGAGACCCACCATAAGAGAAACCGAAAGAACGCAACCGACCAAAGTCTTAGTGTACCATCCCGAACTCTGCACAGGCTGTACCTTCTGCATGACTGCATGCTCATACAAGCACTACGGGATCGCAAGTTTCGAGAAGACCTACTGTAAGATTATGGAAGACCCGAACAAACCTTCCTTCTTCATAGGGGCTTTTTGCGCTCATTGCGAAACAGCGGCATGCGTCGCAGCATGCCCGACCGGCGCAATGTACACCGAAGAAAAAACTGGAATCGTGCGAGTCAACGCGATGCTGTGCATAATGTGCAGAAACTGCCAAGCAGCGTGCCCCATAGCGCACCCATTCTATGACGGCGACCTGCATCAAGCGGTCAAATGCGATCAATGTGACGGTCGCCCAATGTGTGTCCAACAATGTCCGACTGGAGCGATATCCTACGAGGACAGAATAGAATCCCGGAAGAAGTATGGAGTAATAAGAAATGACTGAAAGCGATGTTCCACTCTACCCTCTTGAGAAAACCATCAAACCACCTTTGCCTCCAACCATGGGAGGCATAGTAAAGAACCAATACGAGAGCGGGCAGGTACAGGAACTGGTCGATTACTTCGTTGAGGAACGTGTCAGAATTGGGTTAGAGGATAAGCCTCCAACTGCCTACAAGCATCCTGAACCAGTGGCTGAGTTGAGAAAGATCGTGAACGACACTCCACTCGCAAAGAAAGCCAATGATGTGGCAAAGTTCGGAGGACAACCAGTGAAGGTGCTTCCTTGCTAGCCCAAATGAAACGCTATTCACTGTTCTTGGGATGCACAATACCCGCGTCGCAAATATTCGTAGAAAAAGCGATGAAACTAGTCGGAGAGAAACTGGGAATCGAACTGAAGGATGTTGAAGGTGCCACATGCTGCCCGGAACCTGAAATCTCCAAGACCGTAAGCTACGACGGTTGGCTTCGAGTAGCTGCTAGAAATCTTTCATTAGCCGAACAAAGCACGAATGCTATGTGTCTTATTTGCAGCGGTTGCTACGCCACATTCTCAAAAGCCAACAAAGCCCTGAGCAATCCCGAGACTCTGAAGGAGATAAACAATCAGCTCCACCTAGTGAAGAGAAGCTACAACCATGGCGTCAGGGTCATGAACGTGATTGAACTATTGCACGATGACATTGGCATAGAAAAACTGAAGGCCAGTTTTGTGAAACACATGGACAGCATCAGGATTGCGACGCATCCAGGATGTAGAATACTCCATGAGAATACTCTTGTTCAGAAGATGACCGACCTGATCATGGCAACAGGTGCATCCGTGGTTGAGTGGAAAGAACAAGAGATGTGCTGTGGGGTACCGTCCATGTACAACGATCCAGAATTCGCCCTAAACGAGAGAGCCAAAAGAAAAGTTGAAGGTGTTAAGGGAGTTGGACCTGATTGCATGGTGGTCGTATGTCCTGCATGTTATGACATGCTGGAGAAAGCAGAAATCTCTTTCATTGATCCCGAGCAGTTCATCCCCATCGTGAACCTTGTAGAACTCTTGGCACTGGCTATGGGATTTTCAGCTGATGAAATCGGTATGGATCTACACAGAATCCAAGTGTCCCCACTTCTTGAGAAGATTGTGTAGAAACCACACTTGCAGTTAGGCACCCGACTGGCTTCTTTGCGACACTATTGATACCCAAGCAGGCGTGTTTGGACATTCGATGCCTACACTCTAACGACAGATGCGCCAAGGGCTTCGAGCGTTTCCAGACTTACAACCCCGAAGAAAAGCCCCACTCCCA
>CAYXJU010000226.1:0-2983 GCA_964464765.1 uncultured Candidatus Bathyarchaeia archaeon | reverse complement strand
AGACTTGAGATAGACATGTGAGGAGCATGCAAGATGGACGAACTCGAACACATTAGAATGAGAAAGATGCGTGATCTAATGGAAAAGGGAAATTTCCCTGAAAATGTTTCCGACTCGCCTACGATCCTTGACGACAGTATGTTTGACGAATTCGTCAAGAAAAATCCCGTTGCACTCGTGGATTGTTGGGCAGAATGGTGCGGTCCGTGTAGAATGATTGGGCCAGTTATTGAAGAGCTTGCAAAAGAATTTGCCGGCAGAGTAGCATTCGGCAAACTAAATGTCGACCAGAACCCCGCCACGGCAGCACGTTTCAGAATAATGAGTATCCCCACGCTGATCATAATGAAGAATGGAACCGTAGTCGACACGATAGTAGGCGCAGTTCCAAGAGACCACATAATCTCCAAGCTGCAACCATATCTACTATGAATCATGGAAAGCAAGACGTGCGGGCCGAAGCCGCAACCACATTTACAATCCTCGCCAACTCCACAATTTAGTGACGAGTGAGGGGCACACGATTAGTTGAATCTGCACTTATCAGCGGAAGCTTCGTAACTCGTTCGAGAGAGTCAACTCAAGAAGCCACGCATTAGAATCAGCCTAGAATACAAGGCGCCAGTATGTACTTCCTCCAGAGCCTGCAGGCCAAGTCGTATGCATTCCTCCGCTGGGTGGGGACATCGTATAATCCAGAACCGTCCTCTGAAGCTCTAACCATCTCGCACTTCTCTCGGGGTATTCTCTTATCCACAGGGGTGATACTCTAGGCATATCCCTATCGTGTAAGCAGCGAAGTTGATAGTTGACCAACCTACGTCATTGGCGTCTACGATTCTAAATTCTCCTTTCTGAAGTTTGACAAACTCATGACATGAGGTTGGCCTAAATTGTTCTGTGACGCTAGGTTCGAACCCATGCGTTAAGTCAGGGAACAATACGACCAATGTCAGAACAATTGCAGCCTTCGGGAAGATGCTTTCTCTTGGTTTGAGTGAGAGCCTTCTATAGAATGGATGGGACTTTAATGCAAGAAAGCCTATTGATGCACAAGCGGAAAAGCAGAGAAAGAGAATCATTCCTATTCAATACACGAAACGCGATTGCTAGATGAACGAGTTGAGAAACTAAATGGAGTAACGGAAAGACAGTTTTTCGTCCAATAGAATAGAGCATAGAAAATGCAGCCGTAACCAGAAAGAAATAGTAACCGCGACCTGTGACCAGCACATTACGTTTTTTCGAGTCGCTTTCATAATGCTTTTTTATGGCAAAGGTTTATTAGGTATTATGAATACCTATTCGTTATTATGGTCAGGCCGAAGAAATGCAGATGGGTCTGCTCCGAGCCTTTCGTCGATTACTTCAAACCTGGAGGAGTATCATTGGCAGCGCTGGAAAAGGTTAGTTTGACAGTTGACGAGCTTGAGGCGATAAGACTGAAGGACTTGGAAGGATTGGACCAAGAAGACGCCGCTGTCACCATGAAAGTATCTCAACCGACGTTTCATCGGATCTTAGAGTCTGCGCATCACAAAATCGCAGACGGCCTGGTCAAAGGAAAAGCAATCAGAATTGAAGGAGGCGATTACGTGGTTAGAGAAGGAGAACGACTATTCAAATGCTATGACTGCCAAAACGAATGGCAGGAACCACATGGAACTGCAAGACCAGCAAGGTGTCCGAAATGTGAAAGCGCGAACATTCACAGAGCACCTCAAGATAGAGGATACATCAGAGCAGGCCGCAGGGGCGGGCGGGGCTGGAGACATGGACAAAAGTAGGATAGCGGTGCCCTGTATCGATCGAGTCGATGTCAACGCTCCTGTGTCATCTCACTTTGGACGATGCGACTCATACGCCATAGTAAGCCTAGAAGATGGAAAGATCAACGCTGTAGAATCGGTTTCAAACAATGGTCACTCAGAATGCGCTGGTTCGGTTTGGCGATGAACATGTTCAAAGAAACCTACAAACAATACGTCATCAGACCAACGAGAATTGATGTTACGAACATAATCGATGCGTAGGTGAATTATTTTTGTTGTGCATTTTCAGAATGTCCTCTTTGAGTCATCTATCTTTGGACCCGTGACGTAGTTGTTAGATCCTGAGGCGGTCCTTCTTAGCACTCTTGCAGGTATGAGTACAAGTCTGGGTGCTGCACTTGTTTTCTTGATCAAGGCCACTAGTCATAGGATGCGGGATGCCTTGGTTGGACTTTCGGCAGGGATCATGCTATCTGTTACGGTTCTGAATCTCTTACCCAAAGCGCTAGGGTCGAGCCAGGAGAACTTCATTCAAGTCATTGTTGGAATTGCTTTTGGGGCAGCTACACTTTTCGTTGTAGACATGTATATTCCTCACATTCATGGTGTTCTGATTCCTGACAGGCCGATTACGAAGGGAATGAGGATGACCCTTATGTTGGTGGTTGCTATAGTCATCCACAATTTTCCTGAAGGCTTTGCAACGGGCACCGCTTACTCTGGAGGTGTAACTGTCTTCGGCAGTACCGTAGCGCTTGGCATAGCGCTGCAGAATATTCCAGAGGGTTTTCTTGTATCGATCCCCCTCAGAGGCCAAGGCTATTCGGCGAGAGGTAGTTTTGTTGCAGGAGTTCTGTCAGGTGCCGTTGAGCCAATCTGTTCGGTGGCGGCGCTTGTTCTTGTAGGCTTGTTCCATGTTCTTCTTCCATATGCTCTTGCTTTCTCTGTAGGGGCTATGCTCTACGTTATCTTCGACGAGATGGTGCCTGAGAGTCACAGTCACGGCTTTGAGCGAGCAGCAACCGTAAGTTTCATGATGGGTTTTCTATTGATGGCGACTCTGAACTACATTGCAACAGTGATCTTCAGCTGAACAGGGAACACAATTACATTTCCCCAGAGAAAATGAAAGACTTGAAGCCATTCTAATTTTTGTATTCGAATAGCCTCGATACCAGTTAGTAGCTCAGGGGAGATTTGAATCCGATACC
>CAYXJU010000225.1:0-2993 GCA_964464765.1 uncultured Candidatus Bathyarchaeia archaeon | reverse complement strand
GTTTCGCTCTTCAGCTAGGTCCAGTAGGCGTTGGGTTATAACTCCATCAAACAGGAGAGTATGGGCGCCTCCAATTGTCGAAAGCTTCTCTGTAAGTTCTCCGACTGGAACCCTTGCGATCTCTTTCGAGTTTTCGTCAAATGCTATTGCTTCGAGAGTTCCACGAAGTTGGCGTGCAGATTCTACAATATTGCTTGCGACAGCAACGGCAGGTGTTGGAGGCTGGGTTGGAGATGGTTTTCCAGCTTTCAACTGTTCAATTGATACCTTCTCTCGAAGGCTCTTCATGATCTCTTTCGGTGTGAGTTCTTCAACTTCTCTGTTTGTTGGAGCTCTAGCAACATAGTCTAGTTCGATTACTTGCATCAGTTCCTTGAGAATTAGATCTCCGGCTCTGTCGCCGTCCAAGAAAGCTGTAACTTCCCTATTCTTCGATATTTCTATGATTGTCTTTGGGACACTGGTCCCTTCAAGAGCGATAGTATTCTTTATTCCGCATTTTAGGAGAGCAATTATGTCAGCTCGTCCCTCAACAATTATTATTGAGCTGCTCTCTTTGACTTCGGGTCCTGCTGGAAGTAGTTCTGGACCGATTGCCATCACTTCGCCCGATCTTATGGAGTCTGAAACTTCCTTGACCACTTCATCGGTACTAGGACTGGTTTCGATAACCCACTTCTTCAGGATGTCTTTGGCTTTGCCCATGATGACCTTTCTTTTGTCTTCTCGAACATCGCCGACCCGTTCAAGGCTTATTCTAGACTCGCATGGGCCAATCCTGTCTACACTTTCGACTGCAGCGGCTATAATCGCCGTTGACACTTTGTCGAGGCTGGAAGGGATAGTGATGGTTCCAAAAGTCTTGTCTTGTTTGGATTCGAGCTCTATCTCTATTCTGCCTATGCGTCCGCTCTTCTGAAGTTCTCTCAAGTCCAAGTCTGGGCCAAAGAGGCCCTCTGTCTGTCCGAAGATTGCGCCTATGACATCCGGCTTTTCTACTACACCTTCAACAGTAAATCTCGCTTGAACAACATACTTCCCAGTGGATGGGACCTTCTCTTCGTTTCCCATAAGTAGTAAACCTCCTCATTCAATCCGTTCAAACTCCCAGTTTCAGGATTTCAGGTTCCTCTAGGAGTTCCTACAAAAGAAACCCGTTAGCTCTGTAAACTAGGTAATCTTGAATGTCCGTTGTTATTTCTCAGGTGCTTTTAAATCTTTAGCCAAGTGTCAAAAGCCATCAAACCTCAAGAATTGGCTGCTTCTCTCAACTTCTCCACGTATTTCGCCAATTCTTCTACGCTTCTTATTTCCGAACGTCCCAAACTCCTCAGCTCTCGCCATAACGAGTCATCCGCTTTCACGCGAATTCTTGAGAGTTCCTTCACAAGCTGGGATGAGAGTTCTTTTCCCTCTCTATCGAAGTCTGTGAGTACGATGACCTCTCTTACCGACCTTAATCCTTCAACAAAGTCATAGAATCCTATGCCTAATGATTTCATGCATAGAATCTTCCCTTCGACGCCTAATTGTCTCAGTGAGAGTTCGTCCTTTCTTCCTTCAACTATTATCGGAGTCCCAAGCTTAGATCTAGTTATCAGTTTTCGAGTCAGTCTATCTAGTTTCTCGTACTTTCTTTTGTATGCCGACAGCAAGGCGTCTATCTCGTGACCTCGATCTTCATCATTTCTCTCAAGGGGTCGGGATATTTTTCGAAATGTTCCCTTACCCCTTTCAAGATTGTCGAGAGAGCGTTAGCTACACCGTTCTTTAGATCGAGGGGATGGATCTCACCTTTGGAGTAAGCAAGCTCAAGAGTCTCATAGTTCTCGAACAACAGTGGACCACCATATTTCGCGGGTCTCTGAAGTTCTAATTTGTTGGCCATTGGAAAGACTGCATATCTAGCTATCTCTAGAACAGGATTGGATCTAACATCTTTTGGCGGACAGAAAGCGTTGCTAATCTTCTTTGTGATCTCGCTGGGGGTATCGTGGACGAATACACATTTTTCGGGAAGGCTCTTAGACATTTTCGACTTTATCTCTTTGTCCGTTTCAACGCTCTCGTCAAACTTCTCTTCGTTCTTGAGTTCAGGTTCGGATAATCCCATAAGAAGATGAGTGTGAACACAAGTGGGTTTCTTCAAACCTAATCTTTCAGCGGAATCTCTAGCTAGCATGTGGGCTTTTCTCTGGTCGATACCTCCACATGCCACATCAAGTTTCAACTGAAAGATGTCTGCAGCCTGCATGCATGGATAGAAGATGCTAGCGGATTCCATGTCGCTTGTGTCCATGGATCGACCCATTATTGGAAGTGCACGCCAAACTCTCTGGATCGATGCACCCTTACCTACTCTAATCACTTTCTCCCAATATGATATGTCACGCGCGATTTCTGAAGCCCAAACGTAATTGACTCGTCCCCTCTCTATTTCAAGTCCTTCAAAACAATGTCTGAAGTATTCTCCACATATTCTAATGTTGTCCATATTGCCTCCAAGTTTGTTGTTTATCCAAGAATGCCAATCTGCCAAGAATATTGTGAAGTCGAAGCCCGCGTCTAGCATATCTCTGATCTTACTTCCGCAGATCAACCCCATACCGATGTGCATGATTCTGGATGAGTTCTAGTTGGAACTCATTGTCCAGAGCACTCGAAGCCCCAGTAGGCTCTCGGTCTGGAGGTTGTTTCAAGTATAGATCGAAGTTCCTCTCGAGTAATTACTTCGTCGCTATTACGAGCGACGAGATCTATCCTATCTTCCAGATCCATGGTCTTCACGTTGGATTGAAGATCGAAATCCACAGATCCAAGACTTAAGAGTTTACTATTTCAGGTTTAGAACATGAGCGAACATCTGATTTGAGGATTCGGCGTTGTAGCCTACATCACTAACACCTAACCTCATTGGACGTGGCGTCGCCACACTAGGTTAGGCTCTCTCGGAGGTAGGCTTTTTTTGCCGCCTGCACTACTTTCAGATCACA
>CAYXJU010000224.1:0-3001 GCA_964464765.1 uncultured Candidatus Bathyarchaeia archaeon | reverse complement strand
CTACGTGACTGATCTTTTTCATAGAGAACGAGGCTACGTTCAAGATCACTAGTAATCAGCGATCGATCTTGTGCGTATTCATCTCAAATCTTCACTAGGATCGTGGGAAAGACGTTTTGGGATAAGTTCTCCAAGGCTCTTACACTACCTGTTACTCTCGTGTATTTCTCATCCCATTTTCTCATCAACCGATGAGATTATGAACACATTGCGGCTCTCAGCTAGCTACAAAACATGAAAATGGCAATCATAGGTCATTAGAAATGGCGACTTCAAAACAGATTGTGCCTCTCAGTTTCTTCGCTCATATGGTCAATGATGGAGCGGAACTTGTTCTGCCCACGCTTCTTCCGCTTATGGCTCGTGACTTCAACTTGTCATACTCGCAGATTGGGGTTCTTGGAGGCTCTATGATTGTTGCTATTGGTTTTGGTCAAATGCTCATGGGATACCTCTCAGATCTTACTGGAAGAAGGATAGTATTCGTCTCTTTGGGCCTTGTTTTGCTTTCTCTGGGTATGTTTGGAATTTCAAGATCCATTTCATACGAACAACTGATACTGTCCAATCTGGTCGCGGGCGTTGGAGCCAGTGTCTATCATCCTGTTGGGATCTCGACGATATCACGGATGTTCAAGAATGATAGGAAAGGTAGAGCTTTGGGGATACATGGAGCTGGGGGTAACATTGGTCAATGCGTTTTTCCGTTGGTTGCTGGCATATTGGCGGACTTTGTTGGATGGAGAGTTGTCTTCGCAGCATTTCCGATCTTTGGACTCATAGTGTCAGTTTTGTTCTTTGCTGTTTTGAGAGAGTCAAAGGTGAAGGTTGAGAAACTGCGGTTAAGGTCGATTCTGAACTTACGTCTTCTGATTATTGCTCTTTCTCTTGGTTTCATATCAATGGCGGCCAGGGGCATGATAGTGTTCTTTCCGGTAAGGCTTAGTTCAATAGGGTACTCTTCCTCGTATGTGGGATTCTTGTTCTCACTCTTGTTTGGCGCGGGAATATTTGGTCAATACGCGGGAGGATACTTCTCGGACACGTATTCTAAGAGGAGGATGATAGCGTTTCTCTGTCTCATCTCAAGTGCATTACTTTTCATTTCATTCTTCACAAGCGGTTTATACGCCATGGCGGGGATCATGTTGATGGCGGGTTTTGCAAAGGACGCTGTATGGCCCCCGTTTTTCAGCTTGACAACTGAAAAAGCTTCAGAGAAATTCTACGGAACAACCCTGGGAGTCTTTTTCAGCATTGGATACGTGATGTCGTCGCAAGCTTCTGTGATGATGGGGGTTCTCTGGGATCACTCCAGCTTCATAATTTCAATGTCACTTCTTCTTGTCTTCGGAGTTGCTGCGGCTCTTTTGATAAGAAGAACATAGGATCATTTCCACCCGCTGAAAAACAAATAGAGATTGTGTTCTTTTTGTGATGGCTTTCATCAGTTTATGGGAATATCTTGAATAGGAGAATGATAGGAAAGGCTAAGGCGGATGTTGAAGTGTCGAGAAAATGGCGTCTTGAGTCACTGGTGGTGTCGGGGCTCTTGCTTTTGTTGGCTTTCGACATGTCAATCTGCGATATTGCTCATCGGAATGTTCTTGCTGCCGAAGAAGAAGTTAGAGTCTTTGAGCCGTCAGAAGATGCCTATGTAAGCCAACTAAACTCGAATTCAAACTATGGACGCGACGAAGTTATTAGCATCAGAAGTCACAAGACTGCCAAAGAATCATTGAACCATCGGATCTATTTGAAGTTCGATCTCAAAGATTTTGATCAAGAACTTTACGTAACATCAGCTACACTCTACCTCTACAAATATATTGAAGGGAACAATGCTGGAGCCAGGAATATTGAGGTGAAAAGAATCTTGGAGCAATGGAGTGAATTAAGCATAACGTGGAGTAATAAGCCGGATTATGCGGAGAAAATATTGAACAGGGTATCTGTAGATGGTGCAGGATACTGGTATGAATGGGATGTGAGCGTGGACGTTAGAGCGTGGATCAATGAAGGTGTTCATAACTATGGATTTTGTCTTAAGGATCTTGAAGAAAACTCTAGGGTCGACTATGCAAGTGTCTTCTTTTCAAGAGAAGCGGCTGAGATGCTTCTGTACCGGCCAAAACTTGAGGTTAGGCTGGAACAAAAGAAATCATACCTGCTGCCTCTCACTCCATATGCGTTTCCAGTTGGTGTTGCAGTGATTGGTTGCATTGCTCTAGTTGTGGTTGCAAAATTCTTGAGAAAACCGGGTATGCTGGAATCCAGTTTGGATTCTACACGATGTTTCTTCAGTTTTCCATCAGCATTCTATAGACCAGAAACAGTGGTAATGTGACGTTAGGTGATGTTCCACTTGCGACAACACTTAACGACTTACTTTTTGATGGCACTTGTTGCAACAAGTTTCGTCGGGAACATTACGGGCACCCTAGGCAATTCTTCAACCACGATTGTGTTCAGAGCTCATTCTGACTGCTATGTGAGCGAACAGAACCCAGGTTCTTGCTATGGCCGTGAAGTTGTTCTAAATGTAAGAAGTTTCTCCGAAGGTGGAGGTCACTTCAACCAGAGAACATACATATCGTTCAATGTCAGCGCACTTCCCAAGAGTATTCAGATTGTATCCGCATTGTTATGGTTGTACAAGAATCCGGAGGGCGCAAACCCCGGGACAAGGAACATTCAAGCTTTCAGAGTGGTTGGAGCCTGGAGCGAATACACTCTGAATTGGAATAATCAACCGGCTTATTCATCAAACCCCAGTTTCTCCACTCGCGTCCGTGGAGCTCTGAAGTGGTACGTTTGGGATCTTACTCAAGATGTGAATGTTTGGCACCAAGACTTGGCGACCAATCATGGCATGATGCTCAAAGATGAAGATGAGAATTCTGCGACTGATTTCGCAAGCGTTTTTCTTTCGAGGGAAGCTTCTCACCCACAGAATCCATACTTGGAAATAGAGTACAGTGAATCACGTGTGGAGACAGTT
>CAYXJU010000223.1:0-3024 GCA_964464765.1 uncultured Candidatus Bathyarchaeia archaeon | reverse complement strand
CAACCAACATCCGACCCGTGGAGGCTTTGAGATATGAGTAGAGCTGTTGAACTCCGTAACGTAGTGAAAGTCTATGAATTAGGCGAGGGGATTAGGGTGGAGGCCTTGCGGGGAGTAGACTTGAACGTTGAGACGGGGGAGCTACTATCGATCATGGGGCCGTCCGGATCTGGCAAGTCCACGCTCCTGAATATGATTGGTGGCCTCGACAATCCTACAAGCGGACGAGTAGTTGTTGATGGAATCGATATAACAGGGATGGGCGAAGGGGAGTTGGCCCGTTTCAGACGGGAAAGTGTAGGTTTCGTATTTCAATTCTTCAATCTGGTTCCAATATTGACCGCTCTAGAGAATGTTGAGCTTCCGATTGTTTTTGAAGGGAAACTTTCATCTGGAGAGACAAGAGAAAGGGCGAGTGATTTGCTCAGGCTGGTTGGGCTTGGCGAAAGGATGAATCATCGTCCGAGTCAGATGAGCGGAGGAGAGCAACAACGCGTAGCCATTGCACGTGCCCTCGCAAACGACCCATCCATTGTCATAGCAGATGAGCTAACAGGAAACGTTGACAGGGAGACAGGATCGAAGATTCTTCGTTTCATCCAACACTTAAACAGAACCCTAGGACAAACCTTCATCTTGGTTACGCATGATCCGACAGTGGGTCAAGCTTCCAAACGCGTCGTGTACATGTTAGACGGACGAATCATATCGAAGCCTCCAAAATCAGTTGAGGCACCATCCAAACAAGTTTTGATTGAGGAACGCCGGCAGCTCATACTGGCCGAACTAGGATGGTTGAGGAACTCGCTGATCCGCCTTGAAAAGTCGCGAGACAGCATGGAGACCGAACTGTATAATCAGTTGATGACGGAATACACAAGCAAATTAGCTAGCTTAAAACAAGCGACTCAAGGTTCTCAAGAGGTGTCTTAAGGATTGAGGAAAAACAGATCAACGCGTAATCTGATGGCGTTTCTTCTCATTTTTGTGGTAGTTTCGCCTTGGTTCATGCTTAGCTCGCCAGTCTTCGGAACTGGGGCAACTGACATTAACGGCAGTTCGCTTGTGTTTAACAAGAAGGAAGTGGTGGAGATAGGTTTCTCTCCGCAAGGAGTTCTTCTTTCAAATATGGTGAAGGTGTGGTTTGAAGCTAGTAACAACGGTTCATCGCCTACTATCGTCAGCTTCAGAGATCGCGTCGAGTGCATAAACACCAGCACATTGACGATGCTTTACGGAACTCCTTACCCTGAAACAGTAGAGTTCTTTGGGAATACAACCATTATTACATGGGATGCTGTGAGAATAGAGGCTGGCGGCAGCGTCGAATACCAGTACACGGCTGAGTCTCGGCGGAGTATCCCGATAATCTTCAACGAATCCATCTTTGTCAACGGAAAACTGGCATATCCAAAGCAGATTGGGAAAACATATACTGTGAGCGCGAATAAATCGGACACGTTAACCATTCAGTTCACAGTAAAAAACACTGAGCAACGACTCTACACAGGCAGAAAAACCATCGCCTCTCCTGTCACGTGCACAGTCACTGCTTCTCTGTCGGACGATTACTTCTCGGACTCAACGTCGAGTCCTGAGGCTAACGCAACTTCAGCTTCAGCTGGTACAACGCTTTTTACGTGGATCACACAACTAAACGACTCCGTTACTCTAAGCTTTTCTGCGAAGGTAAAACAAGCCAGCAGCTGGGGCTCGGCGCCAGTCGAACCTATCACCATCCAACTAAAACCTCTGCCAGAAACAATGATTACCCAACTCAATGATGCCATAAAGAGTCTGAGAGATCAGATCGAGTCGTTGAACAGTTTCAAGAGCATACCTTTCTCGAAGGAGATCATAGGAGAAGGGGATACTGGTGCCTTGGAGACAAAAAAAGCAGATCTGGAAGACCAACTGCTTCTTATCCAAAACCAGAAGAAGCCTTACGATGTGGAAGTGCTCGCAACAACGTACAACTACAAAGCCACACCTCACGTTGAGAAAGTGGCCTGGCGCGCTGGCCCTGAGTGGGTCATTGAAAACATTGCTGTCATCAACTTAGGGAACGCCAGCTTGGTCGTAAACGGACTAGCCCTCAAAGCTAGTGGTAACCAAACGACTTTGAAGCCGAAATATGCGTTCGTGCTCGTGGACGGGAACTGGCAGATGTTCTATGGGGACCTAGCGCAACTGGGGTTAGAATTCGACACTAGAAACGGCACTCTGTATCTGTGGCCCAGAGTTGAGGTGAGCGCTTCGGAGAGTTCAAATGTGCTCGTTGACTGGGCTGGAAGGCCGATTCAGCTGGTATTTGAATATGAGACTGCACCCCAAGTCAGCTGCATTTTGGACGTAGAAGGGCAGCATCCAAGCGTCAAGGCGGAGTCCGCTAAACGCGAAACCTCCTGCTCGGTTATTCAGCCTCACGTATTCATTGAGAACCTGACTTTCCCAGAATACAAGCCCCCGCCGCCTTCACAGCAAAAGAGCTGGCTTCAAGAACTATTAGGATCTGTTTCGTCGCCTCCAGTTTTGGTTTCCGGAGCAGCTCTTATACTGAGCATCTTAATTCTGAAGAGAAGAAGGCGCAAGACAATTGCGCCAAATAAGGAAGCCACTATCAAAGATGAAGCCGAAAAAAGCCTTCTTCACGATATAGACAGTCTCAAGGAGATGTTGGAAAAGAAGAGAGATTCCGGCTGACCCGCAGAGGCATGGAGATGTCAACGGCAGTCTCCTCTCTTTCATGTTTCTCCTCTTGTCCTACCTGATAGAATCTTTTTCGTTTAGAAAAACTGATATTCTTAAGTCATTTGTGGCCATTTGAGAAGACCAAACAAGAATCGAGGCTGAGAGAAATGAACACTGAGATGCATGACTTCAAAGAAAACTGGGCAAGGTCACTAACTAAGGCCTTAACCTATAGAGGTCTGATTCTCATATTGGATTTCGCCTCCATCTACCTGCTGTCTGGAAGGCTTGAAGTTGCTTTCGGTTTTGCGATGATAAGCAACATCTATACAA
>CAYXJU010000222.1:0-3034 GCA_964464765.1 uncultured Candidatus Bathyarchaeia archaeon | reverse complement strand
CAAGATTCTACATCGTTGACGGAAGCTTCACAGGATTAGTGAGAAGATGCTGGCACTTCATTCCAGCATGGTTCGAAGAAGCTTTGCCCGAATCTTTCACTTCTTTTGGAAAGAACACAGCGTTGTCTAGGACTTAAATCTCAAAAACAAGCAGTACGCTCATTCAAAAACAGATGCCCGGGCACGAAGCACCGTGGCAATCACAGCATCAGGAGCTTCAAGGAAAAGCCGCCTGACGGATACGGCTTCACGAACGAGATCAGTGGTTTTGCAGGCGAGGTCAGCGAGAATTAGGTCCAGTAAACCTTGCTCTTCTCGTACTTCGATCTTGGAATAATTCCCACGGATACGAACTCGAGGTTTGACTTCTGTATTAAGAAAATTGACAATCTTGCCACGAGCGTCTTTGGCCTTTCGTGGCGGTTTTGTGAAATAATACACTAGGATCGGGAGCCCATGTTTGCGGGCGTAGTCATACTCTTTTACTGTAGGAATGGAGTAATTTTTCCCGAAGATCCCAATATAGATTTGAGAATCCGTCAATCCTCGTTTCATAGCAATCTCAAATGACTCGTCACTCTCTGCCTCCACTAACACTGCCCTCGTCACAATTCCCTGATGGACGAGTTCTTCTTGTTCTTCTGTTCGCTTCGCGTTGTACATATATTCAGAATCGATGGCGGCCCGCAAGTCTTGCCTTAGTTTGCCAAATTCATCTGAGTCGCAGCTTATGAAGACATGGAACGGAGTGGGCGGATTAGAAGGAGCGAGTGCCATAGGCTTGTGTGTGCCGTGAGACAAGTCGCAGCCACTTCTCTGGCCAAGCCACCTTCTAGCTCGACTTTCCCTTCCCTGTTCTTCTGCCTAGTACAACGTTAACGTAGGTCTGTGTCTTCCCTAAGATGCGAGCTATCTCCGATGGCCTGAGCCCTGAAGTGTGAAGAATGTTAATCCGTTTGGTCATGGAGATCTTTTTTTCCTCTTCATCTATGGACTCCAGCAGGACTGCCAGAATTGCGTCTAGCTTCCTCAAGACATCCTTGGTATCCGCGTTGTTCTTGCCTTTCAACCGAAACACCGACTATGCAGATATTTGTCCTGTGGTCCTTTTATAACTTACAGATAACTGGCGAAGAATTCCCGCTGATGCTTAAGACGTGTACTACCGAAAGTTTCTTGTAAATACCAAGTGACATAACATACCAAAAGCGCAGTGCGTACAACATTACTAGGCACGACGACTAGCTAGAACAAAGGTATCCAATCTTAGGAGAAAGAGAAGCGATGAAAAAGACCAAACCTGATGAAATCGCTAGTACTGTAGATAGATTAACCAAGGCGTTAGTCCTCACGTTGAACAAGGAGCCATCAGAGCAGATTAGAGTACTTGACGCCATAGGCTATTCTTCGCCTCAGATAGCAAGTTTACTTGGAACAACTTCGGAAAATGTCCGACAGACACTGCACAGACTCAAAACGAAGAAACGCAAGAAACGTTCACGAAGGGGCAAAATTGAGGCTATCGCTTGATTGACAGAGAATTAATGCAAGCAATACGTAGAAAAGATCAAACCTCAATACAGAACATCTATCAGAAACTTGCTCGTATCAGAAAAAAGTATACGGTTTCAGACAAAGTGGCAGCGCTGATCTATGGAGAAACGTTAAGTGTCAAGATATCAAGGTATGCATCCTCTGCAGAGCTGAGCCAAATAAGGGATGCGAAGGCAAAGATTCAACGGCCAGCGATACAATCTGCAGAGGTTCAGGCAAAACGGACAAGACGGACTTGCATATTGAAGTTTGGTTCAGAGTTTGAAACGGATGATCCAGTTCTTCCCAATCAAATTGCTGAAGAAGCCAAAGCAATGGCTGAACTATATCCGTACGTCTATGCTTTCGAGAACTCGGTTAGAAACATCATCTGTGTAGTGATGCAAAGCAAGCACGGGAAGGACTGGTGGAAGGATCATGTCGGAGCAAGGATTAAGAGACATGTCGAGCAAAATAAGACCACTGAAAAGAAAAACGCTTGGCACGGGAAGAGCAAGCCGCACGATATATACTACACTGAACTCGATGACCTTCGATCAATAATCGCCTCAAATGTGAGGGATTTCGAGGGCATTATCCCTCCGCTGAATGTTCTGGAGGGGTTTTTCAGAGAAATAGAGTTGTCACGTAATACCATAGCACACAACAACCCACTGGAAAAAGACGATAGGGAACGTTTGAAGCTGAACTACCGTAGCTGGATACGACAAATCAAGGCAAGCAACATCGCACAGATGAAGAAGAAACTCGACCAGTCAACTTAGCTCTGATGGAGTGGGATGCTCTTTGGTTACCTTGTTCCGAATTCCTTACCCAAGTTCTCTTAGAACCTTTTGCCCCGAACTTACCAAACCCATTAGAGCAAGTCTAATGCGGCTGGCCACTATTTATACAGAAGTAAAACGGCGAAAACTGAAGCATCTTATTATCATCTAACGGGAGCCATGCTGTGAGTTTGGTGCAGGGAGTGAGCTCCATACTCTCGGCATTAAGCCTCAAATTTGAAACTGTCATTATTTGTAGTCGCACTAGTGAGAAAGAATTTAAGCAACAATACTGTATCATCCGGAAGAGATGAGTCTGGATGGGTTTTTCTATGAAAAAAGTTCAGGATTTAGACCCAGTTGGGTTCAAATCCCGTCGGGCCCGCCACAAAAATTATCCGAATCCTTTTTCTCCTGCTGCAACACAGAACATGCGATTATCCCCTTCCATATTGTGCTACTGGATGACCATCTCGTAACATGCGCCCATACGCCCACAGATTGGGTATTACATCTTCACATCCAGGCTCTCCTCAATCGCACTATAAAGGTGAAAGGTGCGCACAACTAAACTTAAAACATAGATCCTTCGGTTAATGTCTGGGAAGTCCAAAATGCTTCTTGAAGTGCTTCTTCAAGTCAGTTTGTTGAACCTTGCGGTGCTATATCTGATACCCACACTGATACTCTTAGCAATCCTGTCATCTGCAATAAAA
>CAYXJU010000221.1:0-3043 GCA_964464765.1 uncultured Candidatus Bathyarchaeia archaeon | reverse complement strand
CGTGCTCGATTAGAATTCCACCGGAGATTTCTCTATTCCAGAACCAGTGCTCCGGGGGCAGGGTTTCGTCCTGAGCGTAGTTTTCCACAACTACTCGGCGCAGCTCTCCCAACGTTTTTCGATATGTCAGGGCGGTAAGCGTTTCGATCAGGGGGTTGAATCGATGCATATAGTCGATGGCTGCCACGCGGCTGGTTTGCTTCGCCTAGTTGTCTACCTATCTCCTGTACGAAGCTGTGGATGGTACGCTTAGGAACCTTGACTCCTGTATGATTCATGAAGTCGGTTTGAGCGTCTTGGTAGGATAGGCGGGAGGCTTTGTCCGCTAGGAGCATTCTCACGTCTCGACTGTACTTGCGCTTCTCAATATTCAACGTGTATATGATGGGGGAGAATACTCTCCGGCCTCTCTTTACCTTGACAACTGTGAAGACGACTCTGCCAAGCTTCGTCACCAGGGGCCGCTGGTAACTGGTTGAACGTCTCCAACCTAACGCTTCAAGATCCATCACCAAGCTTCCAGTCATCTAGGGCAATTCTGCCAAGCATATTGCCTTCTGCAGGTAGTTTGACATCCGATCTGGGTAGCGTGGCATGACCTGCATAATCTGTTTCTTCTAAGGGATTATGACGATTATGCGTATGCAAGATCGTATGTGCATTCCTGAGGCTGTAGATGAATGTCTTGCCTTGCTTTCTAGCTTCCACAACTCCAGTTTGAATTAGTGGATTTATGAATTTGGAAAGATTCCGAACATCTACCTCAAGCAAAGATGTTAGTTGGCCAGAAGTTACGTTGCCCAAGGTTTTGAGATACTTCAGAGCTTGATCCTTCTTTGTCTGAGCAACCGCGGGTGGTATTTCAATTCCTTCGTCTTGATTTGACGTATTTCTCGATGTTATAGCTAAGTTGAGAAGAAAAAGTACAGTCAGAAAAGCAAAGAGCAAAACATCTCCCAGCAGGATTCCGGTTATAAAATTGCCACTCCATAGTACGACGCCACAGTATCCGAGAGATAACAGTGCAACCTCTACCAGAAACCACGTTAATACTCGTCGTAGAACACTCACTAACCCACCTTTGGAGCCGACACCAGCTTTTTACTGCCAAGAAGCTTTCCAAACAACCAAATCGTCAGAATGACAAACAACACCAACAACACGACAGACAGCGAGATATTGAAGAACGAACTTAGCACATCAAGTTTCAACCCTTCAGGCGAAGAACCTCGCATAGCAAGAGTCGTAAAGATCGCTAGCCACGTTAGAAAAACAGCGAAAGCTCGAAACTTTTTCCAGAAAGGACAGACTAGAATAGCCGCGATAGCTGCCATCCACAAGAGCACAACTAAATTGTAAAACGGATCAAAGAACGGTATTGCTCCGCCGGATGATGCTTGACCAACTAGATCTCTAATCAGATTCAACGGAGCAGTGAGCAGATCCGACATAATATTATCTGGAGTTTTGAAAGCTTAAAGACGACGGATCAAAAACCCTCTATTCCTCCGGTGTCGAATTGAAATCGAACCTTCTCATTCATAGCCCACGGCTTTGAGTATTCGTTTCTTTGTTTCTTCGTTACGACAGTGTCCTTGAGATTTTGACTTTATCGAAGAAAGTTTTGGTGATGTTACATCAATGTAAATCAAACCTGCTTTCCAATGATCCAATTCTTCCTTAAACTTCGATCCTCTCTCCGCAGCTACCCATCCGGTTGTAGCAAGGTATACGCGATCAAATCGTTCGTAGTAATTGAAACATTGACGATAGAAGTCATCGAGAGCCATGTTGTTGGCCTTGGCGTCTACTGCGAACACGTGAGGCCACTTACTCAATTTATGCTTCCTAATTGTTATGAAATCAGGATTTCCACATGGCAGGTTCTTCTTGTTGTGCGTGTCCAAGACCATATCGCACTTCGCCTTCTTTCTTAAGAGTTCTCCTAGAGGCCCAAGAAGTAAGTTTTCATCGTCTCTATGTCCAAAAATACTATCGCGTTGCCTTGTACTAAGCTCCCCGTTGTGAATTGCGTCCACAAGGGATTCCAACACTATGACGCGCCAATCCTTATCTTGATATTTTGTCCAACCCCTACTCCAACTCAATCTATTGCTCTGATCTTTCAACATCTTCTCTTTCACATCTTTGCTCGACTTCAGATATTGCTTGGCAAGTTCCTTAGTCTTCCAGTCATGCAAGCCCAGACACAGATTCCGAAAGATTACATCATCACGTCCAGTATCGAAAAGACGTTGAAGCATGTGCTGAAACTGTGGAAACAATTAGAGCACCTGTATTTGCCCCATGTAATGTTTAGCTCTTGGTACGTATTTGAGTATTCCTCACAACAGATCACGCGATACTTTTCATCGACGATTTGCAATCGTTATGATGAGAATGTGTTGAGCACAAAAACCTCGTAAATATTTATGCACTGAAAATCTATGTTCAATGGTGAAGTTCTCGCAAGAAATACTAAAGCAACAATCGTCATTCGAACAGTTCTGCAGTCAATTCGACTGGTATGATTTCAAAATCCTCGGGTCATTTCTAACTCGCTTACCTTTTCCTAATGATACTACGACTCAGTCATTACACTCAATCTACAGACTGTTCAAAAGCAGGGGTATAGCCATATCAAAGATGACCATTAGCCGAAGGCTTAATCATCTGACGACACTCAAACTACTAAGAAAACTGCCAAAGACCAACTCGGTGTTCTACGAGATCATGAAAGGTCAGGAAGAGCTAGTTCGCAGAATCGTCCATTTCAAGCATACAGAAGAAACATTCGGAATCATGGAAACAGATAACAATAATGAGAAGTACACATAGCTGGACCGGAAAGACCATTATCATATCTATTCTTGGCAAAAACAACATGTAACAACCATACAGTAGTAACCAGTCATCAACACCTCTCAATCATCGCGATAATTACGCAAACTGCCCTTCCAAATCCACGCTCCTCTCTTTCTCAGACCTGAGATCTATTTCCATCAATTTCCACTCTATGTTAACGACTTCCAGAGATTTCTAT
>CAYXJU010000220.1:0-3048 GCA_964464765.1 uncultured Candidatus Bathyarchaeia archaeon | reverse complement strand
CCTTTACAGTTCCTCATCGGAAGAGCGACACCTCTCCAGAAGTGGGCGCCGAGATTCAAGCGAGATCTATTTGGGCAGTTCATGCTCTCCTAGACTGAGGCATCCAGCCTCAATATCGTGTCAACCCACGCGTCCGGTCGGCGCTATCATGACATCGATTGTTGCCACATGCATATATGTCGGTACTTGACAATATGCGTATTTGCCAAACGTTATGGAGCCAAGGCTCGCATGAGTGTGCAGCATCGATCTTAATCGCTGTACCCATCGCCCTGTCATGTGATGTGAGCCGAATTGCCATAAAGATTTGACAATGAAATGAAAGAAATCAAGAATGCTTCACTCTTCATGCTGCTCTCCGGAGTAACCGCAGTTCCATTAGTTTTGGACCTCCCGTCAAAGGCCTTACTAGCTATATGTGGAACGATCCTTTTCCTGATACTGCCGGGATATGGCATAGTCTCAACCTTCTACGCTCGTAAACTCAGTTTCCTCGAGAAGGGATTAGCGAGTTTATGCCTCAGCATAGTCCTCATTCCTTTTGCCGCTTTCACCCTCAAGAGATTCTCAGGGGACATTATCAGGATAGATTTTATCGCGCTCTATTTTGCTCTTCTTTCCATAATTTTCCTCAATCCTATCCGATTGAGGCAATTGAGAACACCGATCAATGACAAGTATGACGAAAATCCTAAGTCGTTGAATCAAAAGTTGAGGCTTCTGCACCAAGGAGTACCGATAATCGTTTATCTGACAATTAGCTACGTATTGTTCTTTGTAAGCTCGAGACGCTTCTGGGACGACGAGGTAGGAGCCAATCTCCCAGCGATCAAGGATGTATTCTCAGGAGATTGGGGGTTCATCATTAGGCCTTTCGAGAGACCGCTCGTCGCTTGGACCCTAGAAATAGGTCATTACTTCTTTGGAGTCAGTGAATTCAGTGCACGGGCGCTATTCATAACAGTTGGAGGAATTACAGTGTTGTCTACTTATTTGTTGGCAACTGAGCTATTCGATGAATCTACTGGATGGAAGGCTTCATTAATTCTGGCCACATTGCCCTGCCAAATTGCTTGGAGTGGCATCACTCGACATGCAGTCATTATGACCCCTTTCTATGTTCTCTCTATACATTTCTTCTACAAGAGCGTCAAACAGCGAGAGCCAAAACTACTGTATCTGAGTACAATTTGCATGATAGCTTCGCAGATGGCCTCTGAATTGGCTTTGCTATTGATCCCAACCTTCGCCCTATATGCACTCGTTTCAAAATCTTTTGAGTGGTTTCGTGGTAGGCACGCCATTATTTCCATGTGTTTGTTTGTGACCGCTTATTTTGTTGCCGACTCTTTTCAAAGAGCACCGTTTTCTATACTCACGTACGGGCCTCATCTCCGAATGTATTTCTCTGAATGGGCACTATCGCTTGTTTCAAGAATTGGCGAGACCTATTTCTCTTACATTTTAAACTCTAACCCGTTGCTTGTGGCCCTTAGTCTGATTGGCTTGTTCATTTTCATCAAGCGGAGGGCAAAGGCAGAGGTCTTGTGTCTGATATGGATTTCAATATATGTTACGTTCCTCTTCATACATCTTAAGAATCGCTCGTTCTACGCTCTCCCGCTATTGCCTGCATTGTGCATAATGGCTGCATACTTAATGTCGAATGGAGTTTTGAGAGACCAGATTGGTATCAAGATCCTACGTAATGATTCACAGAATCACAAGATCATGCTTGCACTCCTCTGCTTAATCTTGCTGGTCAATTTCTCCAGTGTGCCTTACGCATTCTCAGAGTCCAGGGCAATCGCGCCAGAGCTATGGAATGCAGCTTACGATTCAGAATTATTCGGAATTTTGGGTAGGGAGACATCACCCCTGGATATTGTCCTTCTACAACCATCTTTTCTGTACCTTGGGTCGGCGACTTATCTTTTGTATGAACCATCGTTCTCTTTTTACTCTAGACGTCCTGTCATTCAACTTGACAGATTGCGTCCCAACCCTCCTAACCTCCCAGATTTCACACCCGACTTCTGTAGGCGAGCGTTTGGAGATAGGAATGTCTATTACGTCTCAGTCAACGAGATGGACGATGGATATATTAGATCTAACTTCCCTCATTCTCGTGAAGTTCTCAACAGTAAATATGCTGTGCTTAAGCTTCTAAACTCAAGCGATAATATCACAGTCCTTAAGAGTGGACAGGGATTCATCATCCAAACTCGATTCTTGAAAATTACCGTCAGAGATAGGTGGATGACCGTCTGTATTTGGGAACCTTGGCCCGATGAAGTGTATACTGGCAAGGTATGGTATGAATTAGTCATGATGAAACTTCCCACGAATCCGAAGATCAGTATCGACGAGAAACTGATCGACGAGATGCCTTCCGAACTTCTCTTATTCAAGAATAGGCTTAAATTGGAATTAATAGGTCTAGAGGAATTATTACGGATAATTGTCTATTCGACCAAACCAATAATCGATCTTGAGGTCCAGAGTCTAGATCACGACAGTAGTTCGCAGTCATTAAGTTTCAATGGTTTGTTCCTAGGACAAGCGGTTGTGACATTGGATGAGTCTACTATTCGTCGTATAAGCCAGAACGGCATGTTCTTTGAGCGAATCGAAAGGCGAATATACTCAATGAATAAGTCATCCGTAACTGCTTTGGGCCTAGCAAGCAAGTATGATCAAAACGTGGTATTCATGCCCATCAATTCCGATGCTAAACTTGATTGTAGAGGACATCCATATTTCAACCTGTTCGTGAATCAAAGCTCGCCAGGGCAAGCCGTCGCCTATTTGAGGATGGCATTTCTAGCGAGTGACTCTACCGTTGATTCTGATACTAATGGAGTACTTGATCTTCTTCAGAACAACCCTCCTCAAGGCTACAGGAATAGGTGGGATGCGAAGGATAATTGTCAGACTCTTGCAAGATGGTCTGGAGAGGAAGAATGACTGAGAATTTGAAATCAAGGGATAATTGAATGATGCTACACAATTATATTAGAAACGTCATCCCATCGAAAGTCGACATCT
>CAYXJU010000219.1:0-3059 GCA_964464765.1 uncultured Candidatus Bathyarchaeia archaeon | reverse complement strand
TCTACGATGTTGTTCAAGCGGCTGCCCCTCGATTCTATGGATACGCAAAAAATGGTTATCTCCGACCTTTGGACGAGTACGTTGACGACCCAGCCATAACACCGCCAGATTATAACTGGAGCGATCTTCTGCAAGGGGTATTGAATAGAGGCGTAGTTGATGGCAAGAGGTATGCACTCCCTGCTTTTCACTACATAAACTATCTAAGTTACAAGAAAGACTTGCTCGAAGATGTGGCCAACAAGGCAGCCTTCAAAGCAAAGTACGGTTACGAGTACAGTGTGCCACCAAAGAATCTGGAAGAATACAAAGATGTTGTTGCGTTCTTCCACGATCCACCCAAACGATATGGGACCACCATTTGTGCCAAGCGAGGATTTGCAGCAGTGGCTGATTGGCTCGTGCTGTTGGCTGCCAATGGCGGCGAGATAGTTGACACCCAAGGAAAACCGCAAATGAATAGTCAAGCAGCTGTCAATGCCGTGAGCGATTTTGTTTGGCTTGTGAAGCATGCTCCTCCAGGTGCTGTGGAATGGGAGTGGGATGGAAATGCCCACGCCATGGGTAGCGGTGATGTCGCCATTTCCATACAGTGGGCGGACCACGGAGTGTTCTTTGAGACGGACCCAGCATCGAAAGTTGCTGGCAATATTGGCTACGACGCGTTTCCAAGTGTAGAAACGGGCAAGAAGGTAGCTCTTTGGGATGGCTCTTTGCTCGGTGTCTCGGCGAACTCGAAGAACCCTAAGGAAGGATACGAATTCATAAAATGGGTGTTGTCCGAGAAGACTCAGCTTGAGTGGGCAAAACTAGGATCGACTCCGACTAGATCGAGTGTATTCAAAGATCCAGATCTTCGTAAACAATGGCCGTTCTATCAAGCTATCGAGGACTCTATGGCTGAAGGCGTGGTTTTCACCCACCCGCGGCTCGTTCAGGTTCCTGAAATAGAGGACACAATTGCATTGTACCTTTCGAAAGCGACCATAGGCGAATTAACACCTGAGAAAGCATGCGAGGAAGCACAAGCGGAAATACAGACGCTTATCGAGAAATAGACCCTCTTCCACCCTTTCCATTTTTTTCCGCATTCTTGATCAACAGCAGTTCGACTTCAAATTCAGATGCGCGCCGCACGTGAGTGCTTTATGAGATGAGTTGCTGAAGTTTGAATTCGTTACAGAAGCTGTTGGATAAGTACCCTGGATGGTTTTTCATTCTCCCTGCTCTTATAGTAATCTTTGCCATAGTTGTCTATCCGTTTGCATATGCCTTACGCATAAGTTTTCTATCATTGAGTTTTCAAAGGCCAGAGATGTCAGGCCAATTTGTGGGACTAGGCAATTACTGGGATCTGTTACATGATGCCAAGTTTTGGTATAGCGCACAGATCACATTTGTCTATGTTGTGTCGGTAACTGTTGCCGAAATCATTCTCGGAATAGCGGTCGCCCTGTTATTCAACAGAGAGTTGAGAGCCAGAAGAATACTGATCTCAATCTTGATGATTCCTATGATTCTTGCTCCCGTAGTCGTGGGGTTAATGTATAGCTTCCTATTGAACAACGAATTTGGAACACTCATGTATTATGTAAAGGAACTTGGGTTCTTCCGCGAAACTTCGCTTTTCTCGGATCCTCTAGCAACTCAAGTCACGATTATATTGATGGATATTTGGGAGTATACATCGTTCTATGCTCTCATAATTCTTGCAGGGCTTCACGCTTTGCCACGAGGACCATATGAAGGAGCAAGAGTGGATGGGGCGTCCGACTGGCAGACATTCTGGTGGATAACTATACCTACGTTGATGCCTCTGATAGTTGTTGCGACAATTCTGTGTTTGATAGCTTCGTTCAAAACTTTTGATCAGATATACATACTTACGGGAGGCGGGCCTTCTTCAGCTACAGAACTCCTGAGCATATATGCCTGGCGTATCAATTTCTACTACTGGAATATGGGATATGGCGCTGCGACAGTGATGATGATTGCACTTTTTACAGTAGTCATTTCTGGCGCTCTCTATTTTGTTGTGCAGCGGAGAATCAAGCTATTCTAGGAGAATTCATAATATGACGACTGGTCGAAGAATCGGATTGCGCACCATAGCAATATCTTGTCTAATTGCTGTGGTTCTATTCGTCAGTGCAGCTCCGTACGTTTGGTTGGTTGTGACATCTCTCAAAGTTCGGGCAGATATTTTCGCGATTCCACCTGTATGGGTCTTTCGTCCTACTTTGGATAGCTATCATGTTGTATTCATAGAGAAAGGATTTCTTTTCACTCTCCGCAACAGTATAATCGTCGCGCTTGGTACAACAGGGCTATCTCTCGCAGTCGGTGTTCCAGCGGCATATAGCTTCAGCAGATACAAGCTCACGGGTGGACGCCACTTGACTTTTCTGATTCTATTCACGTATATGTGCCCGCCGATTGTATTGGCGGTGCCATTTTTCATTATGTTCAAAACACTTGGACTATTTGACACGCCATTGGCCTTGATCATTGCCTACACCACATTCAACTTGGCCTTTGTTGTCTGGATAATGAAGGGGTTCTTTGACGAGGTCCCAAAGTCGATAGACCAATCTGCCTTGGTTGACGGTTGTACGCCATTCGCGGCCTTCAAGGATGTTATTTTGCCGCTTGTGGCTCCAGGCATGGCGGCAACCTCCATCTTTTGTTTCTTAGCCTCGTGGAACGAGTTCTTGTATGCACTCGTACTCACAGCGTACAATTCAAAGACGTTACCTGTCGCCGTTCCTGGCTTGGTGACTATCAGAGGGACATTCTGGAATGAAATAGGTGCCGTGGCGGTCACTATTACGATACTTGCTTTGCTATTTGCCTTTGTCGTACAGAAGCATCTTGTCAGAGGGCTGACTTTCGGAGCTGTCAAGGGTTAGACAATGGAATCAATCAAGACAAGGCTACTGGCGCGTCGATTCAATTCTTGTCAAATGATAGCCACATTCAATTTTCTATATTGTGTTGTTTATGTTTTGCTAGCAATACTGTGCAATACTTGATCAGCAGTCTTGATAGTCTCATTCACT
>CAYXJU010000218.1:0-3061 GCA_964464765.1 uncultured Candidatus Bathyarchaeia archaeon | reverse complement strand
CGATTTTGAATCACTCGTAATAATATTGTTCGCATCTCTAATGACATCAGTTGGTTCTTGATGCCACCGGGCGTTAACTCTTATTACAATCCGTGATAGTGCCATAAAGAGAGCGGCGGGAACTCCTTTTCCTGAGACGTCTGCAATTACGATGCCAGTTTTTCCCTCTTTCAATTGCATAATCTCAAAGGGCAGCACATCGAAGAAATCTCCGCCAACCTCTTTTGCCATAATAGTCTTTGCAGCGATGTCAAAACCTGGCACTTCTGGAATGGCGTCAGGCAAGAAATCTCCTTGTATCTCCGCCGCTATCTGAAGCTCAGCGTTCTTTCGTTCCATTTCTCTTAGAAGGGTGTCCCGCTCACGCTGAGTCTTGCGTTCATTCTCAAGGTTTGTGATTATGAAAGCAAATATGAACATTCCAACAGAATTGGCGACGATCATCGGAACCGCAGCGCTTTTAACAACATCAAGTGCAGCGGAATATGGACGGTCGAGCAACAGCGCAAGCAACATGTGGGCAGCCTCCATTAGTACCGCGAAAAGCACCGCTTGCTTGATACCCACAAATCTCCGATTGTTTGCTAGGTTGATTAATCCACCAAAGAAACCTGCGAGTACCGTGGCGATTGAGCATGAAACTGTGGTAAATCCTCCAAGACACGCGCGGTGGATGGCGCCAATCAATCCGGCAACTATTCCCACGATTGGACCGCAAGTGAGTCCTGCTACCATTGGTCCAAGATCTCGAACGTTGATAATTGCGCCAAGGACTTCGACTCCACTGATCGTTCCGTATATTGAGACTATCCCGAAGACTATAGACAAAATGGCTTGTGTCTTGACCGTTGATCGCCCTTCTAACACTTCCAGAAAGTATCGACTTCTCGTGACAAGGTATGCGATCACGATAATGACGCAGACCATCTGTATGAGGACGAGTGATGTCTGCAGGATCGCGGTAGCCATTTGTCACGCACCTGTGCTATCAGTAAGATAAAGATGCGCTTAGTCAACTTTTATGGTCGACTACACTGTTCCACATGGACCTTTGGAAGATCCTTATGAAATCCTGCGATAGGCGGCTTTTTCATACTTCACTATTACTTATAACCTGAGTTGGCACTGAATGCATGAATCAATTGATGGTTTGAATGGAGTAGAGTTGCATGGGTATCTATGATGAATACGAGAGAAGACTCACCACTCCAGAAAGAGCTGTACAAAAAATAGAAGATGGTGACACAATCATTCATGGAACCACTGTAGCAGAGCCTCCAGCTCTACTTGAAGCAATTGCGAATAGAGCCAGAGCAGGAAATCTCAAAAACATCAAGATTTATTCCTTCAACCCTCAGGAGCATGCGTCGAAAACTTATCTCGCACCAGATCTCTGCGATTGCATCGAAGCGTATTCTTGGTTTGTAAGTAAAGCCAATAGGCCACAGAGTGCCGTGGGATTGACACAGTTTATTCCTTCATACTTGCACCAAATTCCAAGATTCGTGAAGGAACGCATGAATGTTGACGTGACAGTGACCACGGTTTCTCCTATGGATAAAGCCGGATTCTTCACGTTCGGCACAGCCAATGACCTCACATCAACAGCTGCCAGGCAATCCAAGAAACTGATTATCGAGGTGAACAAGAACATGCCCAGAGTATTCGGAGATTCACTGCTTCACGTCTCTGAAGTTGACGCAATAGTTGAGAATCATGTTCGACTTATGCAACTTCCTCCTCCTGAACCGAAACCTGAAGACGCAATCGTCGGCAAGAAGATGGCGGAGCTAATCCCTGATGGGGCGGTCCTTCAACTGGGTATTGGCGGATTGCCCAACGCCATTACACCGCATCTGAAAGGACACAAAGATCTTGGCATTCACACTGAGTTGTTTGGACCTGGAATGGTGGACTTGATAGAAAAGGGAGTAATAACTGGACGCAAGAAAACTCTGCATCCCCGAAAGCACGTTTTTTCGGTTGCGTATGGCACAGATAGCACATTCGAATTCATGAATGATAATCCAAGTCTTGAAAGCTATCCATCGTCGTATGTGATGGATCCGCGAGTAATCGCTCAAAACGATAACATGGTTGCCATTAATTCAATCTTGGAGGTAGATCTTACAGGCCAATGTAACGCTGAAGAGATAGCTGGGTCTCAATACAGCGGTACGGGTGGCCAACTTGATTTCGTACGAGGAGCTTACGCTGCACGTGGCGGAATTTCCATAATGGCCTTCTACTCTACAGCGAAGAAGGGTCAAATCTCAAGAGTGATTCCACGTCTCCGGACGGGTTCCGCAGTGACGACTCCAAGAATGGATGTGAACTATCTGGCAACCGAATATGGAATTGTAGACCTAAAACAGAAGTCCGTGAGGGAAAGAGCAGAAGCTATCATTAGCATAGCCCATCCAAGATTCAGAGACGATCTGATGAAAGAAGCACTACGCATGCATCTGATGTAAACACGTAAGCCTCTATCATAGTCAATGCATTTTGTGCGCAGACTGGTTTGACCAGAAGCATTGGGGCCCGAAGGTGCCTCGGTTGGAATACTATTCGAAATCCAGTATTTTTCATGTTACTGTCGTAGATTACTCAAAGCTTCTTCGGTTGAACCGTATATCTTGAAAAGCTGAGTAAACCCCGCTGTATCAAAGACTTCCTTCACGTATGGTCCGAGCGAGCTGAGAACGAGTTGACCATTCAGTCTTTGTAGATTCTTGCCGACAGACAAAAGCAACCTCAAACCAGCGCTAGCAATATATTCTGTCTGAGACAGGTCGCAGATGATTTTTCTAACACCCTTCTCGACGATATCTTTCAGCATCATTTCCGCATCTCTGGATGTATTGGCGTCCAATCGCTTGACGAAGATAGCGACGCCCACATCTCCAACCGTTTTGATTTCCATGATTCCACCATCGATTAGATTTACCATTTGTGTACGAACTTCAGGGGATTGTCATTATCAGACTGCCGCAATCATCTCTTGATAAGTATTTAACACATAGTACTCGCAGCAAACAACTGTGAAATATCCGGAGAATGT
>CAYXJU010000217.1:0-3082 GCA_964464765.1 uncultured Candidatus Bathyarchaeia archaeon | reverse complement strand
TTACAAATGCTGTCGCTCAAGCACAGAAGGCAAAGACGCCAGTGATCTTGGTTCCTACCGATCAAGCATATGGACCAATTCTGACTAGACTACCGTACAAGCGGGAGAAGAGTCAGACTTCCACTTTTCCAAGGAATGTAGAATATGGTGAACAGATTCAGATAACAATCAGAAAAGTAGATGCCGATAATTTTGACAAGCTCAGAAAAATGGATGGAATGAAAGTTCTCGATCACCCCTACAAGATACGCGAAGCGATAAAGCAATACCTCGAGTAAAGGGGGTTGAATCATCGGCTTGAGGTTCCTTCTCATCACGGGTCAGTTGGCAAAGAGCCTTGTGGAGAAATACGCTGGCGAAAGTCATGTCGAGTCTGAAGTCTTCGCTTTACCATCTCCCGTGGCAGCACTCTTGACTGCCAAAGCTGTTGCTGAAGCTCTCAAGAAAAGTTCGCGGAAAAGCTTCGATGTCATCTTGACACCGGGATACATGTATGGTGACATTTCTCTAATAGAGGAAGCCACTGGCATACCGACTTTCAGAGGACCTCGCTACGCTGCCGACCTTCCAACGGTGCTAGACTTGTATGGACAAGTCAGACTTTCGAAGGTGGTTCCTGCATGTGAATTCCTGAAAGAGGAGTTGAAGAAGAATGCTCTTAATGAGCTGGCTGTTGTTGAGAAGAATCGCGAACTCTTGGCAAGGCCGGGCAACCTGTTGGTTGGTTCCCTGCCTGTCGGAAGAGACTTTCCTATGCGCGTTCTTGCTGAGATTGTTGATGCGCCTCTACTTTCAGATGAGCAGATCTCTGAAAGAGCAAGGTACTTTGTGCGATCTGGAGCTGACATGATCGATATTGGAATGATCGTGGGCGGAGGAAAAGAAGAAGATGCGAAGCGGGCTGTGAAGATTGCGAAAGCAGCCGTGGATGTTCCCATAAGCATCGACACGATCGATCCGGCCGAGGCTGCGGCTGGAGTCGACGCAGGCGCCGACCTAATACTGAGCGTGGACGGTGGGAACGTTAAAGAGATGTCAGAGTTCGCGAGGCAAGTGGCTGTAGTCGTAATACCGACAAATCACAAAGAAGGATACTTTCCAAAGAAGCCTGACGAACGCGTGGATGCAATGAAAAGAAACATAGAGACTGCGAGAAATCTTGGAATGAATCGTGTCTTGGCTGACTTGATAATGGATCCGATAGGGTCTCCAGGCTTCGTGGAGTCGATTGTAAGTTACTACAAGTTCAGATCCGACCAATCTGAACAGCCTCTCTTTTGTGGAGTTGGAAATGTGGTTGAACTCTTGGACGCTGACACATTGGGAGTGAACGCTCTGGTCGCCGGGGCGTCGTCGGAGCTTGGGATAAGTGTCATGTTGACTACAGAAGTAAGCAATACCTGCAGAGGATGCGTAAGAGAGCTTTCAACTGCATCAAAGATGATGTTTCTAGCTCGAAGAAGAGGTTCTGTTCCAAAGGGTTTGGGAATAGACCTTTTGCTGATGAAGGAGAAACGGTTCCTTGAGGAACCCTACGACCCAAGATACACTGAGGGAGCAATGGAGATTCAGACAGTTGCTGGGCAAGAGCTGCGAATGGATCCAAAGGGTTGCTTTAAGATAATGATTGATCGGAAACTTGGGAAGATGGTGGTAATTCACTATCCTATGCATCAGAGGAATAAACCCGATTTTGTCGTCAAAGGAGAGACAGCTCAACAAGCCTATCAAACATTACTGAAGTCGGATCTAGTGTCAGATCTGGGGCACTCGGCCTATCTTGGATACGAGTTGGGAAAAGCTGAGATAGCTCTGAGAACTGGAAAAGCATACGTTCAGGATTCGACGCTTTTCAGTTAATAGTCGTTCATGAATACGTTATTCTAGGCTTCTTGCACTTGCATATGCCAGTGAGATATTCAAGGGTAAGGACAGGATCTGACACAACTTCTTCATGGCCACACTTCTCACAAACGGTCCTTATCAGAAGCGGCGTGAACGTCTCTTCCTCATATGTGAACAGAGCATACTGCCCTGGCTCAGCGACAGTTATCTTTTCTATCTTTCCAATTTCGAAGTGACCATCCCTCAGAAAATCAACCAACTTTTTCCCAGTCTTGCCGCACTTGCTGCATGCAACTCTTCTGCAAAGTCTGGGGTTCTGATCGAATGAACCTTTCCTCAGTTCCTTTAGAACTTCTTCCAAGATCTGAACCTCAATTAGAACTGATTAGTAACGTAGGCCAAGTGTGCTTCGTCAGCGTATCTCTATACCGCTCTTACTGTGTTCCGGATACTTAAGTTGTGGAAGGATCTGGGTTATGCATCGGTTGGCGCCAAGGACAGTTGAACAACAATCGCATGGAACGGTATCATGGAACATTCAAAGAACGAAACAAGGCGATGCGAGCCATCAAGAAACCCAACACTTCGATCATTGAAGGTCAAAGAATCTATCACAACCACATCAGACCACATATGGGGCTAGGAGGAAAGACGCCAGCCGAAGCAGCGGGAATCAAGATCGAGGGAGATAACAAATGGATAAGCCTAATACAGAATGCTAGTCGAGATAGGAGTAAGAATCCATGAAAACGATAGCGAGTTATTTCGCTGGATATGCTTTGTTCGTAACGACATGCCCATCAATTGTAAGCAATACATTATTGCCGTTAATCGTCTTCGTAATATGCTTGTCTTCCAAATGATAAAATCTGACGAATGGTTCAGGGATCTTAACAACAAAATGTTTTCCCTTAGAAGTCAACTTCACTTTCTTTTTCAAGCATCCAAGTTTTTCCCATTCGGGGTGTTTAGTTCCTGCAACGCCTATGTTTGTACTGTCTAGCGCGTAAATGAAACTCACATCTTTCCATAATGGATTGCCCAATTTCAACATGGAAATTGGTATATCAATCACATCAAATGATTGTGCTGTTTTTGGATAGACAAGATTCACCTGTCTTCCATCTCTCTCGATCGCGTTCACTAGAACCTTTTTGGAATTTATCAGGCGACGGACGGTTCCATCAACCTTTCCATTGCTCCAATGCAGAAGCTTGCATAGTTCATATAGCTGTCT
>CAYXJU010000216.1:0-3090 GCA_964464765.1 uncultured Candidatus Bathyarchaeia archaeon | reverse complement strand
ATTTGAATGGCGTTGTCAACGACCTTTACGGCGTTCTTTACGATCTTTCTCGGATCCACGGCTTCCAAAGCCTTTTCCAGAAGTCGGAGACAGATCTCCCTAGCCTTCTTGTCTTCTGCGGACAGCGCGTTGGAGACCAGTCTGTCCTTGTTTGCTATTCTTTGAGGATTCTGGTGCTGCAACTGCCATTTTCACCAAAAAGGAGGTTTTCGCGCTTGATCTCTACCTCTTAAGGGCCGCGTTAGGGAGTGGGCTTTGATCTGAGTTCTTGAAGAATGACTAGCGCCTCGCCGAGCGGCATATTCAATCTTAAAGCCAGTTCTTGAGGTGTAACGTTGGGATTCTCAGGTAGAACCTTGTCCCTAGTGTACGCTTTGTGGTGAGGGTACATCACCATGCCATGGACCGTTTCTACCAGGATCGGCCATAGAGGATTGTCTTCGTAGTCGCTGGGGTTGCTGAAAGCCTCTTTCTCTGGCTGTCCAGCAGAGTTGTTCTCAGGAGGCATAATCGAAAGTACGATGTTCTGCGCTATTAAACGTTGGTCGAAGCATGTTCGAGTCGTACGAATCTTCGTGCGCGCTTGGCTATTAGTCTTCGTAGAAAATCGTTACAAGAGTCGAGTTTGTTCCGCAGAAAAGGACGACGTTCAACATTGACTCACAATTCGTTCTTGCGAACTCAAGAGACCCCAAAATGCAGTAGTAAGTACAAAAAAGAGGGGTTGTGGAGATTAGCGGGTGATATCTCCACTGGTGGGGGGTTCAACCCCCACTCCCCGCGCAAGTTTAATATTTATGGGATTTCCTGATAGAATGTTGGAGGCGAAAGAAATGATTTGCCAAAGTTGTGGGATGCCTCTAAGGAAGAAAGAGGATTTTGGCAGCAATGCCGATGGTAGTAGAAGCAAGGAATATTGTTTCCATTGCTTTCAGAACGGTAGATTCCTAGACGAAGGCATCACTTTGCAGGAGAAGATTGAGAAGAACGTTAAATTCGCAGTTCAAATGGGAATGATGGAAGACGAAGCGAGAAAAATGGCATCAAGTGTCTTGCCAAAACTGGAAAGGTGGAAAAATGAGCGATAGGCCAATTAATCATTATTGGCTTGGATCAAGGTTCCTCGAGTATTGTGTAAAACAAGGGTGGCTCAAACAACAGGGTTCTGGTGGACGAGGAACCAAGTGGTATCCAACCGACAAAGGTAGAAAAGAACTGAAGGAGAAGTTCGGAATAACGGTTTGACAATAGTTCATATTAAGAACATTGGGTGTTGCGGTGCATACTGCAGGACATGTATGAAATGGCAAAAGGAAAGACATCCCAATGAAAGAACTTGTCTTGGCTGCAAGCTAGGGTATGAATCGGGCAAGAGGGACATAAGTAAGGCTAAATGTGAAATCAAAGTCTGCTGTTTCAAGGAAAGACGACTAGAGACCTGTGCTGACTGTCCAGATTATCCGTGTGAGATTCTAGAAGAGTTTTGGAGCAAGAGAGGATGGAAATACAAGCAGTATAGAAAACAGCTTCAGTTCATCAGACAAAAAGGCTATGAAGAGTTTCTGAAGAGAGCAAGCGAATGGAATGGACCACATGGAAAGCTGGAAATCGCAAAGATAAAGTGAAATTGTTACTGCAGATGGACGGCATGAACACTGTTAAAATATGAGACCAGATACACTGAAACAAAAAAGATGGGGTTGTGGAGTATAGCGGGAGAGATCTCCACACGTTCGGGAGTTCAAATCCAACCCGGCCCACCACGGGCAAACCCGGGACGATTTCTACTTCGGCTTCTTGCGCGCGCATAGGACAAGGGCAGTCATTGCTATACCCGCTAATATCGCCTCCACCGGGAACCCCGGTATGGCAGAGGTTGGTGCATGAACGCCATACGATGTGGTGGTGGTCTCTATCGTGAATCCAGCGTTGTCCTTGGCCTCGACCTTGAACTGCACCGTTGTGCCATCCGGCTCTCCGGGCATCGTGGCGGTGTAGGTTGATCCTGTACTTCTGCTCATTGGCAGACTGGTCCAGGTGCTTCCGCCATCTATGGAGTAGAGCAGTGTAACCATTTCTACTCCAGAGTCCTCGTCCCTCACGTTGGCCTTGATTGTGACCGCGTCGCCGGGCTGAGGCTGCTCAGGACTGCTGTCGACTTCGCTCACAGTAGGAGGACCCGCATCAAACACCAGCGTCAGATACTTGCTTGGATCATGGTAGTCGGCACCTTCAGGATAGGTTATGAATCTAGCGTTTTCTTCGAGGGCAAAGAGCAATCCTGGAGAGTCGCAGCATGGTACCGTGTTCAAGTCGCTTGGATCATATGAATCGCCGTCGTTTCCTTGGAACGGTATCTTGAACTCAGCTTCCCAGTGGTCGATGTGATAGGCTATGGCTGCCTCAAAGTCCACTGAGATGCCTAGACCTGGGTACCAGAAGTCAGAATGCCCGTTCTTGGTGTCCCAGTAGCCGTCGATTAGTCTGCCGTCTCCTGTGATGCCCTTCCAGTCTTCTTGGTTGTCTTTGAAGACGCCGTCGCCTGACCCGCTTCCATGGCCTCCGTCGTCTCCTTCATCGAAGAAGAGGTTGATCGTGTCGCTCAAGTTTTCAGTGGGATCGGCTACGCGGATGCCGATGTAGAAGTGATCTTCCCCGTGCATCAGATATACGTCAAATATGTGGTTCTCGCCAACACCCATGTAAACATTCGCGTCCTTCCACTCCGTGACGTTGATTAGGCCGTCCAATACAGGCTTGTCTGTAGTAAGCCTGGAATAGATCGTGTCGGCATAGGCTCCGTGCACGGTTGGGAGAACCATCAAAGACTGCATCGCTAAGCCTAGACAGATTGTTGAGATACAGAGACTCAATAAGAACCGCGTTCGCCATCTCTTACACATTTCACATCAACCCAGAGTCAGGTGTTTGACTGTATTAGTCTTTGCAGATAGATTTCTCTTTTTCCCAAGGGTATTAGAGCAATTCACTCCCGCCATTGAAGCCGGTGTGAAGCTTTCACCGCAAAATCTTGCTGCTGGTCACAGCTGATAAAGATTTATGCTTGAAAAAAAGAGGGGAAGAGTTAGA